>JAEZRV010000057.1 GCA_023444055.1 Bacillota bacterium
AGGTGTCATATAGTGTGATCCTTGAATGAGCTCTCGCTTTATTGTCCGATAAAAAGATTCCATTACTGCATTATCGTAAGGGTTTCCCTTCCGGCTATTACTATGTTTAGCACCATACTTTGCGAGAATTGTCCTGAAATTACCACCAGTATACTGAGAACCTTGGTCGGTATGAACAATTAATCCTGTATTAGGACGTTCTTTTCCATAGGCTTGTAAAAATGCATCAATTACTAAAGTATCTTTCATTTTGTTACTCATTGACCATCCAACAACTTTTCTTGAGAATAGGTCTACGAATACAGCAAGGTATAGGGTGCCTTTCTTAGTAGGAATATATGTAATGACAATTCCTAATGTACATATCCGTCCAGCCAATCCCATCTTCCACTTTATGTTTATCACTAAAGTCACTGATTTTATCTATTTCTTGTTTACAGTAGTTGTAATTCTGAACAGGTAAAATCTCTATTTGACAATAATCATCTTCATGAAAATAAATACTTTTAACTCCTTTACTGGGGGTTAAATTCTCAGACTTCTCTTTTCACTTCCGGGTGATAAATTATTCTTTGATAGTCTGTATCTCTTGTGTCCATATCCCCTAAATAAATCCGCTCATGCCCTGGAACTGCTTCATAAGCCTGTTTAAGTTGTGTTCTATTTTCTTCATCTGGATATATAAGATATTGATAATAAGCATTTCTGCATTTTTCTAAAGTAGTCTCATTTCCACTTAACTCATTATGGAAGTCCACAAGCTGTTTGTACTTTTCATTAATGTTCACATGGCATTGCAATTCGTTAGATAAAGTTACTTCGCCAAAATTATCAAGTATAATAGTCGTCGGATTATCAAAATGTGTAAAAAAAGTTCCGTTTTTAAATAATTCTTTTATACTTACTAAATTATAATTAATTTCAAATTCTGAGTTATAACAGACTATTTTTCCGTCTTCGTATAATACTAAATTTACTAAGAAGTTTCTATCACTATGTTTTAGAAATATAGTAAAACCTTTTCCATCTTTTGTTTGGTAACCCAACTCATTTTTTACATAGAAATCAGTTGCCGAAGGAGAGTAGCGTATTCGTCGCTTTTCTAACAATTTACTTTCTTCGTTCGATATTTTATATATGTTACTTAGTTTTGGATTAATACAATACCTTCGGCTAAAGAGACCGAATTCGTATACATGAGTTTTAAATACTTAAACAAAACTTCTTTATCCTGCTCTGAAAACTTTTCAAAAATCTTAGTTTCTGCATTATTCTTAACCTTCATCAAATGATCCACAATCGCATCACCTTTTTCGGAAATGTAACACAAATAATTTCGTTTATCATTTTCATCCTGTTCTCGAATGATATACCCACCTTCTTCAAGAATCTTTAATGCTTTTGTAACACTAGCCTTACCTACATTTTTTAGTCTTGCAAGTTCCAACTGATTAATTCCTGGAGAACTGAAAATCTGCAAAAAATATTCAAATTGTCCTTGCTTGATACCATATTGCTCAATGTTCTCACCTATATATAGGTTTATATTTGCAGTCATTGAGCGAATCAGTTTTCCAAAATCTTTTCCTTCCATAGCAAACTCCTTATTTAGTCGGTTTATTTTCAAAATTGTACTTACTTTTTTCATATCCGATTGTCGTAAACGGACATTCTTCAATACATATGCCACAACCATATTTTGTAAAGCCTTCACAGCAATTCTCATAAATTATTTTTGTAGAGTAAGTTCCATCTTGAATAACTGGCCTATCAAGTATCGCACGAGTTGGACACTTTCTAATGCATTTACCACATTTTTTACAGAATGACTTAACCCATTCTAGCTCATGCGTATTAGGTTGAATGAATTCATGTAAATTATCAATACCAACATAGACAATTGAAATTCGATGACAGGCACCACTCCTTGGTGTTATTGCCATGCTATGTCGTCCAACAGTACCAATCCCCGCCCATTCACAAGCCATAGAATAATCTAATTGTCCACCCATAGAGTGATTCGGGCTTGCACCATAACCTTTACTTTGCAAAAATTCTGCCACTCGATTTGCTGCATTGCCTGTGCTTGCATAAACTCTAGCTACTTCAAGTTGACATTCAATACTTGGCGCTGATTTAAAACTGTCAGGATTCATTGGAATAGATAAAACAAGAGCAAACCTGTGTGGCACACCATAGCCTTTAAATATTTTCTCTGGTGTAACTTCAAAAAATCCGTACTCTTCAACTTCTAAAGATATCAATAATTCTTGAAGTTGTTTAAACTCGGTACTTGTAAGCAAATTCTTATTTTTATTCTGATCCGACTTAATAAGCTTTATCGTTTTGATGAGCGATGAAGGTAGTCTATAAATTTTCTTAATGTTCCTTATCATGTATTTGAAATCACTTGTCATTAGCTTGGGTTTTTTTCCCTCCACATACAACCTTTTTGTAGCAGATTTTTCATCTGAAAAAATAGTTGCACTTTTATTAAGTAAATCCGATTGTGGCTTTACTATACGATTTAAACTTAGAGCCAAATAAATCACCATCCTCCATATAGTTTACTGGTAAACTATTTTAATAATTACATTATACTACTTTTAGTTTGTCAGTCAACTAATATTTATCTTTATTCTAAATAACAAGAGCGAGATATACATCACCTACCAGTGAAGTACTCTCGCTCTATAATTACATTGCTCTTTTATTTATAAACGTACTGCCACTAAAGGAATAATCCCTGTGAACGATGGCGTTAATCTTTTTCAAAGTTTCTTGATTTGCTGGTGTATGTATATCTATTTTAATTTAGGGATTACTAGACAATTAATTGTGTCTTCTAAGTATTAAAACGGAAGTTGCTTCATAACACCTTGTTCCATTAGTCGGTTTATCAACTCATACAATTTTTCATTAGGAAGTGGCTCTGTCTGATTAAACCAATAACTCATAATTCCAATCATAGCAGATAAGGTATATTCCAGAATATAATCTAATTCTACACTGTTAACATTAGCTTTATTGTCAAAAACCTGCATAATAATTGGTTTAATTGAATTCTTAAGTTTGCTTGCAAAAGCAGGATCTCCACTCTCTCCAAGCAGTACAGCATAATACTTGCTGTTTTGTTTAAAAAGTTCAAAAAAAGTACCTAAGGGCATTCCTAATGAACCTGTTGTGGTTGAGACTGGCGGAAGCTCATCAATGGAAGGAATTAGCGAATTTTCTATGTGTTCAAGTACAGCATAAACATCTATGAAATACTCGTAGAATGTACCCCTATTATAACCTGCTTTATCAGTAATATCCCTTACTGTAATCTTCTCAATTCTTTTTTCACAATACAATGACCAAAAAGCATCAATTAAATTCTGCCTGGTCAGAACTGTAACTTCAATCCGTTTACTCATTACACACCTCTTTTGAAATCCGACAAAACTCCATATATTGTTGGTTGATGATAACTACGATAAAATATATAATCATATCATACAACATGATGTCGGTTTTGTAAAGGAGGAATTAATATGATTACAATTCTTTGTGCAGGTTCACGGGGTGATTTTCAACCGTATATTGCACTTGCTCAGCAATTGAAAAATTTAGGCAAGAATGTTCGAATAGCGGGAAGCAAAAGCTTTGAGGGCTTTATCAGAAGCTATGGCATAGATTTTTATCCGATAGAAGCGGACATTCAAACTCTTAACATCGACCCCAAGCTCTTAAAGGAAGCAGGTTCGGCGGATAATCCGTTAAAAATGCTTTTAGCATTTAATAAAATGAAGGAATATGGCATTTACATGGTAAATGACTACTACTCTGCTTGCGAAGGGAGTGAACTCATTATATACCATCCAGGTTGTACTATTGGGTATTTTGCGGCACAAAAATTAGGTATTCCCTCAGTCTTGGCTTCTCCCTTCCCAATGCATAATACTAAGGAATATTTATCTGTAGTAATGTATGGCAAAGCAAAATCAAATATTCTTACTAAGAAAATCAGCTACGCAATGATTCAAGGAATGCTGTGGATGGCTTCAAAGAGTTCCGTTAAAGGCTTTTGGAAAAACCGTTTTGGAAAGGCACCTGACAACTTTGGTTGTCCATTTGAAAAACATACAGATAAAAAGCACCCTGCTATTGTCTCCTGCAGCAACTTTGTTTTCAAAAGACCTGAGGATTGGAACGAAAACATTCACCAAAAAGGCTATTGGTTTGTTGAAGAGCCGTATGAGTACAGTCCATCCGATGAGCTTGCAGCGTTCTTAAATGCTGGCGAGAAGCCAGTATATATAGGGTTTGGAAGCATGACTTCTTTAGAGAAACATGATGGACTGGCAGAAATGGCAGCAGAAGCAATTATTAAAAGCGGAAAACGTGGTATTATCTGTGGCATGGGAAAGCCTGCGAATCTTCCCAACAACATTATTGCCATTGACAGCATCCCTCACTCTTGGCTTTTCAATAGAGTTTCAGCCGTATGCCATCATGGAGGAGCAGGCACAACAGCAGCAGGCTTTAAAGCAGGAATTCCCAGCATCATTGTACCTTTTTCTAATGACCAGTTTGCATGGGCTCACAGGGCCTATGACTTAGGGGTTGGTGCAAAACCCATTCCCAAAAAGGAATTGAATGCAGAGAAACTTGCTGCTGCTATCAGATTTGCCCTAACGGATAAAATTGTTAAAAACGCAGAAATCCTCGGCAAAAATATTGCTTCTGAAAATGGAGCTGAGGAATGTGCGAAAATTATAGTTGGGTGTCTTGAGAGGTGATGTCATGGATCAAATTTCTAATTGGAGAAAACCGTTTTTTACAATCTATACAGGTCAGGCATTTTCACTTTTAAGCTCAAGTGCAGTACAGTTCGCAATTATTTGGTGGATTACTATGGAAACTGGCTCGGCTATGGCATTAACAATAGCAAGTGTCATAGGTTTATTGCCACAAGCAATCATTGGCTTATTTGCAGGTGTATGGATTGATAGGTTCAACCGTAAAAAAATAATGATTATAGCAGATAGTGCCGTAGCAATATCAAGCCTGCTTTTTGGAGTATTATTTTTTGTTGGTATAAAATCAATTACATTAGTTTATATTGTTCTGTTTATCAGAGCCTTGGGAGAGACATTTCACAAGCCTGCACTACAAGCTGCTATTCCCCAGCTCGTACCATCAACAGAACTTACCAAAGCAGGAGGATTCGGTCAAATGATCAACTCTGCTTGCTCAATGGTTGGTCCCATGCTCGGTGCATTATTAATGAGTATAACAACGCTTCAATATGCCATGCTTGTTGATATTTTAGGAGCTGTTCTTGCAGTATCAACGTTATCTCTTGTAAAAATTCCGATGCATAAAATTGGTAAAAATAACAAACTGAGTTTTATGCAAGATATAAAACAAGGTATCAATGCCTTTAAATCAAACCAGGTGCTACTCCGGCTTTCCGTACCCATTCTGATTTCTACCATAATTTTTGTTCCTATAGGTACACTGCTTCCGCTTATGGTTAAAGTTTATTTTAATGGTACTGCATGGCACAACGGTATTGTGCAAACCTTATTTTCCAGTGGAATGCTTATTGCAGCAATGATAATTGGTATTACAGGCGGACTTAAAAAACACTTTTTAATGATTTCACTTTCTACAGGCTTATTAGGCTTAAGTGCATTGATTGGTGGTATTTTACCGGCACATTTATTTTGGGTATTCTGTATCATCGTCTTTATAATGGGGACAACAGGCATGGGTTTTAACATACCCTTTACTTCTTACATTCAAAGAACAGTTCCGGCAGAAAACTTGGGCAAGGTTATTTCGCTTGTTACAAGTGTTATGAGTTTGGCAGCACCTGTAGGTATGTTCATAGCGGGGCCTGTATCAGAAATGATTGGTGTAAGCAACTGGATGGTTTTCGCTGGGATAATTATGATTTTCATAGGTATGTTATGTTATATTTTGACTAAAGAATTTGATGTACCATTAATAAGCGAGGTGGTTTCAGATGAAAAATAAAATTATTAAAAGTATTTTAGGCATTCTTGCAATGACTGTTTCACCATTTATACTATTGTCTATTGTCGGTATTCTATATGTTATATTTCAAATGGTTGGAGGCGCAACATTTTCAGCGGGTTTTCAGTCTTTTTTCAATATTGTCTATAGCCTTTCACCATATTTTGGCTATATGACAACAGTACCCATAATTATTTTGGCAATTGTATTGTATTTTAAGTTTAAACATAAGACTTCATGCCTATTTCGAAAGCGCTGATATAGCGCTTTTAATTTTTTATACAACCTGACCATACAACCCATCAAAATTAAAACTTTCCAAATTTACCATTCACCGAACCTCTGACATCTAGCCTGACCACTCCTTCTTTCAAATATGCAAAGTCTCCATGAATATAATTTTATAAATGAAGTACTAATATTGCACTACTCGCTAAAAGTGCCTCACCCATCTCATCTTTAAAGCATGTTTTCTTATATCCTTATATTTCCTGATATTATGGTACCATAATAATGTCCAAACTCATCTTTTTTCTTTTTAGAAGATCATATAATTCATGTTGTATTTTCCAACATTCTGAGTATTACTTTATTTTATATCTAATAGCTTCCTAATTGAGAAATTCTTATCTGCATACTACATCTTTATCTCAAAATCATTACTTTGCCTTAAATCTAAAGATTGAATCAGTTGTTCTATCCTTTCATACCTATCCATTACGAAATCAACAACATAGCTTCTATCTATTTTTTCGTCAGGCAAAGAGGATTCAGCAATTTTAATTACTTCCTCGCGGGAGACATCAGGCAAATCATAACTGATATTTTTTTCTTTCAGCAGTTCACCAAATAGCTCAATAAGAAGATTCGCCGAGTTCTTTACTTGAGCAGCATACATATACCAGCTTCCGTTCTCCATCTTCCAGCATTTCTCGTAGCTTCCTATGCTGGTTAGCTCAGGTGTATTGCTTGACAGCTCTTTCTGAGTCAGCTCTCTGTTAAAACTTCTTGCAGAACCTACAAGTGCAATATCTGCAAAATAGTTTTCTTTGAAAGAAACTTCATCATAAGTCAGATTATCATTTTCAGATTTTACCCAATAGTTATCGGTGATGGTAGCAGCGTGAGCATATAGTACAGTAGAAATGTCGCTTGTGTCAGTAAAACGAAGCATCTTTTTCAGTATTCTTGAATTAGGTCTGTGCCTATCAATTGCTCTTGAGGTGAGCCATTCGGAAAAAGAACCTCCGTTAGCAAGATATAAAGGCATCTTTTCCTTAATAATAGGTTCTACGTTGTTGTCATTAACTCTTGCAACAGCATCTTCTCCACTCATTATGTATCCGCTGAAATTCATTGTACCACGCTCCTTGATGCATGTTTATATATAAATACTAAAAACTTTCTAAAAATGTACATGCATAGCTTTAATGTAAACCATAAGTTATTCTATCAATGTTTTATTAAAAATCGAGTTTAGAACATCCTCTGGTATATCCTGTTCAAGATAAATCTGTAACATCCCTTTGGGTGTTATTTTAAATAGCTTTAATTGTTCATCATGCTCCATAATTGCCTTTGCAACAATATTTATGTGGTCTTTAAATAGAATAATTCGAATGAATTTATCCCCTAAATAATAGCTCGGCAACTTTGCCCACATTTTTTCTTCAACCTCATATGGAACACTTTGAATTATTAGTTTTCTTATTTTAATAAACAGACTTTGTATATCATCACAATACTTTAGTATATAACTCTGAATTTCACCGTTCATTAATAGTCCTCCATAAGGTCTTTATTTTCACCTTTCATGTTTTCCAAAAATAACTTACTCAACTTTCAAAAATATACTCGTTTTACAACTATTTTTGCCATATTAATAAATACCTCCAAAAAAGTTTGCGTTTAACTTTTGCAGTATGGATGTATTTTTTTGCTAATGTTTTTATCTCATCCATTGTCATATACGTATCATGTTTACCATGCCTCTCCCAAACTTCTTTTGAATGCGCATCATCTTTTCGCAACCTACCATTTTTTATTAAGTTCATTAAGATATTAGGGATAAAAGCACTACCCCATATTATATAATCACTTAATGACTTTGCTTTTGCAATATCTAATATAATAAGTTTACCACCATTTTTAAGTTTATCCCTTGCAAAACATAAAAACCACTCATAGGGCAAATGATGTGCTGTTGCTGTTGATATAATAACATCAAGACTGTTATTTTCAAATTTCATATCGAGAATATTTTCACAAATATACTCGATATTCTTATTCGGATATAAGACTCTTGCCTGTTCAATCATCTTATCTGCAAGGTCAACGGCAACTACATTTTGGAATTTATTTGATAACATATATGAGAGTTCACCTTTGCCACAACCTATTTCAAGGCAGGTTTCAAGTTTATTGGGTAATAGTTTAATAAGATGATTGAAATAACAATTGTTATGGTTCCATTTTACTTCATCTAGTTGTGAAATTTCATTAAAATCACTTTTTACAACATTATAATCTTCCATCTTCATATCTCCACTATAAAAAAATTCCTGCTTTAATAAAACAAACACGAATTACTTTCTTATATTTGTTCTACAATTTCAACGTCTGGAATAGCATTTCACCCTATGTCATCTATATTTTTGCCTATTTTTAAGGGGCAAAAGCGAGCATTTTTTCGCTCAATTTTCGCCCCAAAATCACTCCAAAACCACTACATCTTGTGGTCAAACCCTACTTTTTGTTCTTAGAACCACATCTTGTCATCAGAATTATCGCTTCAGTAGTAGCCCGCATCCAATCAATCTTCGCCTTCAGCTCGGTTTCTTGGGCGTGCCTTGCATGGGTGGTACATCACCTTCTTCAGTCGTTTCACTCCCTCACAAGCTGTGTTACCACCTCAGCAGTAGCCCGTTTCCACTCAGCCTTCGCCTTCAGCTCGGTTTCTTGGACGTGCTTTGCATGGGTGGTACATCACCTTCTTCAGTCGTTTCACTCCCTCACAAGCTGTGTTACCACCTCAACGTGCCTTGAGTAGACAAAAATGATGTCATTAAGACCTATTTGTTCCTTGGCGGAGGGGTATTTTTCTCTAAAAACAGGTTATAATGATCCGTTTTTTCGAATCTTAACCTCCGCTCTTTATGATTAGAAGTATATCATTTCTGTCAGGCACTTTGAAGTGCTGCTACAACTTTACCAGTAAGTAAAAATTGTGCGCAATAAAACTTTCAAACATGTTGTGGTTTGAGAGCTTTATTCT
>JAEZRV010000035.1 GCA_023444055.1 Bacillota bacterium
TATAACGAGGCAAGAAAATGTCCCCCACTTCTATAAGTGGCGGGTAGCACTTTGGTTATCAGGCGGTGAGAATATCTCCCGCCTCGATGAAACGCCGCTGATGTAATGAAATTTTTCTACAATCGAAAAATTTCATTTTGAATCTAGGCGTTATAATTACATGGTTGAAATGGTTGGTGAAATTATTTTGTTAAAAGTTTTGATTGTTGATGATGAAATTATAATACGAAATGGAATATTTAGAATAATTCAATGGGATAAATTGGGGATAGAAAAGGTTTTTACAGCTTCATGTGGAAAGGAAGCTTTAGAGATTGCAAGAATTGAAAAACCGGATATTATGCTTACTGACATTTGTATGCCTGAAATGGATGGTTTAGAAATGACAAAACTTATGCTTGAAATGCTGCCAAAGCTAAAAGTTATAGTTTTAACTGGATATGATGACTTTAAGTATGCGCAAAAAAGCTGCTCCCTTGGAGTTAAGGATTTTATTCTAAAGCCAGTTGATGAAAATAATTTGACTAAATGCATTAAGTTACAGGTAGAGAACATCAAAGATGAGATGCAGTCTATGCTAAATGATAATATACTAAGTCGCAAGAAGATGATTGAAAGTCAACGAGAGATTGAAAAATCTCTTTTGGAGCTGACGGAGAAATCATCAAATCAGCTAGAGAGTTTAGAAATATCAGAAAAACTTGAATTTGAGGAAGACTGCGATTATCAAGTTGCATTAATTAAAACGAAAATCCCTTATGATAGTGTTTGGAGTCAGCACAAAAACTTTCTATTAATTTCTATCAAAAGCTTTATAATTGATATGATTGACAGTAAAAATTGCGGATGGACGTTCCAAAATCGAGATGGCGATATTATTATTATTTTTTATGTATGTCCTAAATATGAAGATGCTAGAGAACAAATTTCAAAGCTTAAAGAGATAATAAATGTAGAGTTTGAAGTTGCTCTGAATGTAGGCATTGGGTCAGTAGTTTCAAGTATGTCAGAGATTACTTTTTCCTATAATCTGGCAAGTGATAATTGTAAGCAATATGATTTAGACAATGATAAAGATATTTTATCTACTGTTCAAGAGACGTTTACAAACAGTACTAACAAATTGCTATACTATAAAGAAAAAGTTCTTGAGAATGTAAATGATCCTGAGAAAACAAAGAAATATTTAAAAAGTTATATTAATGAAGTTAGAATAACATCTGACAATGATAAAAGAATTGCTGAACAAAAGTTTTATGATTTAGCGGCTGCTTTTTATTGGGAATATTTAAGAACAACAGGAAATTCAGCAGATGGGCGGCTTGAAACGCTTATTACTACCCTTCAAAGTAATGATATAGAAAGCTGCAGTGCATTTACAGAAATGTTTGTAATGAAGCTTTTATATTCAAATAAAAAGCAGATGCATGAGATAGTTGAAGCAGCCACAGAGTATATAAATCAGCACTATAGCGAGGACTTAACTGTATTTACATTGGCAGAGCAATTTCATGTAGCTAGAAACTATTTTTCTAGACTATTTAAGAAGGAAATGGGAGAGGGCTGCAATGAATATATTACTCGTAAACGTATTGAAAAAGCAAAGCAGCTTTTAGCAGATTCAAGGATTAAGACATATGAGATAGCTGAACAAATTGGCTACCATGATACCAATTATTTCTCTCTGGCATTTAAGAAAAATACAGGATTATCACCGAAAGAATTTAGGGATAAACTGAATAATCCGGAGTAAGAGCCAAATGAGCGGCTATGTAAAAAGGATAAGCAAGGGACAAACGAGCGGCTATGTAAAAAGGATAAGCAAGGTACAAACGAGCGGCTATGTAAAAAGGATAAGCAAGGGACAAACGAGCAACTATGTACAAAGGAAATGATAGAGACAAAAGGAGCAGTCAAATACAATGAAAAGCATATTTTACTATCAGACTGATTTGGGGCAAATCGGGATAGCAGAGGAAGATAATAAGATTACGAATGTTTTTTTCAAAACTGATATATGTCATATCCAGGATGCAGATATAAATAATAATAGAGATTTAAAAGATAGTGCAGTACAGATTAGTGGTGTGAGCTTAGAAAATTACTGCCTAAAAGAAACTGATATATTGAAAGAGGCGAGCAGTCAGCTCTATGAATATCTGCATGGTAAACGCCGAGTTTTTAACTTACCATTATCCCCAAATGGAACTGAGTTTATGAAAAGGGTCTGGAACTGTCTATGTGATATTCCTTTTGGTGAAACCAAAAGCTATAAGGAGATTGCAATAGCGGTTGGAAATGAGAAAGCTTGCAGAGCGGTTGGACAAGCAAATAACAGAAACCCGATTCCTATTTTTATTCCATGCCATCGGGTTATTGGGACAAATGGCAAATTGATAGGATACAGCGGTGGGCTACAAATAAAAGTGTCACTATTGGAGATAGAAAAACGGTATGGAAATATTTAGATATGGTCATCAAGAGTTGGAACATCTTAAAAAGAGGGACAAAAAGCTAGGTGCTGCAATAGAAAAAATAGGTATGATAGAACGTGAAATAATACCAGATCTTTTTTCTGCGCTTGTAAATAGTATAGTTGGTCAACAAATTTCATCGAAGGCAGCAACTACTGTTTGGAATAGATTACAGGAGCAATTAGGAACCATTTCACCAGAGACCATTGAAAGTGCTACTATAGAAAGCATACAGCAATGTGGCTTGTCAATGCGTAAAGCAGGATATATAAAAGGTATTGCAGAGGCTGTTATATCAAGAAAGCTAAATTTAGCTCAACTTTATAGCTTGTCAGACGATGAGATTATTGGACAATTGTTGTTGCTAAAAGGTATTGGTAAATGGACAGCAGAAATGATGCTTATTTTTTCAATGGAACGCCCAAATGTTGTCAGCTGGGGAGATTTTGCTATTCAGCGAGGAATGATGAGGCTATATGGCTTGAAATCATTGTCAAAAGAGCAGTTTGACAAATATGTAAAACGATATTCCCCATATGGTTCGGTTGCATCTCTTTACTTATGGGAATTGTCTAAAGAATAGTGCTAGTAAAAATAAAGTAATTTGATATTACTTTTTATAAATGGGTATACTATTAATAAACTCAGCTTTCTTAGCATTTCAAGCTCTGTTGCTTATACTAATTTGTATTTAAGATGTGAATTAACATTTAAATAGTTTTACTATATTTTGAATGCGAAATAGTATTACATGTTGGTTAAAAGAAATTAAAAAATAGAAAAGGAGGTGCCAAGCCCATACCATTTCTGTCAAGAGTGATTCGTTTAAATGAATTTTTTGTATGAAATGTTGCGCATGGTTATTTATGAGAAGATTTGATGGTGTTCCAAGAATAGGTCTAAAAGATAAGGATACTAAAAAGGTTATTGCTGTTTATCCAAATAAAGCTGAAGGTACTGATGCTGAAATAGAGAAGAGTGTTAAAGACTGGTACTATACAACAAGTTGTTCAGCTGAGGATGTTTTATTAAATTCGTTTGTTGATAAGATATCTAAGGATGAGCTTAGAGAATTTGAAAAAGATCAACAAAATTATTAAATTAGAGTGTCACTGAATTTTATTTAAAATTTCAGTGGTATTATGCACAAAAAAGTGATTTGTTTGCAAGAAGCAGTGATGCATTATCATAAATAGTAATGTATTTGTATATAATATTAATGAAATAGTATAAAATGAACTTTTACTAACACAAAGGTATGTTTTGGAGGTAATCTTGGTAGTTATAGGAGTATCCTTTGTAATTATTATTGCTATTATTTTAATGATATTAGCTTCTATGAAGGAAGAGGTGTTAACCATGTCAAAATTAAGAAGTATATATTTGTACCTCGTAAGCTTTGTTGCATTAATGATGATACTGATTGGGCTAATTTTTACAGTACAGAATATCACTGACGTATTATTTCCAACTAATTATTATTATGCGCCTATTCCGATTGAGAAAACTAAAGGAATGACAGAAGAGGAGTTAAAGAAAATTGAGCAAGAAAATAAAATAAATGAGCAGAATGAAAAAATGAATTATCAGAACCAAATAACGAACACCAAGAAAAATGTTGCAAAATCTGTTGCAGTTGTTATAGTTGCGTTGCCAACTTTTGCCTATCACTGGAGAAAGATCGAAAAAGAAAAAAAAGAGCAGGCATAGTATAATGAATTTTTATAATTCCCTTATAAACTTAAGAGGCAGATGCTTAATAAAAGCAGAGCCTCTTATTTTATATTATCTTTTATTAAAATGTTAACTATTTGTATTATATCTTCGTCTACTACACGATAGCATATCTCTAATCCGCTGCGTTCACCTTCAATGATACCAGCAGCTTTAAGCTTAGCGAGGTGCTGTGAAACAGTGGACTGAGGAAGGTTCATGCATTCTTGTATTTTTGTAACATTACAACCACCTTCAATTAAACCTTTTACAATACATAGCCTTTGAGGGTGTGCTAAAGCTTTGATTTTTTCTGCATTTTTTTCATATTTTTTAAAATCAATCATAACAAGGCCTCCTTTATAAAAAATAAATATTGTAATATTAATTATATCATTATATTTAGATAATATGATACTTGAATTTAATTGTCAATAATCTCATTTTATTTTTTTCACGACTTATATTATTTCTCTGAATAAAATTTATTTATATATTTATACTAAAGATAGCAAATAATCTTAATAATCAGAGTTGGCACTTAATAAAAATTATGATACGGAGTGAATAAAATGGGAAAAAATAAAGCAAATAGGAACACCAAAAGTAAACAGAAAGATGGAGCTTTTCCTTCAAAAAATATTAAGCATAATCCTCAAGCAGAAAGTGCTAGAGCAGTATTTGGAAAAGAAACTGAAAAAACAGATTAAGTTTATTTAAGCAAATGTTAATTATAAGAATATAAAAAAATAATGCTAATTCTGCTGAGTATGGTAAAGCAGATATTTTACTAATGCCGCATATGCGGCTATATAAAATGTAATTCCACATTTTAAATACAAATTAGTATAAGAAGAGGTTCCGTGTAATTAACCGGGAACCTCTTCTGTTTAACAGATGAGTAATTAAATAAGTTTTACCATTTACGTATATCTGTTAGCTTGTAATTTCCAGCACTATCAACTTCAATAGTATAGCACCAGTAATACTTATTATTTACATAGTTTTTACCGGAATATTTAACAGCAACTTCCTCTATAACATATGCCAAGTACCCATCACTTTCATAGACATTATAAATGTTATATATCTCATATTTAGTAAGCTTTTCTTTAGTGTTCTTCTTGTATAGGTTGGATACTAGCTTCTTTTGTGAATTGTACAAATTGCTGCCTTTTAATAAACAACCTTCTACTTTTGCAAAATTGTTGCTATTTATAGCCTCAATTATATTTTTTTCGTAAGAGCCAATTACGCTTTCAATTGATTTAATAGTACTAGGTTCTAGCTCAGACATTAAAGTATTTATTTTCTTGTTTATAATTTTCTTATCAAAAGAGTTCCAAAATGCACCCTTAGTATCAATTATATCGGTTAATTGCCCGTATGGAATTTCAAAATTAATAAAGCCAGCCGCATAGGAGGCAATATCATAAGGAGCATAGTACACTTTTAAACAATCTTTTCCGATAATAAAGGGCTGTTCAGCTGAAACATCTACTCTGTCAACAAAATAGCTAATACTTCCGGAAATATCCCCAATTCTTTTATTCAGG
The DNA here is from genome assembly GCA_023444055.1 of Bacillota bacterium. Taxonomy (GTDB): domain Bacteria; phylum Bacillota; class Clostridia; order Acetivibrionales; family DSM-1351; genus Ruminiclostridium. The sequence continues at coordinate 5,744 of JAEZRV010000035.1, forward strand.
CTCATTTGGTTATTGACAATAGAAGTAAGCTTTTGAGCATATTTGCTATTGGGTTTAAATAAATCTTTCAGTTGGTAGAAGGCTCCTGTTTTTGTATCAATATATAAATAATTTTCTGAAGATTGACCATGAGCGGCACCAAGGGGATAATAGTAACCGAATTTTTCTATTATAAGCAAATCTTTATTTTTTTCAACATAGAAGTTAATAGAAAAATCTTCATAATAGTCACTATCTGAAATCGTAGCATTTTCATCCGTATTACTTTTTATTTCAACAGGGTTGTTCTCATAACCGTCAAGAAAATATTTCTTTAGCTTTGCATTTACAGAATACTGAATCGTCTTGTCTTTCATACCAAGTACTTCTGGATACTCAATATATGTAAGATAGTCTCTTCTATATTTAATTTTATTTACACTTATATTATTACTAAAAGGTGTTGTTTCTTGCTTCTGCCAAATTATTTCACCGTTTCTGTTCAGGTATGACAAACCATAATTAATCTCAGCTTTTATAACATCTCCTATAATTTTCATCTGTCCACTACCTTTAAGTTGAGGAAGATTATCTGCAATATTACCTTTTTGATCAATGAAGTAGGTACTAGTATTATCGCATGCTGTTGCATATTCACCATCAAAGCTTGATATACTTAAAAACTTATAGTCAGTAAGTAGTTCACCTTTAATGTTTATTAATGCTTTAGGCAAAATGTAAGTATTATAAAGATTAAAGTTTTTTGAAACTGCAAATAAGCCATGTCCAAGAGGAGTAATTCCTGAATATTCGGGTTTTATAACATATTCGCCTTTTTTATTTATTACTCCGTAACGCTCACTGTATTCACCATGAGAAATACTAACAACAGCATATCCGTCTTTGAATATTGAAACAGATCGATATTTTGGCTTTATAGCGAAAGTTCCATCTTTTAGCTTATATCCGTATGTTTCAGCTTTGACATCATAATATTCTGTAAGGCTATCAGCGGTCAGATAGGGATGATAGTATTTTAACTTTTCCAAAACCTTACCTGTTTTATCTATAACTGAATATGTACCAGTGCTTACCTCAACGATAGATTTTTCATTATCATACGGCCAAACACTTAAATATTTTGCGGGAATAACTATATTACCATTTAAATCCATAGTACCATAACGTCCTTTTGTTGAATCATAAAAACATACTAGGTTTTCCGAATATTGACTAAGATTATAGTTGCTTTTCAAAACAACTTTACCTGTTTCATCTACTATAACTGAGGAGTTTTTATCTGTTATAATTATTGCCATTCCATTTTTGAATTCAGGGGGGTATGAGGTGAATGGACCTGATACTACGTTGCCCAATTTATTGATGAAATAAATATTCTTATATCCATTTTTAATTCCATCATTGCTTTGGGCAATTGCAATTCCTTTTTCGTTAAATTCTGTAACATAGTCATATGTAGGCTTTATTATAAATTGTCCAGTTTGATTTATAAAACCCCACTTTTCTCCATCGCTGTTTACTACTACAGCCGGCAGAAGCTGCTCTTCTTCAGCGCCTGTATAAATACTAAAATTAGCTAAAATCATAACGGATAACAATAAAATAGCAATAATTCTCTTCATAATGTTGTCTCTCCTTGATACATTTTACGGTGCTTTTAGATGTCTTTGTATGCCTTTCTGATACCTTTTTAGTGCTTTGTAAATGCTTTATATAAAGGGGCTGTTGCAAAACAACAATTTCTGTATACCGATGACTTATTGCCTGAATAGTACGCGAGTGCAATATATATCTAATTACGAAGCTCGGTTAGAAATTAATGCTAGAAATAGTAGGCGAAGAACAAGTATTGTAGCCGACACAGCGAAAGTAAGTAGCTGTGAGTATTACCCAGAGACAGGATGTCGAGTGTAATACGGTCGGCGGAAGTGCTTATTCTGAACCGCAACTATTTCAGCGTCAATTTCGTGAGCTAGCCATAGATATATACTGCACGGGAGTACTATTTAAGCAGTTTATCGTTGATATATCATATTTTTTGTTTTGCAACAGACCCTTAACATGTATATATTACTAGTATATATTATATAAAAGCTAAAAGTAGTTACAATTTAGAAATAATTTGTTTATTTCCATTATAACCTGCGTCTCCATATGGCTGCAATTTTTCAAGCCACTTCTTTTCAAGTTGCTTGAGCTCATAATGTTTGTCAAAGAATCCGTCTGTCTTTTCTTCAAGTACCTCTAGAACATCAAATGAAAAGGCATCTTCACCGTAAAGATTCCAATCGTCCTGCAATTTTTTATTCCTAAATCCATTGCTGAGAAGCACCAATCGTGTACTATTCATTGTTTTTAAATCTAGTGTGGATCTAACCAATATTTTATTGTTTTTTAAATTCTTTATTTGATATACGCCTGCTTCGATTTTAATTTCCATATATTTCTGAATTAATTCTTTTCTATGATTCATATCTTTTTCCTCTCTTTCACTTGGAGTAGCAATTTCAGGCTTACCAGAATCCATTTCGACCTTGAGCCAATATTGACTGCAATCAGGTTTTCTATCCATAAACCCATATTCAATTAAATACCTTCTTATAGTTGCAAAATCTGGATAAATAGTCTTTAAAATTTCATTAACCTGTTTTTCTGTGTATATATGATTATACTTAAAATGCTTAATTATTTGCCGTAGTACAATAAGTTTGCTTTTTTCCTTCATATCAAAGGTCTTTAGGGGACCGTCAGACCCTTGTATAAAGTATTTTTTAATTATTTTTTCATTCTCATCTTCAGTAACTTTATATCGATCATCTACCATTTTAGCTGTTTCATGTGGTTTTATAAATTCGGGATTTTTCTTGCTGTTTTTGTTATTTTCCTTAAGAAGATCCATCAACACAAGAAAAATCTTAGCCTGGTGTTCTTTTTCCTTCAATACGAATCGGTGGTTTCTGATAGTAGAACTGCTTCCAATACCCAGCTCCTGTTGAATCTCGGAATCAGATTTACCTTGATAAAATAGCTTTAATAACCTATTTTGGTGATCGGAAAGACCTGTAGTCTTTTTATCCAAATTGATAAGAAATTCGAATACTGATCGGTGAGCATCTTCTATATGAATGCGCATGAATTTTTCAGCTTCATAAAAAGCCCCCTTATCTGAATATATAATGCCTTTCTCAATTTTTTTACCACAAAGCAAACATACATAATGCTCATTTTCTTCAATATATCCTCGATTTATGGAATCTAGCGAAGCATTCCAAAATAATTCTGTTACCTCTGACATAAAAACACATCCTTTCAATATTATAAATACACAAATAATAAACTAATACAAAAACTAATGCAATAAATGTTGAATGTAACATAAACAAATATAATAAATGTTAGTTTTTATATAAACATATTAAAACAATGTCTAATAAAAGTCAATAAAATAAGAGAAAACCAACTAATTAGCTAAAACATATTAGTTGGTTTTTTGTCTTAGTACAAACCATAGAAAAGTTTGAGCAATGATAGACATTTTATGTTCGAAAATTTACAATTTTATATCAACCGTAGCCATTATATCTGTGCTTAACTAGGCTTGATATGCTATCAGCTTTGACCACATATCTCTTTCATTTTCAAATAGTTCAGTTATGCGTTTTTCCACTTTTTCAATTTCTGAAAATTTCTTTCGCAGACAGTGGTTTAAGAAAATATTTTTAACTAACATCCACTTTTTAATCATTTCTTCTGATGATATAATAAGCTCATCAGAGAGTTCTTTACTGATAATACCGCTATCTCTTAATTTTTCAAAGAAAATGATATTTCCCTTCATCCTGTTGGATATTTTTCCGTATTCATATGCATAGTGGTGTACATTCGTAATCTCGGTAAGAGGACGTTCTTCGTCTAAAGTATGTTTTCTTTCTATAAAAAATTCTAATCTATGCATTAACCTTTCGGCATTTGCTTTAATGTTATCAAAATCTAAGACATAGGGCTTAAGCTCATTATTTTTAAATGTAATAATTCTATAATCTTCAAAGTCTTCCTTAAACTCTGAATGGAAAGCCCGAATAACACTTTGTGTGGGAATTTTGCGTAAGTCATAGTTTAAACTGACATCATCTTCAAAGGCATAAAATACGTCTTCTTCCTCGTCAAATCCAATAATAAATGCAAAATGATTAGAGTGTATTCTGTTGTAATATGCACAGTCCTTATTCCAGTAGAATAAATCAACATATAAGGTTATGTACGGATTATTAATAATTATATCCTTTAGCTCTGGAAGAAAATTTTCTTTATTGGAAAAATTATATCTGTTAAAGACAAAAATGTTGTCTCCAAAAAAATTATAATATTCTTTGGTGTAATCTAAACGGAAAGGATGGATATGATACTCATAACTGTTCGAATAAACAAGTGGCACAAAGCTGGGGTGTTCATTTTGAAGAATTGAAGTAAACATATTTGTAATGCAATTTCCCCAAAATTCGTTGTAGGGAACTATTTCATTTATATGCTTCATAAAATAACCTCCAATATAAATTAATAAGATATCACTAATTGAAAAGAAAAGCTAAAAACTAAGAGATGTAATGTAGTTTAATCCTAAGAACATTATAATCTTAAAAAGTTACCTAAACAATACAATTTAGTATGCAATTATATTAAATTTGTTAATATTACTATAATGTAATAAAAGTGGATATTTTGAATTGTTAAGCATTGATTCCTTATAATGTAATTTTATAGCACATCAACTGAATAAAATTAGTAATATGCTATCAATAATTTAAATACAAATAAATATACTGGTTAAAGTTTTTGCAGTGTTTGATAAGGATTCATTTAAAAAAGGACAATTCAATAATGCTATCTTTACCGCTGAAAAAAAAGATTACATACCAATATGGTCAAATGAGTGTGTATTAAATATAAAGTATAATAAAGCAGATAATCACTTTGACCTACTGAATTCAGAAGTCAACCTGAAAAATGCATATAACGAGGTAAGAAAATGTTCCTAACTTATATAAGTGGCGGGTACTACTTTCGTTTTCAGTCGATGAGAATATCTTCCACCTCGTTGAAACGCCGCTGATGTAATGAAATTTTTCTACAACCGAAAAATTTCATTTTGAATCTAGGCGTTATAATAATGCTAAAAATTTGTATAAGGACAATTTAGACAAGCCCTCTTGTGCAGAAAAAGCACCTTGTACAACTGTTTTTATGTTTATTGAAGAACTTGAAAAATACTTGGGTATTAGTTTATGTTCATAAATATAGCCATGTCTCACATTTACACAAAGCAACATGAAAAAGAAAAAGTACATTCCTTGATAGAGATGTACTTTTCCTTTTGTTTTTGAATTTCTTTAAATCTGTCATAAGTTTTGAAGTCACTGTTTTTATTTTCCAAACTCATTTTTCATATAAGTCTAAGTAAACCTTCTAGACTACAGGAGATTTTAAAACAATCCTGCAAATCCAGCTAACAAAACAATTACAGCAAATACCATTCTATAATATGCAAAAACCTTCATAGGCTTCTTTTGTAAATATGAAATGAATTTTTTTATTACAGCCAAAGCTACTAAAAAGGATACTATAAATCCTACTATGAGTGAAGTTATTTCCAGCATGGTAAGAGTGGCGAACCCGCCTACTTTAACTATCTTTAAAAAGCTAATTCCAACCATAACAGGTATTGCTAAAAAGAAGGAAAACTCAGCGGCAACAACTGTTGAAAGACCGGATACCCAACCTCCAATTATAGTTGAGGCTGAGCGAGACATACCAGGGATTATAGCTAAACATTGAAATGCACCTACTATTATAGCTTGTTTAGGTGTAACACTTAATTCCTGTTTTACAAGATTGTTATTTCGGAACTGGTTCTCTGCGTATAACATCCATATAGCACCTAAAAACAGGGTAATAGCAACTGGTAAAGGCTTAAACAAGTATGTATCAGCGATGTCATCTAGCAAAATTCCAAAAACTCCACCGGGAATGCAAGCAATAAAAATCATAAACCAAAATTTAAAGCCTGATTCTTTATAGCCAACCTTATGAGGAAAGAAATTTATGAGGGTATTTTTTATCTTACTCCAATATAAAATAATAACCGCTAGTATTGCGCCTAGTTGTATTACATAAGTATACATTTCTACATAACTTGGATTAACACTTTTAAAACCTAACAAATTTTCAAAAATTACCAGATGTCCTGTGGAGGATACCGGTAAAAACTCTGTAATACCCTCGACAATACCTAATATAATGGATTTCAATATAAATAGCAAACTCTCCATGTAAACCACCTTTTCTTTAAATATTCTAAATCATTATTTTAATACTCAAACTTCGCACCTAATATTATTAGGCTTTAAGTAGTATATTCAACTGCGAAGTTTGATTAATACTAATACTATGTTACTAAATTACCTAGATAGATTATAACAAGAAGCAGCTAATGTTAATATATTTCCAAAAAATTTTTATATAACTACTATCAATTGCACAACCTTATAAAAAGTCTATTGGTTCTCAATTTATCAATGTTTGTTACTATAATAGTAGCTTAAAAAGAATAAAGTATCCCCCTTTTAAAGGGTAAAGGGCAAGTCTAAATTAGTCAAGAATTATTTATATAAAATTACGGATATATCAAAAGTTTTCTGATTATATAAAATATTGATTGGTAAAATAGGCTTTGTTGGTGAAATGATAAGGTGAATCCACTTTGTAAATGGGGGAAATTCACTTTTGTAATTTAGTAAAAGGTTTTGGTAAGAATAATAGTATAAATTATAGTAGACACAGAACTTTACTACCTGTAAAATTAAAGTAATTAGGCTAGTTGGAGTACTAACGGCACAAGGACACTGGTATTTGGAAAGGTATAAGTACAGGACTGATATTTACTGCATGTGCAATGGTTTCTCTATTGCACTTAGTACTTAGAATTTGATTCTATTAGGTGCCAGACGATGTAGAAAAATTAATTTTATAGGATGTGTAAATGTGAGACTTAGAAGAAAACCATGGGCAAGACCGGAATTAGCAGCTTGCGATTTTTTTATTGATGATCCACCTAAAATCAAGGGTAAATGGCAAGAACTTTTTGGCAATGCTAATCCGATGCATTTAGAATTAGGATGCGGTAAAGGCGTATTTATTGCACAGGTAGCAGTTGCTAATCAGCAGATAAACTATATTGCAGTAGACATAAAAAGTGAGGTTTTAGCACTTGCAAGGCGCAAAATAGTACAGAAATATTCAGATTTAGGATATGATTCAGTAAACAATGTAAAGCTTATGTCGCAGAATATTGAGCTGATTGACAACATGTTGGATAGTACCGATGTTATTGAAAGAATATACATTAATTTTTGCAATCCATGGCCCAAAAAAGGTTGCAATAAGAAAAGGCTGACTCATAGTAAGCAGTTAGTAAAATATAAAACATTCCTCAAAAGTGACGGGGAAATTTGGTTTAAAACTGATAATGATGAGCTCTTTAAAGATTCAATAAAATATTTTGAAGACAATGGATTTACTATAAAGTATTTAACTGAAGATTTACACGCAAGTGGATTTGAGGGAAGTGCACCCACCGAGCATGAAATAATGTTCTCGGGGCAGGGAATAAAAATAAAATTCTTGATAGCAGTAATGAAGGATACAGTGCAAACTGAGGCTTAGAATGCAAAAGCTAGAACTATGAATGGTTTTAACTAAAATGAAATGATTTTCGCATAAATGAAAATAATAAAATATGTAATGATTTTATTGGATAGTGTGAACAAATGTAGTGATTTTAATATAATATAAAGGAAAATGCATATGGGATTTTATGAACAAATATCAAAGTATTATGACTATATATTTCCAATAGGAGCCGAGCAAATTAGATTTATTAAAGAGGTTGCAGGTACACCTCCAAAAGCTGTACTTGATATTGCTTGCGGAACAGGAGGGTATTCTCTTGAACTGACAAAGCAAGGTTATGAGGTTACAGCAACTGATTTAGATGCTGAGATGGTTCATCAACTGAAAATTAAAGCTGAGGATACTAAACAAAATATTAAATCCATACAGGCAAATATGTTAGATTTAGAAAGTAAAATATCTAATAAATTTGATTTGGTTTTTTGTATTGGTAATTCAATTGTTCATTTGCAAAACTTATTTCAAATAAGAAGCTTTATATGTAGTGCAAAGAACTTATTAAATAATGACGGAAGTTTGATTCTTCAAATAATTAATTTTGATAGGGTTTTGCAAAAGGATATTAAAAGCTTGCCAACTATTTCTGATGAAAGGATAGCATTATCTTTTGAAAGAAATTACTGCTACAGTAAGCAGGAAAACACCATATACTTTAAGACAAGATTAAGTGTTGATGGAAAAACTTTTGAAAATGAGATTCCACTGTTTCCATTGCTTGAGGAAGATTTGACACAAGCAGTTACTGATGCGGGCTTTAAACAAGTAAAACTGTTTGGCGATTTTGCTGGTAATGATTTTGACAAATATAATTCTTATATGTTGGTGTTGTGGGCTAAATGATCTTAACAAAAGTGATTTTGATTCAAAGTTGTTATTACTGAATGTGAAAAAAAATTAAAATAAAGGTTGATTTCCTAGCCCATTTTAGTAAGGGATGTACACTTCTTTAAGGTTTTTATTAGATTACTGGGCATGGGCATATTTATAAAAGAATTTCTAGCAGAATGAAAGGAATTTACACTTATGAGTAGAATAGGTCAAGAAATAAACAAATTGAGATTACAAAAAGGAATGTCTCCAAAGCAGCTAGCTAAGAAATTAGGTGTTTCAGAGGGATTTGTTCTTGATATAGAAACAGGCAAAAAAATTATTAATGATGATATGATAGGCAGGGTTTCAAAGGCTCTGGATTTTGAACTTGGTCCTATTGGATTATTTGCATCAGATGATTTAGCTTCGATAAAAAATGAAGATACAGGCAGAAGTGTGCGTACCACTGTTAACACTGGTTCAAAAGCATCTGTTAATATTACTCCAAAGGCAGCTTCTCAACAACCAATACAAGAAGTTTGGGATGATGCTTTCGGTAATATCCTTAAAACTGTTCCTATATATGACTATAAAATGGATGGAATTGTAGATAAAAAGCTGTTACCTATTGAAAAAAATAAGGTTGAGGGCTTTGCCAAGGAAAAAGTATTCTATCTGAATATAGAGGATAGTGATATGTCAGGGTTCAGAATTTATAAAGGAGATAAAGCTTTTTCAGTTTTGACTAATGAAATTGACAAGGATGGAATTTATTTCATAGAATATAATGATATAAGGGCTGTTAGGCAGGTCAAAAAACTGCAGGCAGATAAACTTCTTTTGATTTATAATAAAGGAAACTTAATAACAGAAACAATAAGTTCAAAAGAAATAAAGGTATTAGCAAAACTAATAAAGCTGGAAATTGAATTGTAGAGGGTAGATAATTAAAAACATGTCCATGCCAATATTTTATTAAGAGCTGTGAATAAATACGAGGCATGGACTTATGGTACTATCATTGTTTTTTATGTCGGAAGCCAGCATGGATTAGTGTCACCGAAGGTGGAGAATATAGTAAATGAACTAGCGTATCTCCACTAAAAATCCATTGTATATTATGTCAGAAGTCGGCTTGGAGGTTAGAATGCAAAAAATAGTTAAATCACGTTCTGAAGTAAAAGGATTACCTCCAGGAAGCTTAGTTCATATTGGTGACAAAAAAAGAGATACAACCATAATGTCTTTGATTGAATATTGTGAAGATTCTTTTGAACAAACAGAATTAGTACTAGATAGCTTACCTAAAATAGAAAATCGAAGAGAAACAATCAAATGGATAAATGTTGAAGGGCTTCATGAGGTCAATGTTCTTGCACAAATAGGTGAAATATTTGATATTCATCCTCTTGCATTAGAAGATATTCTGAATACCGACCAAAGACCAAAAATAGAGTTTTACGATAAGTATATGTATATTTCAGCTAAGATGCTTTTCTATAATTCTGCAATTAATGAATTTAATATTGAACAGGTAAGCTTTATATTGGGCGATGATTACATTATTTCGTTTTCGGAAAGAGATACTCATGTATTTGAGCCTGTCATTAAAAGATTGCAGCAGGGCTTTAGCCGTGCTCGTAAGATAAGTACTGATTATTTGTTGTACTGTTTATTGGATATAATTGTGGATGATTATTTTGATGTATTAGAGAATCTTAGCGAAATAATTGAAGCTGCAGAGGATGAAATGGTTAATAATACCACAGATAAAACGCTAAGAACTATCAATAAATTAAAAAGACAGGTATTGTTTTTACATAAATCAGTATGGCCTTTAAGAGATGTACTGTCTTCACTTGAACGAGGTGAGAGTCCTTTAATAAAAGAATCTACAGAAATATATATTCGTGATTTGTATGACCATGTAGTACAAGTTATGGATACAACCGAAACCCTTAGGGATATACTGTCGAGTATGATGGACGTATATCTTTCTAGTACAAGTAATAGAATGAACGAAATAATGAAAGTATTAACTATAATATCAACAGTGTTTATGCCTCTCTCTTTTATTGTCGGAGTATATGGAATGAACATAAGAAATATGCCCGAATTAGGCTGGCACTGGATGTATCCGGCTTTGTGGCTAGTTATGCTATCAATTGCAGGTTTAATGCTTTATTATTTTAAGAAAAAAAAGTGGTGGTAAAAGTCATTATAGTTACACGAATACTTATTCCAAAGTATTAAAACGCAAGAGTTTTTTACATAGCATTATTATTCTAATTCACTCTGTGGAGTATCACTGGTTTTAATATTTGTTTTTTGCTTTTTACTTTGTAATTTTATTTTGATTTTAGCAGCAATTAAAGTAATAATGGGAATTACTATTTGAAAAGGAATAGCATAATATGAGTAATATGTTTCAGCCCATTTAAACATTTCCATTGCATTGCTATAGACAATAGTGGACAAACACATCATAGTAAAGCCTAAGGGTGCAACAAGATATCTGTAATTATCAATACCAAGAATTTTTGACACTCCGATAGATGTGGCTAACAGGCATGCACTGATTCTAACTAAGGCTCCAAAAATGAATACTATTGTCACTACTATTTCTATTCTTTCAAATAAAAAGCCGATGTCTATAACTTCAACAGCCAGCATTGCAGGAAACAAAATATCGTTAATAATGTTGGGACCTAAGACAAGTATATTTCTCAACAAAACTAACATAAGGAATAAACTTCCAATAAGTATACCAACTAAAAACACCTTGAAGGTTTTTTTGTTATCCTGTAAGTTGTTAAAAATTATTGTAAAAATTACTACCTCTAAAAATGGGAAAAATAAAAAAGAAAAGGAGGTTGATAGAACAGGACCCATTCCATCATACATTATTGGTTTTAGATTGCTGTAGTCGGCATTGGTTAAGGATACCGTAATTGTAGCTATCAATATAAAAAATATAATTGGAGCTGTAAACGAGGACCAACGCCCCAAAACCTCAATTCCTGCTTTTACCATCCATATACATAATAAGCCAACAAAAAATACCGTTACTATCTGAGGAGTTTCCGGAAATGAAGCAATATTGATGTATTCTGAATAATTACGAATTATTAATGAGCCCAAATGGAGTGCGTACCAAGCAAATAACAGGGAAATTATTCTACCTAAAATATTGCCGAAGACTTCAATAAATACATCAAATAAATTTTTTCCAGGGTAGGTTGTCAGCAGCTTTGAGTAGATATAAAGCATTGGAATTGACACTATTAATGTCAATAAAATTGAAATCCATACGTCTTGCTTTGCTGCAATATTTGTTCCTACGATAACAAAACTGCCGATAAAAAACATTACAATAATATAAATACCCTGTCGGTTTGGAATTATCTCTTTATTCATATTCATATCCTCTACTTATCACTTGTATTAGTTAGCAAAACAAAATGATATAGGACTTGTCACCACCTTATGTCGGATTTTCCTTTTATTAAGGACCCTTATTCCTTCAGTCTGAAAATTAATACAATTAGCTTATTGATTAATAAATGAGGGCTTGGTACATTAATGCCAAGGATATTACATATATCATTTATAAAGGAAAATGTGATAAGAACTAAATATGTCCAAAAAACTTTCCATTTTTTTTCACGAAATATGGGAATTAATTCAATTATAATAAATAGAGCAAGAGTTACTGTACAAAGAAGCATAACTACTAGCATACTAACCAAACGCCCCTTTTTCATAATAGTCATTTAATATTACTAATTAAATAGTAACTATTAAAGCACACTGATAGATACATCTATTTCAGACTTATCGCCTTCCTAATAAACGCACTGTTCCTTATTTTTATATATACTTTTACATTTGCTTTCAAATTCTTAAAGATACCATTTTTCCAATCACCTTCAATATTCTTCCATACTTTAGGCATATCTCCTTTTATCTTTGAACCAAAGCCAAAAATATCTGCATTATATTCTAGCTGAGCTTTTTGTATTAGGTTTTCAACAGATTTTTTAACATTTTTCTCTGCACTTTTCTTTAACTTTTCGAAATTTTTGCCACTAATATAATCTGTTGAGGTTTGTAATTCTGCAATAGAGGCATCTACGTTTATATCAATATCCATAGTCAAATCATTATTAACGTAGCAGGGCTTGACCTTTGTTTTTGATTTGAATATTTCCAGTGATATCTTGTCAGTTTTATCGTTATTATCAATACCAAAGTTAATTAATCCTCCTTTGATTTCATTTCTAGCGAAAAGAAGAGCTTGAGATTCATCTATATTTATATATCCAATTAGCTTATCCTCTTTAAAAATTGCAGTGGATGTAATTACTGTTGTTTTTTTACCAAGTATTTCTTTTAGTTCAATGGCAGGCAAAACAGCATTTTCATTCTTTATACAATTTATAAGCTTGTATACTAAAACTTTAGGAAACTTTCCTGCGATTTTTTGCTCATCAAGCATATTATTAATATTATCTGAACTTGCTTGTGATAATAGCATTTCTTGCATCAATAGTTCTTTTGCTGTCTTTTCTTTTGATATCAGTATATTCATTTCAGTACGTACTTCAGAATCTCTAAATATGAAATCAAGTACAGTGATAAGCCCTTCCTTAGCGATTTCTTCACTTATTACTGCAATACTTGCATGAGCCCAGTATAATTTTTTACCTACAATATTTAATGCATTTCTTACTGCATCAAATACGGTTTTACCCTCGGACTCAATAAACCTTGTACCCTGCTTTGCTTCCTTACCCATCTCAAAATCCAATACCTCTACAGTAAGCAGATATTTGTCTCCTGCCTTGTTTCTATCTATAGCAAGTCCTGAAATGATTAAGGATTTTTCTATATCCTTATAATTCCAGCAGCCACAAAAATATATTGAATTAGTTATAATTAAAACTGTCAATAATATAAATTTTACTGAACCTATTGCTTTTTTCATTTCTTTTTGCCTCCAGAATTGTTCCTGACCAAATTGTTCGAAACAATTAATTTAGAACGGAATCTCAGAAAATTCCAAGGTACTCTGACTATAGTGTCTTTCATATCATCAAGCTTGAAATTAGTTACGTTCAACATATAGGGAACACTATAAGAACGCATCTGAAACAAATGTATTAAAAGTCCTGTTATTCCAAAAAGATATCCAAAAAATCCAATAAATGCTGAAAGAAGTAGTAATACAAGTCTTATTGTTATAATAGGTCCTTTAAGCTTTGGTGTTGTCAGTCCTGTAACAGCGGTTAAGGCTACAATTATTACTACAGGGGCACTTACAATTCTTGCATCAACAGCCGCTGAACCTAAAACTAAACCGCCTACTACGCTTATTGCTGTACCGGAAAAGGATGGCATACGTGTGCCCGTTTCTCTAAGCAATTCAAAGGTAAGTAAAAGGAATAGCATTTCTATAACGGTTGGAAAAGGTACACCTTGCCGTGCAGCTGCAATACTTTTAATGAAGGCTGTCGGTATTATTTCCTGATGGAAGGTAGTTAATGCCACATATAAAGCAGGAATACTTATTGTTATAATAAAGCTTATAATTCTTAACAATCTATTTGCTGAAGAATAATAAAAATTCAAATAATAATCTTCGCTTGATTGAAAATATTCTATAAATACAAAGGGTAACGTAAGGATGAAAGGGGTTCCATCCATAAATATGGCAATGCGTCCTTCTAGTAATTTTCCGGCAACAACATCAGGTCTCTCCGTTCCTCCAATTGTTTTAAATGGAGAAAAGGGAAAATCTCTGATAAACTCCACAATAGTTCCTGAACCAGTGATTCCGTCAATGTCTATTTTATCAAGCCGTTTGTTAAGCTCATCAAGAATTTGTTTGTCTGCGATACCTTCAATATAGCAAATGCAAATTTTTGTCTTGGATTCCTTTCCAAGTACTCGCATTTTAAATTTTAGATTATTTGTTGCAAGCTTTCTTCTTAACATGGAGAGGTTCATAAGCAAGGACTCTGTAAAGCCTTCTCTTGAACCACGCATTACTCTTTCTGCTTCAGGCTCTGAAATAGCTCTGGTTTGCCAGCCCTTAGAGTCAATACTTAATGCTTCTTCTGCTCCCTCTGATAAGAGAAGAGTATTTCCTCTTACTAAGGTGTCAATTATGTCATTAACCTTTGTCACCTTTTTAACACTGTTTGACGATAAGATACTATTCATGATAGTATCTATAAGGTTTGTTTTACTTTCAATTGTTTTACTTATTAATATTGGCTTTAATATATTATCATTAAGCATTGAACTACTAATCATTCCATCAGTGAATAGAATGCAGAACTTAATATCCTTATTTTGCTCGTTTTCAAAGCGTCTGACAATAAGTGTATCATCATCTTTAAACAACTCTTTAATAGTAGCAATATTGTCTTCTAGGGATTTACTAAGACTAAATACCTTATTGTCAATATTTTGTTTTTTAGATTTATTAGTTGTAGAAAATTTATTTTTTAGTCTTTTAAACATATATTTATCTCCATTAGGTAAAAGTTGAAAATTATTATTCTGCCACTGGATATGGATTATTAACCAAGTCTATGTGTTCAAACTTATCTATGTTTTGTTGCCAAGATGATTCTATAATCTTTACTCATTTAGAAAGTAGTATTTACAAAAATATAAAATAAATACTTAAGTCTTTTTGAACCTAATCTTTTTGAACCTAATAAGAATAAAATATGTAGCCAATAATTAAAAATATCAAAATAATGATAAAATTGACGAATAATATACTATTTTTATAATAATGCATTATTCGCAACAAATGCATAATAAATTACTAATATTAATGACATTTTTAAATAGCCCGCCTTACTTAGAAAATAACAATATAGAACTTTCTAAAAATGATTAAAAAGCCGATAATACCACACCTATAGAAGTGGGGGGTATTATCGGCTTTTTACAATTTGTAAAAATTTAACATTAATACTGTATTGTTTTAACAA
Organism: Bacillota bacterium; assembly: GCA_023444055.1. Lineage (GTDB taxonomy): Bacteria > Bacillota > Clostridia > Acetivibrionales > DSM-1351 > Ruminiclostridium. The sequence continues at coordinate 21,310 of JAEZRV010000035.1, forward strand.
AAAAGTGGTGGTAGGTTATTAACTTAACTCCTCAAGCAGCCAAAAATATTGAAAAGTTTGGGGTTTTATATACTTTTTTGAATAAAATTGAATTATTTATACAAATGTATAATAAATTGCTAATATATAGTCAGATTTTTTCCGATAAACAATTATGTTCTAGTTAAATTATCGAAAGGTGGGCTCAGATGTTTAATATTAACAATTTGAAAATTAGTACAAGAATAGTTTTTGCTTTGCTTTGCCCTATAATTGCACTGATAGGTATTACAATTTTATCTCTATTAAGTGTAGATTTGGTTTCTTATAATTTAAAAGATAAACTCTATTTGCAATCAAGTAAAAGTCTAGTATACATTATAAACGCTGACAGGGATTTTCATCAAGCACAGGTCGCTAAAAAGGATGTACATATTCTACAAAAAACTTATGCTAATTTAGATGATTTTACAAAATCCTACATAGAAAATTCTAATCAAACTCTTACCAATATCAATGAAGCGAAGAAAATACTTATTAAAGATAAAAGTGTTCTTGATAAATACAAGCATGAAGCTTCAAAATTAACTATTTATGAACTGTTCGATAAATTTGAAAAAGATTATGCAGATTGGTATAGTCTTTATGATCCTAACAAAGATAAACTACCCAGCCCAGATGCATATAATGAAAAATTTGAAACAGCCAGAGAAAACATAAACCAGATGGAAGAAATTTTAGAAGTTTATAATAAGGATTTAGTCGCTAAAAACGAACGAACGATTTTTTTTACCCAGACTAACATAGTAGTGATTTTGGGTATAACTCTTATACTGTCTATATTATTTGGGATTGCAATGATTTTTAATATAAAAAGAAGGACAAAAAGAGTAATACAACTTATAGATAAAACTGCAAATTTAGACTTAAAATATGATAGCAGTTATGAGAAATACTTAAATGAGAAGGACGAATTTGGTGCAATAGTAAAAGCAGAAGCAGCTGCCCGAAAACAATTTAGGGATATGATTTCTAATGTTATGGATGAGTCTAAAAAGGTTAAGGATGCAGTAGATGCAGCTACTACAAATATTGTAGAGTTAGGGAGCCAAGTAGATGAAATTTCTGCTACCACGCAGGAACTTTCTGCTGGAATGGAAGAAACTGCTGCTTCAACCGAACAAATGAATGCAACATCTATAGAAATTGAAAAAGCTGTTGGGGATATTGCCCGCAAGGCTGGAGAGGGTTCTGTTACTGCCGAAGCGATAAGTAAAAAGGCAAACAGTTTGAAATCCACCTTCACAGCTTCTAGGGAAAATTCTAATGGAGTATTTAGTAGTGTAAAGGATAACTTAAACTCAGCAATAAGCGATTCAAAATCTGTTGATAAAATTAATATTCTAGCAGATGCAATATTACAAATCACAGAGCAGACTAATCTTTTGGCATTAAACGCTGCAATTGAAGCTGCAAGAGCTGGAGAAGCTGGAAAAGGCTTTGCTGTTGTTGCTGATGAGATACGAAAGCTTGCTGAAGATTCTAATAACACGGCAACAGAAATTCAAAGCGTTACTAGAATTGTTATTGATGCAGTTGAAAACTTGTCTAGTTGTTCAAATAAACTACTTGAGTTTATGTCTAATGATGTTGATAAAGATTATACACTAATGTTAAGCGCATCAAATGAATACAATAATGATGCTTCTAATGTAAATGAGATAGTTACAGACTTTAGTGCTACTTCTGAAGAATTACTAGCATCAATAGAAAATATGCTAAAATCTATAAGTGAAGTTACTATCTCAACAAATGAAGCAGCTAATGGTACTAGCCACATCGCCACAAAAGCATCCGAGATAGTTGACAAGACTAGTAATGTTTCTAGAGAAATCAATGTTACTAAGGAAAGTGCTGATACTTTAAATGATGTGGTATCAAAATTTATTATTTAAAATAAGATGATTTGTATTTAGTTACTGTTTATAATCAATAGTTAGCGGAAACAAAGGTGAATATTTCCGAATTGTCCTGTATTTATGTTATTGTTTACAATCAATAGAGGCTGGCTATTTAGCAATGTTAATGACATTGTTAAATAGCCAGCCTTTTCTACCAGACATCTTTCTATTCTGAAGAGTTGTTTAATACAATTTTTGGAGCCTAGCTTTCTTCAAAAAGAATATAATTCTAAATTACATTATTGTAAGTTTTAAATTTATGCAATTGTAATTTTTACTTCGTATAATCAAATTAGAATAATAAAAAACATGACACGGTTTTGTTAGGGCAGGAAACCTTACACTGATAGAATCATTATTTTTGTGCCAAAAGTTGGCGTAGGAGGCTAATATGGAAGTATTAAGAATTGAAAATTTATCTAAAAAGTACGGTAAAGGACAAAATGAGGTTATTGCAGTTGACGATATAAGCTTTTCAGTAAATAAAGGAGAATTTGTTGCCATCGTTGGGCCGAGTGGTTCGGGTAAAAGTACACTGCTGCACTTGATGGGTGGCGTAGATAAGCCATCAGCAGGAAAAGTATATATTGATGATATGGATATATACTCACTTAAAGAAAATGATCTTTCAATACTCAGAAGGAGAAAAGTAGGCTTCGTATTTCAAGCATATAATCTAATTCCAGTTTTATCAGCAGAAGAGAATATACTTATGCCGCTTCTTTTAGACAATAGGAAAGAGGACAAGCGGTACATTGATGAGCTGTTAACAATACTTGATTTGAAGGAAAGAAGAAGGCATCTTCCGTCAGAATTATCAGGAGGTCAGCAGCAACGTGTATCAATTGGGCGTGCATTAGCAAATAAGCCATCTATTATACTGGCGGATGAACCTACAGGAAACTTGGATACAAAGAATTCAAGAGAGGTTTTAGAACTGCTTAAATATTCAGCAAAAAAATATAATCAGACTTTGGTTTTAATATCTCACGATATGAATATTGCCGGTATGGCTGATAGAGTTATCAGTATAGTTGATGGCAGAATATCTTCGGATGAGGTGGTGAGATAAATGAAAAATTACTCAACACTTACCACTAAATATTTAGAGAAGCATCGTGGAAGGACATTGCTCACTTTGATTGGAGTAATTATAGCTATAGCTATGTTTACATGCATTGGAAGCATTTATTACAGTGGAATTAACAGTGAAATAGAACGAGCTAAAGATGAAAATGGAGATTTTGAAGTGGTATTTTTTAATGCCAACAAAAATAAGGTAAATATACTCTCAAGTAATGCAGAAATCAAAAGTGGTGCTGCTGTTAAAAATGAGGGTATGCTTCAAATCAATAATAATTTACTCACTGATTCTCTTAAAAAAATAGCAATTAGAGCATATGATAATGCTGCATTTAAGGACGTATTTAGAGTTAAAATAGTTGAAGGCAGACTTCCTCAAAATAATTCTGAAATTATAGTTGATCAGAAGTTTTATGCAATATTAAAGGATAAGAAAATTGACGATGTTCTTTCTGGTATTCTTAAACCAAAAGAAGGCTCTGACAGACAATGTAAGTACACAATTGTAGGATCCTTTGAAAGTGCTGAGATTAAAAGTTTAGCAATAAGCTATTTGGACATAAGTACAGCTGAAGATTCAAATGATTATTACTACTTTTCAAATCTTAAACAAAGTAAAGGAAAAGTTGCCTTAGCCCAGAAAATAGCTAAAGCAAATAATGTTAAGCTTGATGCTAACCAAAAACTCTTGTACTTAATGGGAGATGGACCCGACGTAGAGAAAAATGAAGATTTAACAGGTATATTTATCTTGATCGCAGTTTTTGTAGTTCTTTGTACAGCAGTGGTTATTTACAATGCATTTAATATTTCTGTAATGGAACGCATAAAGCATTTTGGGATACTTAGAAGTATTGGTGCTACTAAATCTCAGGTTAGAAAGCTGGTATTTAAAGAAGCTGCTATTATGAGCTTAATAGCTGTACCAATTGGTATTTTAATAGGATTTGCTGGCATAATGATTACATTTAATGTACTGATGGAAGATTTTCTAGGAGCATTTGAAATAGGGTTTTATCCTCAGGTAATAGTAGTCGCAGGGATTTTAGGTGTTGCCACTGTGTTTATTTCAGCCTTTTTCCCGGCTAGAACTGCATCAAAAGTATCTCCTATAGATGCTATCAGAGGTACAATGGTGGTGAAGGGCGACAAAGTAAAGAGAAGAAGTGGATTTTTGGTAAAATTATTTTTTAAATTTGAAGGACAGGTAGCTTATAAAAATATTAAGAGAAGTCGGAAAAGATTTTATGTAACCTGCATTTCGCTAATGATATCACTTATAATGTTTGTGTTCTTCTCAAACTTTATTGATATACTTATTCAAAGCAATAAAATAGCAACACAAAGTGTCAAAATAGAAGGGGCTTTCATGCAAAAGGAGGACGGAGATTCTTACTTAAGTGAGAAGTTTGCTAAAGAAATTATTAGCTTTGAAGGAATAAAGGAAGTCTATAATACAAATATTTGCACTATTCCATATTCAATAGAGAAAAGCAAAGTTAATGATAAATTTGTTACTTCTATTAAGAAACTAAAATCAACTAAAGAATATAAGGACAAATATATTGTCAACAATACTCAGCTTGTTGGCTATGATCAGAACACATTGGAGTTACTGGCTTCAGAGAATAAGCTGAATATTGATTATCAGAGCTTTAGCAAAAATAATGAGGTTATTATATTCCAAAAAGCAGGTGGTTTTGACGAAAATAATAAAAGATTCTATGATAACTTTACAAAATACAAGGTTGGAGATGAGATTAGGCTTCCTGTAATAAATGCTGATTATCTTAAAAAACCGGATGTTGGGAAAATGAAGGAATTTATAGACAGCGAAAAAACTGTTACTTTCAAAGTAGCTGGAATTGTTGATTATGAGATTATAAATAATACTTTAACATACGATGGCTATGGAATTATAATGTCATCTATGAACTATAAGAATTTTACTGGTGTTGATGGCTTGGGCGTTATTGGCATTAACTTTGATTCATCTGATTACAGCAGTAAATACTTTGAAAAATTCAATATTTTAGCCGATGAAAACAAAGCTACGTATTATGACATTTATTCATTAAAAAAGCAAAGTGATAATTTACAGCTGCAGATAATGGTTTTGGTGTATGGCTTTATTGCACTGATAATTCTCATATCAACTGTCAATATAATTAATACAGTAACTATTAATCTTTTAGTTAAAAAGAGAGAATACGCAACATTTAAAGCTATTGGAATGACAAAGGGGCAGTTCAAAAAGCTGGTACTGCTAGAAGGTGCATTATTTGGTATAATCGCATGCATAATAGGCTTACCGATTTCATTTTTGCTAACGCATTTTGGTGTAGTAGCTAATAACCCAATGGGCTATATAGGATACAGAGCAGCTATTTGGCCTTATTTAACAGGCGGTATAGGAATGATTGTAATAACCTTGCTGGCAGCACTTTTCCCACTTAGGAAGCTCAATGATATGAATATTGTGGAGGCACTAAGGTTGGAGGAGTAGTGGAAGAAATAAGCAGAGTTGTGGCTGTTATTTCAACTGATACTCTAAATAACCTACTAGTATAATAAATACGTAACATGGTTACGTTGGTTTTATATAATCAGAAGCTTTCCCACTTGAAAAATTTTTGAATAAAGAAACTCCATGCGTTCGGATGAACTACTTAAACAATGGACAATTGATATGCCTAATTGGAATAACATTGTCCATTGTTTAAAATATATTATCTAGCATGGGGTTTTTATGTATCAAAGAGTATAGGATAATTTGAGTTGCTCAGTATCTGATTAACTATTTCAGTTAAGTCATTATCATCAATTATTTCATCTACAACTACATCTGCATCATATTTGGATATATCAGTATCTTTTGCTAAGCATTGGTAGTACCAAGCGTCAATAGCCAAGTCCAATAAAGTGAATTCACCATTACGGTTAACATCCTTTGCAGCTTGTATAAATATTGTTTTTTCTCCACAGTTTTCTGGTTCTAAATCTTTTTCCATTGTTGAATTGTCTGCAACACGAGCATTGGCAAATGATATTTTTGCAGTACCTGGAGCTATAGCTTTGAATGTTAGCTTCAGTAGCATTTTATCACCATTTGCAGCATTTGCCTTACCCAAGCTTGCCGTAATATATCTAATAATTCCTTCGATTGAGTTGTCCTCTTTGAATATTTTAATACCGTCAGCAGCTTCACAACTAATAAATTCTAATCTTTCTTTGTCAAATGCAATCTTCAAATCTTCAGCACAGATATTAGTTGCATTATGAATTATAATATTAGCTGTTATTTCATCACCCATCATGGCTTTATCTATTGAGGAAATTTCAATATTAAGTTGGTCGTTTGTTGGTAAACCAGTTACTTCGTTTGAGTTTATGCCTTCTCCTACTGCATTAACAGCAGATATAACATAATAATAAGGAACTCTGTTTTTAACATTAGTGTCTGTATAAGTAATTCCTGAACATGTTGCTATTGTTGTATATGTACCGCCTGCTACTTCAGCACGTTTGATGTTGTAGCTGGTTGCATCGGGAACAGGATTCCAGGATAAAACTATTTTTTCATTTCCGCTTTCTGCTGTGAGGGTTGTAGTAGCAGGAACAGTGATTTCTGGGGTGTATTCTTCTACTGTGTTGTAATATGTTGTTGTATAGCCACGTCCTCCTGTAGTGTATATTTTACCATCTATTACAGCCGTTCTGTGATGACATCTTGGATATGTCATTTCTTTTACGCTTTGCCAAGTATCTGTGATTGGATTATATTCCTCTACAAGGTTTGTGGTATTATTTTCAATACTTCCACCTATAGAGTATATTTTTCCATTTACTGTAGCTACTTGATGATTAGTTGTTGGAGTTTTCATAGGGGCTTTGGTACTCCAGGTATAGGTTGATAAATCGAAGGCTTCTACAGTGCTTAATGGCTTAGAAGTGGCGCCACCAATAGCATATATTTTATTATTCATTACAACTAATTGATGGTATTGTCTTGCACCAGCCATATTTGCCATTGTGGACCAGGTATTTGTTGCTGGATTAAATTCTTCAACACTGTTAAGGTAACTTCCACCGCCGTTTCCGCCAATAGCATATATTTTTTTGTTTGCTACAGCTATCTTGTGGACATATCTTGCAGTAGGCATATTGGCCTTTGATACCCAAACATTAGCTTCAGGATCAAACTCTTCTACCGAGTTAATTGGATTAGTAGTATCATATCCTCCAATAGCGTATATTTTCCCATCTACTACAGCTACCTGATGATAGGCTCTTGCAAATTGCATTGGGGCTTTCACAGTCCATGTGTTTTTTGCAGGATTATATTCTTCTATTGAGTTGAGTACTTTACCAGAACTCTCATAACCGCCAATAGCATATATTTTTCCATTTACTACTGCTAATTGGAAGGTAGTTCTTGCATGATTCATAGGTGCTTTAGTAGTCCAGCTGTTTGTAGTAGGGTCATATTCTTCTACAGAGTTTTCGATGACGGATACATTATGACCGCCAATAGCATATATTTTTCCGTTTAATTCAACTACCTCGTGGTTAAATCTTGGAGTAAACATTGAGGCTCTTGCTCTCCAAGTATTGCTATCTGCTGCAAAAACAGACATACTTGATAGAACAAACGTTAGAGTTAATAAAATACAGCTTAAATAAGTAAAACCTTTCTTTTGAATTTTCATAAGCAAATCTCCTTTTTTTTTATTATTGCCAAAATACTGGGTTATTGTGGCAATAATAGCATTATACACTTGTTTTTATATACAAAACAGTCTGTTTTTGTAAAAAAAAGGAAGGTATAATGAAAGGTTATATTAAAATTGTGTGGAATCAGAGGACGGCATTACTCGGTTCAATTAGCTTTAGTGGGGTGAAAAACTATGTTAACCCGCTTAAATTATGTGGAGTGAAAATACTATATGATGTATAATTATTACAATATTCAAGGTTGGCTTGGAGGTTAGCATTAGGAGAACGTGGATGCAGGCAATGAAAGAATTGCGTACCTCCACGAAGAATTAACTATATTGAGCAACAAAAGTTGGCGTGGAGGTAAGCATGAAAAGTGTATAGCTAGTAGAAAAAAGATTGCGTATCTCCACGAGTGCTTTAATAAATTTTAACTGCCGAAAGTCGGCGTGGAGGTTAACATGAGAATTTTACTGGTAGAGGATGATGAACCTTTAGCAATGGGAATAGATTATGCTCTAAAGAAACAGGGATTTTTGGTATCGACTGCGAAGAGTATCAAAGAAGCTCATGCTTTTTTTAATTCAGAAACAGATTTAATACTTTTAGACGTTACGCTTCCCGATGGAAACGGATATGATTTTTGTAAGAGCATTCGTTTGACAAGTGATGTGCCAATTATATTTATGACTGCGCTTGATGACGAACCGAATGTGGTATTTGGTTTGGATATCGGAGGAGACGATTATATAACAAAGCCTGTTCGTATAAGCGAATTGGTTTCAAGGATAAATGCTCTTATGAGAAGGCAGAAAAACAGCCCTAGGGGTGTTGGTGCAACATGTATTAGAAGTGGAAATATTGTTGTTGAGCCATTAAAATGTAAAGTTACTGTTAATGGGGAAGAGGTATATTTGACTGCTGCTGAATATAAACTGCTACTTGTATTAATTGAGAATAAAGGAAATGTGATAAGCAGAAATGTGATTATTGAAAAACTGTGGGATATAGATGGCAATTTTGTGGATTATAATACACTGAATGTTTATATGAAGAGGCTTCGTGAAAAAATTGAGACAGATGAGAATAAGCATATTGAAACTGTAAGAGGTATTGGCTATATGTGGAGGGACGAGGAGGTTAAACCTTGAAGCTACTTAAAAATAGAGAGGTACAGCTATCAATTGGTGTAATGCTTGTTTTACTAATAATGCTTGGAGCAGTTATCATCGGATTATTCAGCAAATTTGCTAATGATTTAAATACAATTCAACTAAAGCAGAATATCGCTGTAATAGGTACAGTTGCTAAACAGTATCCCCAAATGGAGTCAGAGATTATTAAAAATTATACTAAGGGATTTGAGGATAATTATCAGTATGGTAAAAGTATACTTGAGAAATATTCCTACAATGAAAGTTTGATTATTGATAAAAATAGCTTTATTCAAAAAGATGTGAGACGTATGTATATAAAGATTTATATAGTAATTGCACTTTTTGCATTGCTACTTATTACATTTCTTACACTATCTTATAATAAATTATTTAAGAAAATTCGTAGGTTAAGTGTTAACGCTGAAACTATCATAGAGGGGCAATACAACCCTGTTCACGGAGAAATGAAAGAAGGAGATTTAGGCTATCTGACATATCAATTAAATATAATGAGCGAAAGACTTAGTGAGAATGTGCAGGCTTTAAAGAATGATAAATTATTTTTAAAAAAAATTATAACAGATATCTCTCATCAGCTAAAGACACCGCTTGCTTCACTTATTATGTTTAATGACATTTTGGAAAATGACGAAACTATGTCCGAACAGGAGCAACGCAAATTTCTTGCAGAGAGTAGAAACCAACTAGACAGAATGGAATGGCTAATTAAAAATATGATGAAAATGGCAAAATTAGAGGCAGGAATAGTTGATTTTGACAAAAAGGAAGCTTTTATAAATGAAACTATTCAAAAAAGTATAACTGCTCTAAAGCTTATTGCATCTGAAAAGGATATAAATATAAATGTATCAGGGGATACTAGTGTTAAAGTTATGCATGATATTAACTGGACTACTGAGGCTTTATCAAATATTATAAAGAATAGTATTGAGCACAGTGAGAATAGCAGTGAAATAAATATTTATTGGGAAGATAACAGTGTATTTGTTCAAATTGTGATAAGTGATAACGGTACGGGAATATCTAAAGAGGAGTTGCCAAAGATATTTGATAGATTTTACAAAGGCTCTAATAGCTACAGTCCAACCAATATTGGCATAGGACTTTACATTACAAAGACAATTATTGAGGGACAGGGCGGTTCAATTTATGCCCATAGCATAGATGGTCAAGGTGCAAAATTTACTATAAGGCTTATGAAAATATTAGATTATTAAAGCCCGCGACACACCAAGGTTCCATCTGGATTTATGAATTCTATCTCGTCAGTAGTCTCTTCTACCTTGTCTGCAATTTGTTAAGGTTTCATCTGGAATCGGCTGACCTGCTAACATGTTTAACTTGCACTCTTGTCCAAAATATATCAAGGTTCCATCTGGAATCGGCTGACCTGCTAACATTTTAACTTGTACTCTTGCCCCCACATTACAAGGTTCCATCTGGACAACAGGAAGTTGATATTAAATTTGTTGCAAATATAGTACAATAGAAATAAGCTTGGATGAACCGCTGCTAATTATGCAATTATTTTAGCAACAAACGATAACCTTGAGAATTTAAGAACTTCTAAGCTTGAGAGCTGATAAATTTGAAAGTTGAGAAGCTTAAGAACTTATAAGATTGAGAAATGATAGATTTCGATAACTGATAATTTATGAACTGATAAACTTGGACTGATAAGTTTGAGAATCGATAAAATCTTTGTAAAAAAGTTGAGTATTCAATAATATTAAGGAGGAAGTACATATGGCAAAGAATGATGTTTATTTATACGGAATGACACTTGTATCTACAATGAACTTATTAAAAGGTGAATATCCAGAAGCAGATACCTATGGTGAAATTAAAGAAAGCTACCTGCTTCCAGGTGGTGAAACAGGTAGCTGTGCGGTGGCATTGTCATCACTGGGCTGTACTGTGAAAATAGATGGTAATTATCAAGGAAATAAGACTATGGAGGTTCTTAATGAGTATTTAGTAAACCGGTACAGCATTGATATGTCAAGTGTATATATAGATACTACGTTTGATGGTGTTCAGGATATGATATTAATAGGTACAAACACAAGAACATGTTTTGGGAGATTCGGAGCTTATTTTGATGATGAAATTAAAAGATGGAGTGCTCCTGTAAAAAAGGATATAGCAGATGCAAAAGTTGTTGGGTTAGACCCGTTTTTTATGGAACAGAGTGATTTAGTAGCACAGTATTGTCATGAATTAGGCAAAAAATATGTGACAATAGATTGTAAACCTGAATCATTGATAAATAGGTATTGTGAGGTTAATGTTGTATCAAATGAATTTATAAAAAGTAATTATCCAAACATGGATGTAGAAGAGCTTTTTAAAACTTATACAGAAAATACAAATGGACTTGTGATATTTACATTCGGCTCCAGAGAAATAATGTTTGGAAGGAAAAACCAGGCTATACATAGATTAAAACCGTATAAGGTTAAGGTTCAAAGTACATTGGGAGCAGGAGATACTTTTAAGGCTGGAGCCATTTATGGTGTGCTTAAGGAAATGTCAGATGAAGACATTGTTAAGTTTGCTGCAGCAACAGCGGCAACTGTTTGCAGTAGATTTCCGTTATCATTAAATCCACCGAGTTTGGAAATGATAAATACACTAATTGAATCACAAAGTTGAATTTTGAACTGTTAATAACTCAAACTACGCAGATGAACCATTACTAATTCTACCAATTATTTTGGCAACAAACTATTGATAATGCTACTACACCAATAGATTTTTATTAGCTTAGAATTGCTTACTGCGACAAAAATTCTATTAACTGCGGTCCATTAGAGTCTCAGAATGCTATATTGATAAATTTGAGTAATTACTTCTTTTCAAATTTAAAACATAGGTTTATAATGTAAATGAGAATTATTTGCATTTACAAAGCATATAGTTTAAGGTCTAAAATAATTTAAGAGTGGCAATAATCATTAGCAGGCAGGTGCTACAAAGCTAAGTTTAAAACTAGTTTAACCAAGAGAGTTAACATATTAGGATTCAACGGCAGTTGCTGAAATGCTTGACTATGAAATAGACTTATTGCTGTAAAAGGAGGGAACTAAGTCCGTGTCGGTTTTTTATTAAGGTTAAGTGCCAAAAATAAAAGCCATGGATACACTATGAAAACAAAAGCAATTAGGATTATATCTGTTTTAGTTTTATGTTTGTTTATTTTTAGTGGTTGTACAAATAATACTGCCACAAAAACAGAAGAAGAGGGTACAACTATTGTTACTTCTTTTTATCCATTGTACATTTTTACCAAGAATATAGTAAAGGACATTCCAGATGTAAAGGTTGTAAACATGACAGAGCCCCAAACAGGTTGTCTACACGACTATCAACTTGTTCCAGCAGATTTAAAAACATTGGAAAAGGCAGATGCATTCATTATTAACGGTGCTGGTATGGAGTCGTTCATGGGCAAAGTAATGGAGCAGCAAAAGGATTTGCGAGTCATTGAAGCTTCTAAAGGAATAGAGTTGCTTAAAGATGAAAATGGAGAAGAAAATCCCCACGTTTGGGTTAGTATTTCTGGAGCAATAACAGAGGTCGAAAACATAGCAAATGGCTTAGCTGAATTCGATGCCAAAAATGCTGCTTCTTATAAAGTAAATGCAGAGGCATATATCAAGCTGCTTAAAACTCAAAGTGAAAAAATGCATAAAGAATTAGATACATTTAAGAAAAAAGATATTGTTACATTCCATGAAGCTTTTCCGTATTTTGCTAAAGAATTCGGACTCAATATTGTATCGGTTGTAGAGCGTGAACCAGGTACTGAGCCAAGTGCAGGAGAACTTGCAGATTTGATTGATACCATAAAGAAAGCAAACTGCAAGGTGCTTTTTGCAGAACCTCAGTACTCACAAAAGGCTGCAGAGTCTATTGCAAAACAAACAGGTGCTAAAGTTTACTTATTAGATCCGATTGTAACAGGCGAAAAAGATGCTCCTGCCGATAGCTACATTAAAGCTATGGATCAAAATTTAAAGGTTTTGGTGGAGGCTTTCAAGCAGAATCAGTAGGGGGAAAAAGTAGTATAAGTTTTTTTAATTAAATAATAACTCGACTAGAGAAGTTTTGCACTTAAAATAACGGAACAGGTATACTGTTGATTTGACAGTATACCTGTTTTGTGTAAGTAAGATTAAAATTTTGTATCTTTTGGTGGGCAAGGATCATTTCCATAGTTATTTGGGTTACGTATTTGACCATTACGCCCATGTATGACTAACTCGCTTTGCTGATTAGCTTTCTTTGTTTGGACTAGAAAGAATATGAGGCTTAACAACAGCAATAGCAAACGTAACTCCTTGCTCTTTTATTTTAGTTCCATCAAATTGCATAATAATTCTCCTTTATTTAAATACTCAGAAAAGAGATAAAGGATATTATTAAAAAAATTTATTGCCAATCTTAAAAAGTGATAAAATCACATGATATATTTTGAATATAAGAATACACATTTGGAAATATTACAAACAAATTGACAAATGTGAATAAATCACAATATAATATACTATATATATGAAGAAAGAAGGTATCAATATGTTGGCTGGCTTTTCAGTTAAAAATTATAAATCATTTAAAAAATCACAAAGCATATCTTTTAAGGCAACTAAAATCTCCAGACATAAAGAGCATACATTATTAGTAGGTGATAAAAAAATATTAAAAAGTGGTTTGATTTATGGTGCAAATGCTGGAGGGAAAAGTAATCTAATAACAGCAGTTCATTTTTCTAGGGAAATTGTACTCTATGGACTTGATAGTGTTGATTTAAGTAAAAAATATTTTAGAATAAGTAATGAAGAATATAAAAATGCAGGAGTATTTGAATACAGAATTATTATAGACGATAAAGAATATTCTTATGGTATAGCAATTTCATATTTAAAGAAAGAAATTCTCTCTGAGTGGTTAGTGAGAATAGATAAAAGTGGAGAGGAAATTTGTTTGTTTAATAGGAATGTTGACGAGAGTGGTGTCAGTCATATTGAAACAGATATTATCTACAAAACAATAGAAGAAAAAGCTAGAATGGGTATCTATTTAGAAGACTTCGGTGAGAATATTTCTGAGTCTTTTCGAAGAAAAACGATTTTAAGTGATATAGCGTTGAGGGGAAATGCTAAGAAGGGAGTATTTACAGAAATAACAAGTGTTTACCAATGGTTTAAAAATATTATAATATTATTTCCAAATTCTAAATATAATGGCTTAAATGAGGTTGCAACAGATAATAATAAAAAGTTATTTTTCTCCAAAATTATGAATTATTTTGACACTGGCATTGAGAATATAGAAGGTCAAAGTCAAGCAATGGATTTTGATAAAATATTAGAAGATTTACCAAGGGAAGATTTAGAAAAAATTAAAGTGGATATTTCTAACCAAGCTAGTGAGAATCCTATTATGTTTAAGCTTGATAAACAGGTATTTATATTGAGAAAAGACGAGAACGGAGACTTTGTATATAATAAAATTCTTCTAAATCATGGAAATGTAGAGGATATGTTTGAATATGACGATGAATCAGATGGAACAAAAAGGTTGTTTGACTTGGTTCCGTTATTTTATGAAAATAAACGTAGTAACGTAATCTTGATTGATGAAATTGATAGAAGCCTTCATACCATTTTGACAAGACGTTTTCTAGAACTTTTTTATGAGATTACAGAAGGAGATAAATGCCAGTTAATTGCTACTACTCATGATTCAAATCTATTAGATTTGGAATTGTTAAGGCAAGATGAAATATGGTTTATTGAACGACAAGAGGATCATAGCTCAGCTATTTTTTCATTAAATAAATTTAGAGAAAGATATGATAAAAAAATTGATAAAGAGTACTTGTTAGGCAGATATGGTGCAATCCCCATATTTAATAAAGAGAATCTTGTAATGGAGGAAGCTGATGATAAATAAGTATAGATTGGCTTCTACAACATTTGACCGAGAAAAGGAAGAAGATAAGGTTGAACCACAAAAGATTTATTTTTTATCTGTTGAAGGCAACGCAACAGAAAAAGAATACTTTGAAGGTATATCAGCTAATAGAAAACAACTTGGAATCAATGCTAAAGTGGATGTAGAAGTACTAAAAAGAGGAAGTAAAGATACTAAATGTGTACCACGGCAAGTAATAGAGCTACTAGAAGAATACATTAGATTACGTAAACTCGGGAAAGAAAATTTAATACGGGATATACCAAAAGAATTTACAAATAAATATGGAAATAACTTTATCCTAAAATATCTAAACAATCCTAATGATATTCCAAGAAAAGAGAGAAATGCTTTTGTGACAGATTTGATGAAAATAGGATATGATATTAATTATAGAAGGTACTTACAGAAATATGATAAGGACTTAGATGAGTTTTGCATTCTAATTGATAGAGATATACAGACTCATTCAGAGACTAATATGTTAGAATGTATTAAATACTGCAAAGACAAAGCTAGAAATTACAGATGTTACATAGTTAATCCTTGTTTTGAGTTTTGGCTCCTTCTACATCTATCTGATGTAAAAGAAGAATATAAAGATAAGCTTGACATAATACAAAAGAATCCAACAGTAACGGATAAACACACTTTTGTTAGTAAACAGGTATCTAATAAAGCGCATCATGGAAAAAGTGGAATTAATTTTAAAAAGAATTATTTAAATAATATTGATATTGCAATTGAACGTGCAAAACAATTTGCTAATGATGAATATGAATTGGTAACTAATATAGGATGTAATATTTGGGAACTAATAGTAAGAATGAAAGAATTTAAATAGGGAATTGTCTCAAAACACATTCTAACAAACTATATCTCATGCCTGATTTTTTAACCTATAAGATAATGTGGTGGCGAAGAATTTGTAATATCACTCTGATTATACCAAAATATTCTATTGCAATATTCTTCGCCACACCAGTTTTTAGTATTATTAATGCTAATAGGCATAATCTTAAAGAGAAGCTAAAAAAGTAAGTATTTAGAATTGTTTAGAGTATACTTACTTTTTTCAAAAATTATATCGGACAATGAAGTGCTCAAAAAGACTTCATAGTCTAAGAAAAGCTCCATTTCGAAGCTTTCAATTCTTAGTTTTATCTCATTTCTTATTTAAAAAGATAATATAGTATCTAAGTAATTAAGTCCTAAATATGTTTCGATATCTTCAACTGTCTTATAGTTCACTTAATATTTCTAAAAATCACAAATTTTATTATAAGGTCTTTGGCTCTGACTGGGTTAATATTTAACTGTTATCAGTAACACTTTTGCATCACTTTTTGCTGTAACGGCAATGTTAGCTATTCCATTCTAAAAACATAAAAGAGTCTCGCTAAGTAATCAGATATATAAAAAATAATTCTATAATTCCAAAATAATGCGTAACAATATACGAACATCAAGCATACTATGATGTAGCCATATCTAAAACTATTCTTTGTTATTGAGATAATAGTATGGTTGACTACTAATTTATACACCCTGCTTTTTGGATGCTTTTTATTGGTAATGCTGATGTGTTTTATTTTTGCTATTATTTTTACGAAAAAAAGATTTGTAAAATTAAAAAAATCTATTATTTACTTCAGTTTTATCTATCCTGCTTCATTTGTCTTATGGCATAGGCTCGCTAACTAGTATTTTACTTATATTAAAGGAGAAAGTAAAATGGGCTTATATGAAAAGATATTAAATCATGAAGAAAAAATATCGCTTATAGGACTTGGATATGTTGGAATGCCAATAGCTGTTGCTTTCGCAAACAAAGTCAAAGTCATAGGTTTTGATGCAAACAAAAGAAAAATAGAGCTATATAAAAAAGGCATTGACCCTACAAAAGAAGTTGGGAATGAAATAATAAAAACAACAACTGTAGAATTTACTCAGGATGAAGCAAAATTAAGAGAAGCTAAATTCCATATTGTCGCAGTACCCACACCTGTTAATGACGATCACACCCCTGATCTTAGATGTGTAGAATCAGCCAGTTGTGCAGTGGGCAGAAATTTAACTAAAGGTTCCATTGTCGTGTATGAATCCACTGTTTATCCAGGTGTTACAGAAGAAATCTGTATACCTATTCTGGAAAAAGAGTCAGGAATGAAATGTGGTGTGGATTTCAAAGTAGGATATTCGCCTGAAAGAATTAATCCGGGGGATAAAGAGCATCGGCTTGAAAGTATTGTTAAGGTTGTATCTGGAATGGATGAAGAGTCACTCGATACTATTGCAAAGGTTTATGCCTTGGTTGTAACTGCTGGAGTTCATAGGGCGGAATCTATTAAAGTGGCAGAAGCAGCGAAAGTAATTGAAAATTCACAGCGTGATATTAACATTGCTTTTATGAACGAACTTTCAATAATTTTTAATAAAATGAATATTGATACATCCTCGGTTTTAAAGGCGGCTGGTTCAAAGTGGAACTTCTTAAAGTTCACTCCTGGGCTTGTTGGAGGGCATTGCATAGGTGTTGACCCATATTACTTGACCTATAAAGCAGAAAAATTGGGGTATCATTCACAAATAATTCTTTCTGGAAGAAGAATTAACGATGATATGGGAAAATATGTTGTTGAAAATTTAGTGAAAGAATTAATCAAGGCAAATATTTCTGTAAAAGCTGCAAAGGTTGCTATACTGGGGTTTACCTTTAAAGAAAATTGTCCTGACACGCGCAATACACGAGTTATTGATATAGTTAATGCCCTTAATGAGTACAGCATTATGCCGATAATTGCAGATCCACAAGCGGATGTCGAGGAAGCAAAGCATGAATACAGCATAGAATTTGAGAAGTTAGAAAATATCAGAGACATGGATGCAGTTATAATAGCGGTTAGTCATGACGAACTTTTGAAACTAAAAAAAGAAGATATTGATAAGTTTTATAAGGATGTTCCAAACCAAAACAAAGTACTGCTAGATATCAAAGGTATATTGAATAAAAACGAATACGATCAAAGTGGCTATAGATACTGGAGACTTTAGTGAAGGAGTTACAAGACTATGAGCTATAGCAATATTACATTTAGCAAGGATTCAGTTTTCCTTGTCACAGGCGGAGCTGGCTTTATAGGCTCCAATCTTTGTGAGGTTCTTCTCAATAAAGGATATACAGTAAGGTGTCTGGACAATTTATCAACTGGAAAACAAGAGAATGTTGACCTGTTTATTGATAATCCTGATTATAGCTTTATAAAGGGTGATATAAGAGATTTTGATACATGCAGGAAAGCATGTAAAGATGTTAACTATGTTCTTCATCAGGCGGCTTGGGGAAGTGTTCCAAGAAGTGTTGAAATGCCTCTTTTATATGAAGAAATTAATATTAGAGGCACTCTAAATATGTTGGAGGCTGCAAGAGAGAACAAAGTAGAGAAGTTTGTGTATGCTTCTAGTTCATCTGTATATGGAAATAATTTGAGCCTGCCAAAACATGAAGGCTGTGAGGGGGCGTTGCTTTCTCCATATGCTCTTACTAAGCATGTAGGTGAGGAATACGGAAAAATATACACAAAATTATATAACTTAGATACATATGGATTGAGATATTTTAATGTTTTTGGCAAAAGGCAGGACCCTGATGGAGATTATGCAGCTGTAATCCCTAGGTTTATCAAACAGTTATTGAATGGTGAACAGCCTGTAATAAATGGTGATGGGATGCAAAGCAGGGATTTTACCTACATCGAAAATGTAGTTGAGGCAAATTTAAAAGCCTGTAAGGCACCAAAGGAAGCAGCAGGGGAAGTTTTTAACATCGCATATGGCGGCAGAGAATATTTGCTTGATATATATGTTGAACTTTGCAAAGCTTTAGGTAAAAAAGTTGAACCAATCTTTACATCGGAACGTAAAGGTGATATTAAACATAGCAATGCTGATATAAGTAAGGCGAAAAATGTGCTGGGATATGATCCTGATTACGATTTTTCAAAAGGGATAAGCCTTGCTATTGAATGGTATAAGAATAATTTATAATTGGATTTAAGAAAAAATTCTGAGATTTATGTAGGGGAAAGCCAATATTATCTATGGTGTAAATCCGAGTGATAAAACGGCAGATTTAAATGTGAAAGGCCTATTGTTTTTTATAAAAATAATACGGTTGTTTTTGTCATGAACTATTTTAAATGAATATGTTAATTTATTGTTAAATATCTAAGTTTATGCGTGCTTATATTGTTTTTTATTTGATGTTACTTTAATTTTTTGTTATAATATAAACATAAAAATACTGTATACAAGATTCTTGTATACAAAAAATTACTAAGCCTTTACGAAAAAGAAAATAAATGATAAACTATTTCGTTGAAGAGTATATTTAGTTTTTAAAGGAGGAAGTATAATGGCAAGACGTAAACAATCAATGGACGGCAATACCGCTGCTGCTCACGTAGCATATGCTTATACAGAAGTTGCCGGCATTTACCCAATTACACCTTCAAGCCCAATGGCTGACTGCTGTGACATGTGGTCTGCTGCTGGAAGAAAAAACATTTTTGGAAACACAGTTAAAGTAGTTGAAATGCAATCTGAAGCAGGTGCTGCAGGAACTGTACACGGTTCTCTTGCTGCAGGTGCTCTTACAACAACATTTACAGCATCACAGGGACTTCTTTTGATGATTCCTAATATGTATAAAATTGCTGGTGAACAATTACCTTGCGTATTTGATGTTTCAGCACGTACAGTTGCTGCACAGTCATTGAATATATTCGGTGACCACAGTGACGTATATGCTTGCCGTCAAACTGGTTTCGCTATGTTAGCTGAAACAAACACACAGGAAGTTATGGACTTAAGTCCTGTAGCTCATCTTGCTGCACTTGAAGGAAAGGTTCCATTCTTAAATTTCTTTGATGGATTCCGTACTTCACATGAAATTCAGAAAATTGAAACTTGGGATTATGAAGATTTAAAAGAAATGTGCAATATGGATGCTGTTAAGGCTTTCCGTGAACATGCATTAAATCCTGAAAAACCAGCTATGCGTGGTTCACATGAAAATGGAGACGTTTTCTTCCAACACCGTGAAGCTTGTAATACAGTTTATGATGAATTACCAGCTGTTGTTGAAAAATACATGGCTAAGGTTAATGAAAAATTAGGTACAAATTATGATTTATTCAACTACTACGGAGCTCCAGATGCAGAACGTGTTATTATCTGTATGGGATCTTTCTGTGACGTAGCTGAAGAAGTTGTTGATTACTTAACAGCTGCAGGAGAAAAAGTTGGACTTATCAAGGTTCGTTTATATCGTCCTTGGTCATCAAAGAGCCTTCTCAAAGTTCTTCCTAAGACTGCTAAGAAGATCGCTGTTCTTGACCGTACAAAAGAGCCAGGTGCATTAGCTGAGCCACTTTACCTTGATGTTGCTACAACACTTCGTGAAGCAGGAATGCATGATATAGTTCTTACAAACGGACGTTATGGACTTGGTTCAAAAGATACTCCACCTTCATCTGTATTTGCAGTATATACAGAATTGAAGAAGGATGAGCCAAAAGCTCGTTTCACTCTTGGTATTGTTGATGATGTTACAAACTTAAGCTTACCAGAAATCAAGCCAGCTCCTATTACATCTGCTGCAGGTACTGTAGAATGTAAATTCTGGGGTCTTGGTGGAGACGGTACAGTTGGTGCTAACAAGAACTCAACTAAGATCATCGGTGACCACACTGATAAGTACATACAAGCATACTTCCAGTATGACTCAAAGAAGACTGGTGGTATTACAATATCACATCTTCGTTTTGGTGATAAGCCAATCAAGAGCCCATATTACATAAATCAAGCTGACTTTGTTGCATGCCATAACCCATCATATGTTGTTAAAGGATATAAGATGGTTCAGGATGTTAAGCCAGGCGGAATCTTTATGATTAACTGTCAGTGGTCTGATGAAGAATTATCAGCTAATTTAAATGCTGCTGCAAAGAAATATATTGCAGACAACAACATTCAATTATACACAATCAATGCTATTGATAAAGCAGTTGAAATTGGTATGGGTAAACGTACTAATACTATTCTTCAATCTGCATTCTTCAAATTAGCAAAGGTTATGCCTATTGAAGAGGCTATTGACTTCATGAAATCTGCTGCTAAGAAATCTTACGGCAAAAAGGGTGATGCAATTGTTGAGATGAACTACAAGGCAATTGATGCTGGTGTAGACGCTCTCCACAAAGTTGAAGTTCCAGCTTCATGGTCAAACCCAGAAGCAGATGCTCCAGCAGCAGAGCTTTATGGTCGTCCAGAAGTAGTTAAGATGGTTAAAGAAATTATGAATCCTATTGCATTAATGGATGGTGATAGCTTACCTGTATCAGCATTCAAAGATATTGCAGATGGGCAGTTTGAATTAGGCGCTGCAGCTTATGAAAAACGTGGTACAGCTGTAAATGTTCCAGAATGGGATCCAGAAAAATGTATTCAGTGTAACAGCTGTGCATACGTATGTTCACATGCTACTATTCGTCCATTCATGCTCAGTGAAGATGAAATAAAAGCAGCTCCAGCAAATATTAAACTTGCTGATACTAAGCCAAAAGCTAGTGAATACAAGTTTACAATGAGCGTAACTCCACTTGATTGTATGGGATGTGGAGAATGTATCACTGTTTGTCCTAAGGATGCTATCAAGATGGTTCCACAGGAATCACAGGCACATGAGCAGCCAGTATTTGATTACTTAGTTGCTAATGTAAGTAAGAAACCAGGAGTACCTGATGCTACTACAGTTAAGGGTTCACAGTTCTGTCAGCCACTTCTCGAATTCTCAGGAAGCTGTGCAGGATGTGCTGAAACATCTTATGCTCGTTTAATTACTCAGCTCTTCGGTGAACACATGTATATTTCAAATGCTACAGGATGTTCTTCTATCTGGGGTGGTCCTGCTGCAACATGTCCATATACAGTAAATAAAGATTCAAATAAGGGTCCAGCTTGGGCTAACTCATTATTTGAAGATAACGCAGAACACGGATATGGTATGTACCTCGGACAGAAAGTACTCCGTGATCAAGCTATCGAAAACCTCAAAGACATTGCTGCTTCTGATAAAGCATCAGCTGAATTAAAAGCTGCTTTTGATAAGTTTATGGAAACAAAAGAAAATACAAGAGAAAACGGTGCTGCTGCTGATGCATTAATCGTTGAACTCGAAAAGGCTGCTGCTGCTGGTTGTGAGCTTTCAAAAGAAGTTCTTGACAAGAAACAGTACCTCTCCAAGAAGTCTGTATGGATACTTGGTGGTGACGGATGGGCATATGATATCGGATTCGGTGGACTTGACCATGTACTCGCTTCTGGTGACAATGTAAATGTATTCGTATTCGATACAGAAATGTACTCAAATACAGGTGGACAGGCTTCTAAAGCTTCCAACATCGGTGAAGTTTGTCAATTCGCTGCTGCTGGTAAAGAAATTGGAAAGAAGAGCCTTTCTGAAATCGCTATGAGCTATGGTTACGTATATGTTGCACAGATTGCTCTCGGTGCTAACCCAGCTCAGGCTGTTAAGGTTATTGCTGAAGCAGAAGCTTACCCAGGACCATCACTTATCATCGGATATTCACCTTGTGAACTTCACGGAGTTAAGGGTGGCATGAACCACTGTCAAAATGAAATGAAGGCTGCTGTTAAGTCTGGATACTGGAACTTATTCTCCTTCAACCCAGCTCTTAAGGCAGAAGGAAAGAACCCATTCACATTGACTTCAAAACCAGGTGATGGATCATACCAAGCATTCCTAAATAACGAAACTCGTTACACAAGCTTAACTCGTCAGTTCCCAGAACGTGCACAAGAACTCTTTAGCGCATCTGAAAAGGCTGCTATGGATCGTTATGAACACTTGTTAAGATTGGTAGAGCTTTATAAGTAAGAATTGAAAAGCTATGAGGTATAGGGTTTATCTCTAATGCTCATATCTGGCAGATAAACAGAGCTGTCCCGTGGCTATCTCGTATGAGGTGGTTGCGGGGCAGTTTTTTGTGGATTAAAAGGAAAATAGAATCAAATCAATAATAACTTCAATTAATAGCTTTTACCTATTCGAGATAGTAAAAAACGAAAAATATGTAAAATTAGAATAATTCAGTACAAAAGGTTAAATTAATACCCTATAATCTGATATAGATATAAGATGTAACGTTAAAAGGATTAACACAGAACTCAAATAATTTATAAGTATATTTAACAATAAAATTGGACATAATAAACATGAAATGTGTTTATTATATACGGTTTGTATATAAAAATTAAGCATATACTAAAAATAAAAACATAAATATTGTTTATAATGATTATGTATGCTATGATTGTAGCAGTTAGGAGGACAACAGGATGTTATTAAAATATAAAGTAAGAAATTTTTGCTCATTTAAAGATGAGACAGTATTTTCAATGAAACCTGGAAAAGTAATTAGTCGCTTTGAAGATAATGTTGTTCGTATAAATCCAAAACTTAAAATATTAAAAACAGCAGTAATTGTGGGGGAAAACGCAGGCGGTAAAACTTGTTTTATGCGCAGTTTGGATTATTTGAAGTATTTGTTCAAATCAGAAAGCGAACAAATTATGCTTAAGCCTTTATCTCATAATTACAATGGTGATGAAACTCAATTCTTTGAACTGACTGTTCTGGCTGAGAATGATATGATTTATACGTATGAATTGGAAGTTGATGTTAATTCTATAGTCTTTGAAAGGCTAAATATTAGGAATTCTAAACATGATGAAAGTTTTAATAAAGAAATATTTTGTACAAAAAGAATAAATTATGAGAATTGTGAGAATAGCAATGAAAAAACAGCGTTAAAAATTTCATATGATATTGCTATTGAAGATAAATATGTGAGTAAAGAACTCATAAGTGTAGTTGAATCAAATCATGATAAAATAGTTGAACTAAATAGCTTAACCTTAAATTATCTGGCATTGTTAGGTGTAGATATTGTTAAACCACTGGTAAAATGGATTAATAATACACTGATTCTGGATTTGCCCAAGGAATATTCTTTAAACATTTATAAAAAAATGCGAAAGAATGAGGAAGACCTTTCAATAATTAAGACAAAAGAATTTTTAGAAATATTTAGGTTAGTTGACTCTAGTATTGTAGCAATTGAGGTTAATGAGGAAGAACCGTTTGAAAAGACAATTATAGTGCGAGAAACAATAGAGAACAAAGAATTTAGAATTGAACTTAATAAGGAATCTTCGGGGACAAGGTCATTTTTTGCGTGGTCCATACAAATCTGGAAGGTAATAAATAAAAATGCTGTTCTTTTTGCAGATGAGATGGATAGCGTACTAAACGCAATTTTGTCAGAAAAGATTATTACTTTAATCCAAGGAACAGAGCATAAGGGACAATTTGTTTTTTCAACACATAATGTTTTACATTTAAATACTAACATTTATATGAAGGAACAATTAAATTTTATAACTAAGAATAGTGAGTCTCTTTCATCTGAATTGTATTCATTAACGGATTTTAAGAGCTATAGATATGAAAAAGCTGATGTTTATGATTTGTATTTAAAAGGAATACTTGGAGGTGTTCCTAATGACTAGAGAAGGGAAACTTAAACTAAGATTATTTGTTGAGGGATATACTGAAGAAAACTATTTCAAGAAACTCCGTAAGAATAATAACGTTGAAATTACTTATAAGGAAATAAATATGGAAGGTGGAGGATATACAAATTTTTTAGAAGAGATTAAAAAAACATCGGATTTAGGATTTATAGCTGTATTTATAGTTGTTGACCTTGATAAATATATATGCGAAACAAATCAAAAAAAGCCATTTGAGGAACTTGTTATGTATTGTAAAAGGAAAAATAAAAATGGCAGAATACAATATTTTTTAATAGCTTCTAATAAAGACTTTGAATTCTTTGCCTGCTCACATTGTGCAAATTATAAAGATTCAGATACTACTTCATATATTACTAAAAATTTTAAGTATAAAAGGCTTGAAGATATTAAAGCTGATGAAAAAGTATACGAATTTCTAAATAGTAATTCAAGAACGTATAATAATGCAATTAATAGAATTAAGTCTAAAAAACCTTACATAAGTAATGAATATATTAAAGACATTAAAAAACTTGATAAAGTTATTAAAATAAAGCAGACTAATATACATGAAGAGGCTTTATGCTATTTTCATTCCAATCTGTATGAACTGTTTGATATTATTGGGGTGGAAAAAGCGTAAGATTAAATTTAATAGCCCTTCTAGTATTCATGACATCGGATAAAAACAGAGCCTTAGCGCAGCTACCTACAAAGGTAGTTGTGCAGGGGCTTTGTTTTGTTATGTCATGTAATAAGGGTTCTATGTTAGTGGTTGGGTTATGTGTGATTAGTGAGGTAAAACGTAAAATTAAAATTTTTATAGTTCTATGTCAAATTATTGGGGTAAGTGTCTTAGAAATTATTATGTAGATTTCTTCCATTTAAATGATATCATTATTTTAAGGGGAAAAAATGGATTAAATGTGGAGGTGTATGTAATGTTCAAAAGTAAGAGGTTTAAAGTTTTTTTGCAATTGGTGACTGCTTTATTTGTTATTTCAACCCTTTCTTCTGGTTTAAATGTTTCAGCAGCATCGGAACTATCATCTGATTTCAAACAGTTAAACCACGCACAGCTTCTTTCTGATATGGGAACTGGCTGGAATTTAGGAAATTCCTTTGAAGCGTCCGTCAACGGTAACCCTTCTGAGACCAGCTGGAATAATCCTACCGTAACAAAGGATTTAATTACAAAGGTTAAAAATGCAGGTTTTAATACAATACGTATTCCAGTTTCTTATCTGAATAAGATAGGTAGCGGACCTGACTATACTGTTGAAGCGGCTTGGCTCAATAGAGTTAAGGAAGCTGTTGATTATGCAATAAGTCAGGATATGTATGTTATGATCAACATGCATGGTGACGGCTACAAAACAGTGGTAGGCTCATGGCTTATAGTTGATGCAGTGGATCAAGAGACAATCAGAGAAAAATACGCAAAGGTATGGCAGCAAGTAGCTAATAAATTTATTAATTACGATGAGCATTTGATTTTTGAATCAATGAATGAAGAATTTGATGGTGACTGGGACTACCCTAAACCTGCGGATTATGCAAACTTAAATGTCTATAACCAGATATTTGTTGATACAGTAAGAAAAACAGGTGGAAACAACAGTGCCAGATGGCTGCTGATACCGGGCTGGAATACCGATATATACTATACAACCGGTAATTTCGGCTTTAAGATTCCAACTGATACTTACAGATCAGCTTCAATTCCTGCTTCAGAAAAGAGGATAGCAATATCTGTCCATTATTATACACCTTGGGATTTTTGCGGTGCCGAATCTCAAATAACCCAATGGGGAGCTACTGCAACTGTAGCTGACAGAACTGTGTCATGGGGTCAAGAGGACTATATGGAGTCCCAATTTAATACAATGTACAATAAATTTGTAAAGCAGGGTTATCCTTTTGTAGTGGGAGAATACGGCTCAATAGACAAGACAAAGTCTGACCCAGAGAACAATACTTATCGTCAAATATTTGCAAAAGCATTATGCTCAAAGACAAAAAAATACGGTGGTGTTCCTGTATACTGGGATAACGGATATAACGAAAGCTCTGGATTTGGATTGTTTAACAGAAGTACAGGTCTTGCTACCCAGCAGGGAATAATTGATGCGATAATGGAAGCAAAGGAAACAACACCTGATTATGACCCAAATGTGGAGCCTATTGTTGTAGAACCTACTCCGATACCAGATGGGAGCTTTATAGTTACTTACGACAGTAATGACAGCGGTACTGTAAATATGTCTATTGAAAGCAAGCTTAGGCTGAATATTGACTCGTGGACACTTGAGTTCAAGTTCCCGGGAGATCAGAAGATAACAAGCATTTGGGGTGGAAAGTATACTCAGAGCGGTTCGTCGGTAGTTATAACAAATGCAGATTATAACGGAAAAATATCTGCAAATGGAGGAAAAATCTCATTGGGATTTAATGTTTCTGGAAGTGGCGATAAGCCTACAGCCTTTAAGGTAAACGGCTCATTAACCGTCGGCAGTGTTACTGATCCTCAACAGGATGTCAAATACGGTGATGTAGATCAGGATGGAAGCATAACTTCATTGGATTTTGCTACTGTAAAAAAACATTTGCTAGGAATAGAAATACTCACAGGAGATAAATTTACAGCAGCAGATGTGGACGGAGACAAGAGCATTACGGCATTAGATTTAGGCTATATCAAAAAGTATTTATTGGGTATGGCTGTGTATGAGGATTTTCCTGTTGTGGGGGAGTGAGAAGCTAATAGGAGAATGGTTTATTGTAAATTTGTTTTGACTTAAAGCTATTGTTGAATACGTATAATTTTGAAATGGTCTATGCCAAATGTAGCTGGTATGGATCATTTTTTTATAGTTACCTGTATAATATTCGCATACCTTACACAATGTATTCAAATAAATGCCTTTTTAGCAAAAAATATGATATTATATATATAAATTTCAAAGAGAGGGCATTTAATTTATGATAAATTGGACAAGCAATGACCAAGTAAAATTAGAATATTCTTTAACAAAACATTTAAATATATTGTGTAATCAAGATGAGAAATATAAGGATTTATATGCTGTATGGACTTTAGATCAAGAGATATATTCTAAGGCTTTAACTAATGTGGCATTAAGTTTTCCGCACTATAGTATGCATGATGCAAGTCATTCTTCAAGTATTATAAACAAGATAGAAATGATATTGGGGGAAGAGCGAATAAAAAGCATGAGTCCCACTGATACTTTTATGATATTAGAAAGTGCTTATTTACATGATTTTGGAATGATTGTAGCTAACTCTGAATTGATTGAAGAATGGGGAAAAAGCAGATTTCAAAGGTTTCTAAAACACTTAAAAGAATCTACATATGATGAGGAAATTGCTGAAGCTGCTAATTACCTACTAAGTATTCAAGATGAAAAAATAAGTTTTAAGGATAATATTAAATGGCCAGTAAAGATAAAAAACTGTGTAACAATAATTTCTGCAGAATATTTTAGAAAAAAGCACAGCTTTAGAAGTGCAAAATGGATAGAAGACCCTGAAAAGCTAGGTATTGATATAAATTTTAATAAACTCATTCCGGAAAGAATAATGAGTTTAATTGGAAAAGTTGCTATTTCTCATGGAACAGATTTTGAAAGTGTAGTTAGTAGCTTAGAGCAAACAGGAAATGGCATAGGCACAGATCGGGTTCATCCAAGATTTATTGCGTGTTTGTTACGTTTAGGAGATCTTTTAGATTTAGACAATGGTAGATTTAATATTGTGACTGAAAATGTTAGCAAATTTCCAAAAAGTTCTGAGAATCATAAGGAGAAACATGCATCTATCACTCATTTTTTAGTTTGCCCTCAGAAAATTGAAGTTTCTGCTGTTTGTAAGGATGATAAAGTGTACAGAGTTACAAGAGAGTGGTTTGATTATTTAAAAGAAGAATTGAAAAATTTAAGCAGTAGATGGTCTGAGATTGTACCACATGATTTTCAAGGTGGTCCTCCAAGCCTTGGGGACTTAAAATTAAGTATTGAAAATGCACAGCAAATTACAGAACAACTTGATTTGAGATTTTCTATAAATCAGGAAAGAGCCTTTGAATTAATTGAAGGAAGTGGCATATATGATAGTGAACTGATTTTTATTAGAGAATTAATACAAAACGCCCTAGATGCAACTAAAATACAAGTTTGGAAGGATATTAAGAGCAAGAAATATGATGGTATTAAAATAGGAAGTAAGACTATTGATAATATTAGTGAGAATAAAGAAAAATTAATTTTTTATGATGATATAGATAAAGAAATTAGAAATCTCTATCCTATAAACATAGAAGTTATTTATAAAGAGCCAGAAAAATCGGATAACTGTGAACATGAAAAAGAGGCTGAATATATCTTTAAAATAGAAGATAGAGGCTGTGGCATGAGCATAGAAGATTTGAAACGTATTGAAAATGTAGGTGGGAGTTGGGAACAAGATGATGATTTAGCAGATTTTAGAGATGATATGCCAGAGTTTTTAAAACCAACAGGTAGCTTTGGTTTGGGACTTCATTCTGTATTTATGATAACTGATAAAATGAAAATAAAAACCAAGTCAGAAGAGGACAAAGCCTTTGATATAAGTTTTGTATCTAGAAGGAAAAACGGTTATATTTCAGTCGAAGAAAACAAGGATAGAAAAAGTATTGGAACTGAAATAAGTATATCTATTAAAGAATCAAAACTGGAAGAGGCTATTAATAATTATGAAAGAACATATGATACAGAGGATATGCTAGAGGAATTTAAGGAATATGATTCTTTAAGTGAGAGGTATAATGTTGATACTAATTTAAGATATTTAGCAGCATATATAAATGAGTATATAAAAAATATAAATATGTTTAACATAGGATGCATGCTGGAAAAGAAGGATATTGATGAATTCAAAATTTCTAAAGAAAAACATATTTCTGAGGATAGTACAAATGATAATTCGGATGAAGACATTATAACCATAATTGAAAAGAATGATGATTACAATGAAGAAGGTCTTAATTATCGCAGCTATTTGGATAGGTATGGATTATTAAAAATTATAGTAAGGGATAAAAAGAATTCAGCAATTTTGATATTTAGTGTAAAGAAGTACTGCATAGTGAGACAAAAGGATGAATACTATATTTATCGAAGAGTAGTAGGTGAAATTGATATGTATTTTAAAGAAATTCAATGTAAATATCTCATTAATAATAAATACTTTAATGTAGAGTTAAATATTTTTAAAGGTCAAGCTAAAGAGGTACTAGATGTAGCAAGAAATGATATTAAACCATTAATTAAAGAGCATTATATTGAAAGAATAAACTATGTTATCAGAGATTACTTAAAATATACAGATAAAAAAATAGATTATAATAGTATAAATAGACAAATTAGAGATAAAGTTGATTCTCGGGAAAAAAATTTTCTTAATTATTACGAGTTATCAATGTTTATACTTAGATTAGCATATAACCATTATTTAGACGAACCTTTACCATATGATTGGGGTAACAATTTCATTATAGATGATTATTATATGCTAGATAAAGATATTATAAATAAACTTTCTCTAGCTAATACAACATATAAAGAGTTTATTGATAGTAATAAGATTATTTTGACTAGATTTTTTTATCCCAAAACGAAAAAAATACTGGATTGGAACAAAAAAAATAATATAAATGGTATTATTGCAAATAGAGGACTACACTTTGAGGACGAGTACATAAAAGAAAATTTCAAAATTAATCAGTATGCAAGCATAGATGATATATTTCTATTAATTTTAGAAAAAGATAATGAACCTTCGAAATGTTTTATGGTAGAAAGAAATACGAAAGTATATAAAGATATAGTAAGAAATTTGATATCAGAAAATATTGTTAGAAGTGCGATATATCCTATTGGATATAAAGATAATCCTTCTGTATTTGAGTGCCTTGTAATTAATGAATCTCCTAAGAATTTAAATATTAGTGAAGATTTAATTTTTGATAAATATTTTATTATATCACCTCTTGTAAATACAATTAAAAATTATAAAGGCATAGACGTTGATAGTTTAATTAAAAGGTTGAAGAAAGAAGCCAATTTTGATAATCTAGTTCGTTTTGTAGTAATGAACTCTGTAAAAAACAAAGATAAGAATATTAAGGAAACAGAAGTTGAAAGCCACAAAGATTTTATCGAAGAAGTTGAAAAGGCTTATAAACAACTAATTCAAGATTATTTAGATTTGATAAATCTTGATAAAAATAGTGATAGTGGGGATAATGGGATTTCTAATACTGGAAGTAAAGCAGAAGATGAAACTATAAAAGAAGTTGCAGCAGTAAATGCAGAAGAATTAAATGATTCCAAATAGTCCAAACGAAGGCTGGCATGTTTGATTTCGTGCAATCAAATATTAAGTAATTACTGCCAATATGCATTACAAAACCAATAGTGTTTTATGATTTTAATAATTGAATTAACATCTAGCAGTCAGAATCCACTAATCTCAGCAGAGTAGTATATGTATCAAATGGAATGCGCATGGAAATTATTTGTTAAATTTGTTAGCGATAGAACAGGATTTTTACCGTCAAAATGGTAGGATGCCATTTTGAGCGTCAACCCGAGCCACGGATGGTGAGTTTGCGCGACGGTGAAAATTCTGTGATGAGCTATTACAAATTTTCAAATAATTTAGTTAAGCATTCTTAGGGGATACATATAATACTACTGCGATATGCAATGCGTTTACTGCGAAACATAAACCAAACTCTGCAATCAGGACAAATGTGTGGTCACATAGGGAATCTAAATGCCAGAATAATAGTTTTATCATAATATTTTAAATCTAACATGTTGATATTCCTAGTATCTAGCAGTTTTGATATATAATCTGTATGACGTATAAAAACATCTCTTTATTGGATTTGGTGTTCTAACTTTAGCTTAAAGAAATTGAAGCATTATGACCCATTTATTCACTTTACGACCTTTATTGATTGAATAAACACGAAAATATCGTTAATAATGATTTATAGGGCATTAAATATTTAAATAAATAATTGATAAGAGTGAAAAAATCACATATAATAGCTATATGGAATAAGGGGGTATTAACATGCTTATCAGATTTAATGTAAAAAACTTTTTGTCGTTTTCAACTAGAGATAATGGAAAGTCCGAAGAATTTTCAATGATTGCTGGAAAGGTACGGAGTAAAAAAGAACATATATATGATGATGATAATATAAAATTATTAAAATTTGCAGCAGTTTATGGAGCTAACGCAGCCGGAAAGTCAAACTTAGTTAAAGCTATGGACTTTATGAAAAAGACTGTTATTAATGGATTACCAGAAGGACATACAGAAAAATATTGTAAAGTGGATCCGGAAAACAAGTCTAAACAAAGCTATTTTGAGTTTGAAATAAATTTGGGAAATAGCTATTATTCTTATGGATTTGAAGTAGTTCTGAATGAAAGTAAGTTTATTTCTGAGTGGTTGTTAGAATTAACACCAGATAATAAAGAAAAATTATTATTTAGTCGTGACATAAATAACGGACAATTTGAGTTGGGTGGCTCTTTAAATACAAAAGGATTAGTAAATAAAATGAAGGTTTATGCAGAGGATATCAAAGATGATAGTTCTGTATTGCTTTTATCAGTAATGAATCAAAATAAAAGAAACCTTTATGAAGAGTATAAAAGAGCATCCATATTAAAGGAAATCTATTTGTGGATAAAAGAAGGGTTAGACATCAATTACCCTGATAGACCAATTTCTGATTATTCTTATATGGCGAATACAGAAAATGTAGAAGAGATATGTAGAATTATTTCTGCATTTGGTACTGGAATCACAAATTTTAAGATGGTAGAAGTCCCAGTTGAAAAAATAGCAAGCCAATTACCAAAACAATTAAGAAATGACTTGGTGTCAAATTTAGAAAAAAGAACAATTGAAATGAAAAATAATGATAATATAAAGGGTTTTGGTATCATAATGAGAAGCGAAAAAGACTTTTTTATTCTGAATGTCGATAAGAGTCAAGAAATAACTTGTAAAACAATACAATTTTCTCATGGAGAAAAAAATGTTTTGTTTAATCTTTCAGAGGAATCAGATGGCACAGTGAGGGTTTTGGATTTGTTAGAAATTCTGCTGTCAGGAGAAAACAAAACATATGTTGTAGATGAATTGGATCGATGTTTACATCCGAGTTTAACTTATAAATTTATTGAAACTTTTTTGCAAAAAGCATCCAAGAGCAACATTCAACTGATAGTGACTACTCATGAATCAAGATTAATGGATTTTGATTTACTAAGACGAGATGAAATATGGTTTGTAAATAAAAAGAAATCTGGAGAGTCAGATATATATTCCTTAGAGGAGTACAACGAAAGGTTTGATAAAAAGATAGATAAAGCGTATTTAGAAGGACGTTATGGTGGAGTGCCAGTTTTCAGCACAGTATTTCCAGTTAAGGAGGACTAGTGTATGAGAGAAAGCAGGACATTTGCAGAACGAACGAAAATTTCAGAAACAGACAGAACATTAAAAAAATATTTTTTGGTTTATGAAGGTTCTGATACGGAGCAGATATACTTTAATGCAGTAAATAACGCAAAGATAAAAATAGGGATTAACCCATTAATTGAACTAATTCCAATAGTTCGAAGTCATAGTGAAAAAGGTTGGAGTAACCCTAAAAAAATATTAGATCGCATAATTAAGGACATTGAGGAAAGTAAAACAGGGTCAATTTCATATGAGACAATGTTGAATAGAATTATGGATTATCTTAACGAAGAAAAAATCTGTGATACAGAAAAAACAGCAAAAACAACATGGGATCTGCTTAAGTTTATCTGTGAAAATAAAATTGGTAAATTAATGGATGAAGTTGTTGAAGATATTGAAGTAGAATGTGCTAAGATTATTTCGCAACTCAATGAAGAATTGAAAAAAGAAAACATAATTTCTGATATATCAAAAGTAATAAAGAACGGTGGAATAACATATGCAGAAGATTTTGATAAAATATGCTTAATTGTTGACAGAGATAGACGCAGCTTTAAGTCCTTACCGCATAATAATCAATATGCTTATGTTTTGAATAAATGTAAGGAAAAGAAATTCGGATTTTATGTTACAAATCCATGCTTTGAATTTTTGGTTGCTGTTGCATTTTGATGAAGTGTTCTCACTTGATAAAAGTAAAATGTTGAGTAATCCAAAAGTGACGGCTAAGCGTACATATGTGGAGGATGAATTGAAAAGGATGCTTGTTAACTATAACAAAACACATTATAATGCTGAAGCTCTTGTGAAAAACATTTATAAGGCTATAGAGAATGAAAAGAAATTTTGTGAAGACATTGAGGAGTTAGAACACAGCCTGGGAAGTAATGTTGGTAAACTCATTATTGAAATGAGAAAATAACATGCTGGGAGTTGTATATTACTGCTGGGGGTATCGTTCTTTGTTTTGAATTTTGACAACAAAACAATTTCACATTTCGCAGTTACCACCCACTAATCTCAGCAGAGTAGTATATGTATCAAATGGAATGCGCATGGAAATTATTTGTTAAATTTGTTAGCGATAGAGCAGAATTTTTACCGTCAAAATGGCAGGATGCCATTTTGAGCGTCAACCCGAGCCACGGATGGCGAGTTTGCGCGACGGTGAAAATTCTGTGATGAGCTATTACAAATTTGCAAATAATTTCGTTAAGCATTCTCAGGGGATACATATACTACTTCTGCGACATGCAACGCGTTTACTGCGAAATGTTAACCCAAATTTATTTCACAATAAGACTAATGTATTTGTTCAAAAAACTAAAGACCTGCACTACAGCAATTATACAACTGTAGTACAGGTCTTATTTAGTTAATCAGTTTAGGTTTAGATTGATTTGCCTTTTAACGAATTACGCTTTTAACGCAGTTTGGGTTTAGATTGCTTTGCTTTTTGAACGAATTTATGCTTTTAATCACTTTGGGTTTAGATTGCTTTGCCTTTAAAACGAACTATGCTTTTAACGCAGTTTGGTTTTTAGCTTGTTTCACTCCGCCCCCATCTTCTTCAACATCTCATACTTCTCAGTAGCCTGCTTTTCACAAAGAGTGAACAGCTCTTCGGCTTGGGCTGGGAATTGCTTTGCAAGTGAAGAGAATCTCACTTGACCCATAATGAAGTCTCTGAAGCTTAATTTTGGTGGCTTTGAATCCAAAATAAATGGATTTTTGCCTTGTGCCTTTAATTCAGGATTATATCTGAACAAATGCCAGTAGCCAGATTCAACTGCATACTGTTCGTTGGCAACACTTCTGCCCATGCCTTCCCTAATACCGTGATTAATACAAGGAGCATAAGCAATTATGATTGAAGGACCCTGGTACGCTTCTGCTTCTGATATTGCTTTAAGAGCTTGATTTCTGTCTGCTCCGAGACTTATTTGGGCGACATATACATTGCCATAGGTCATCATTTGTGCGGCAAGATCCTTCTTCCCTGCTTTTTTGCCGGAAGCGGCAAATTTAGCAATTGCGGAGGTAGGAGTTGCTTTTGAGGATTGCCCTCCTGTATTTGAATAGATTTCTGTATCAAATACCAGTACATTAACATCTTCACCTAATGCAAGCACATGATCTAGTCCGCCATAGCCGATATCATAAGCCCAACCATCACCACCAAGAATCCATTGTGAACGCTTAACGAGATAATCTTGCTTTTCAAGAATCTCTGCAACAAGCATCTTTTGCTGATCATCACCACATGTGCAGCTATTGAGGACATTTAATAAATTTGCACTGGCGGTCTTTGAACCTTCGCCATTTTCCTTGTTTTCAAGCCACTGTGATAATGCGGTTTTAAGATTTTCATTAATATTGAGTGATAACAATTGGTTAGCTAAATCAGCCAATTTCTCTCTTAATTGCTTAACGCCCAAATACATACCAAATCCGAACTCAGCATTATCTTCAAAGAGTGAATTAGCCCATGATG
Organism: Bacillota bacterium; assembly: GCA_023444055.1. Classification (GTDB taxonomy): domain Bacteria; phylum Bacillota; class Clostridia; order Acetivibrionales; family DSM-1351; genus Ruminiclostridium. The sequence goes on from JAEZRV010000035.1 coordinate 56,916, forward strand.
GACCTTTTCCTTCATGATTAACAGTATAAGCAGTAGTTGGAGCTGATGCAGCCCAGATTGAGGAACAACCTGTCGCATTAGCAATCATCATTCGGTCTCCGCATAACTGAGTTGCTAATTTAATATAGGCAGTTTCACCGCAACCGGCGCAAGCTCCTGAAAATTCTATTAACGGCTCTTTGAACTGGGTATCCTTGATAGTCTTGGTGCCGAATCTGTCGCCCTTATTGGAAACACTAGTCATCGCGAACTTCCAATTTGGAATTTCTTTCTCAGTTTGCGTATCCAGTTTTTTCATAACAAGTGCTTTTTCTTTCGCAGGACAAACATCTGCACAGTTACCACAACCTGTACAATCCATTGTACTTATTTGAATTTTAAACTGTAAATCTTCAAGTCCTTTTCCAACAGCCTGTTTAGTAACAAAGCTTGCTGGTGCATTTGATAGTTCCTCCTTTGTTGCAAGAAAAGGCCTGATAACAGCATGAGGGCAAACTAATGAACAAATATTACATTGAATACAGTTTTCAGCAATCCATTCAGGTACATTAACTGCTATTCCACGTTTCTCATATGCAGAAGTTCCGTTCAGGAAAGTACCGTCCTCGTAGCCGTTGAATGTACTTACAGGTAGAGAATCACCTTTCAATGCGTTCATTGGCCTTAAAATTTTCTTAATGAAATCTGGTTCGTCAACATCAGGTATAAGGTCATCAGCAGCAGTTTTCCAGCTATCAGGTACATTGATTTTTACTACTGATTCGAAGCCTTTATCTATTGCTTGATAGTTGGTGTTTACAACATTTTCGCCCTTTTTACCATATGCTTTTACAACTGCTTCCTTTAAATATTTAGTAGCTTCTGCTATTGGAACTATATTAGTAAGCTTAAAGAAGGCAGCCTGCATTATCATATTGATTCTATTGCCTAATCCTATAGCTTCAGCGATCTTTATTGCATTAACAGTATAGAAATTAATATTATTAGTAGCAATTTCTCTTTTTAATTTAGCAGGTAGATGCTGCTCAATATCATTTTCGTTCCATAGACAGTTTAAAACAAAGATTCCACCTGGCTTTAAGCCCTTTAGCAAATCATACTGATAAACATATGATTGATTGTGACATGCAATATAGTCAGCTTCATCAATTAAATATGCTGATTTTATTGGCTCATCTCCAAATCTCAAATGAGAAACTGTGACTCCGCCGGATTTCTTTGAGTCATAGGAGAAGTAGCCTTGTGCGTATTTGTTAGTGTGGTCTCCTATAATCTTAATAGCCTGTTTATTAGCACCAACAGTACCATCGGAGCCAAGTCCCCAGAACTTACATCTGATAGTTGACTTAGATCCAGCAGTAATATTTCCAGACACAGGTAATGATGTATTAGTAACATCATCAACAATGCCAACGGTAAACCCATTTTTAGGATTTTCAAGCTTCAGATTATCAAATACGGCTTTTATATCAGAAGGAGTTGTGTCCTTAGAACCAAGTCCATAACGGCCTCCAATTACTAAAGGTGCATTTTCCATTTCATATAGAGCTGCTTTAACATCAAGATACAAAGGCTCACCTAAACTGCCTGGTTCCTTTGTTCTATCTAACACAGCTATTTTTTTGACAGTTGATGGAATAGTTATAAGCAAATGCTTCACTGAAAATGGTCTATATAGATGAACTTTAACAAGACCATATTTTTCACCAGATGCATTTAAGTAATCTATAGTTTCTTCAATTACTGGAGTTATAGATCCCATAGCAATGATAATATTTTCTGCATCGGGAGCTCCATAATAATCAAATAGATTGTATTGTCTGCCTGTTAGTTTACCCATTTGCTGCATATAATCCTGAACAATATTAACGATGTTATCATAATACTTATTTGATGCTTCACGAGTTTGAAAATAAATATCAGGGTTTTGTGCGGTTCCTCTTGTAACAGGATGATTCGGAGAAAGTGAGTTGTTTCTGAATTCCTTTAAAGCATTCTGGTCTAATAAACTTGCAAAATCTGAATATTCTAATGCTTCTACTTTTTGTATTTCGTGAGATGTTCTAAATCCATCAAAAAAGTGTAGGAATGGCAATTTTCCTTTAATTGCAGCTAAATGTGCTATTGGTGCTAAATCCATTATTTCTTGAACTGAACCTGTTGCTAACAGAGCAAAACCAGTCTGCCTTGTAGACATAACATCCTGATGATCTCCGAATATATTTAGAGATGATGCAGCAATTGCTCTTGCACTTACATGGAATACTCCGGGCAATAGCTCTCCAGCTATTTTATACATATTAGGTATCATGAGCAGAAGACCTTGTGAAGCGGTAAAGGTTGTTGTTAATGCTCCAGATTGAAGAGAACCATGTACTGCTCCAGCTGCTCCTGCCTCTGATTGCATTTCAACTACACTTACTTTTTGTCCGAATATGTTTTTTAGACCTTTAGCTGCCCATTCATCCACATATTCAGCCATTGTTGAGGAAGGTGTAATAGGGTAAATTGCAGCCACATCTGTAAAAGCATATGCAATATAAGCAGCAGCATTATTACCATCCACCGTCATTTTAATTTTAGCCATAAGAAACCACCTTTTCAATTATTATAATAAAAATACAACTTAAATTGTAAAGCTATGAGATTACTGCCTATGCAGCACACAGCGTCAGCAGTGATTTAAAATATTGTTTTTATATAAAAAAACGAACAGCATTATAGCTTACTACCATCATCTACCCATTCTTTAGCTTTTATTACATTGTCTAAGGATGGAATGGATACATCTGAATTTTTTTGCTTACATTTTTCATTTGCCCAAGCGGCTGTGCCTTCATTATCTGTGGGTTTGGAAGATGTAAGGCGTTCATTATTTTTGCCTTTTAATTTATTGTGTTTATTATCCATTTTTACCTCCGATTGTCATATAGACATAAAGTATTAATCAAATTATTTTAAAAACATACTAACATATAGTGTTTGTATAAAAAAAATATATATTCATTTTTATTAGTTTTAGGTGAAAATTTATGATTTTTTATTAATTATTTTTCAGCTATTTATTTTTTGCTTTAAATAAAATTCATTTTACAATTCAATATATGTTAATCTTTGTATGTATGTGGTATATATAATTATTATTAATAGAAAAATGTTGTTTTTGGTGGTTGCATTACATATTATTAAGATGTTGTATTTTGAAGAAAAAAGAAGTATTATATAAATATATGTATATAAACGCTTATTAACAGCTATTTGTACATTTTTTTGTATGAAAGTAAAAAATAAGTAGAGATGAGTCCATAAAGACATTAATGAGTTTAAATATAGTAATGGACATAGTTATTTTGAAGTGGGGGATTTACATGGGCCATAGAATTTTAGGTAAAATTATATTATTTGCTTGTGTACTTGTTGCTGCATTGAGCATTAATATAAGTGCTATATTTGCGGCAGATGTGACTATAAGTGGAATTACATATAATGGGGATGATTATACTAAACTAAAAACTTTTTTAAATCTTAACTCAGAAATATCGGGGACGAGTAATGGGAAAATTCTGAACTCCGCATATGATGAGAATAATCCTGTTACTTGGACAGGGATTACATGGAGCGGAGAAGCTGTAAAATGTATTAAATCAATATCATGGAGTAAAAAGTCTTTAGCTGGCGACTTAGATTTAAGTGGAGCAATTATGCTAACTAGTTTATACTGTGATTCAAATGAACTAACTAAACTAGATGTAAGTAATTGCTCTTTACTAACTTATGTCTCATGCTATTCAAATAAGCTTACTTCATTGAATGTAAGTGGTGACATAATGTTGACTAATCTTTACTGTCAAGCAAACCAATTGAGTGATTTGCAAGTAGCTAGCAATACAGAGCTAAAAGAACTGCATTGTGATTCAAATAAATTAACTCAACTAAATGTAAGTGCAAACAAAAAACTTACTTTTTTAAGGTGCTATTCAAATCAGCTAAGTGAACTTGATGTAAGTAATAATACTGCATTGACACAGCTATACTGCAATTCAAATAAACTGACAAGCCTCAATATTAGCAATAATTTGGCATTAAATTATTTGGCTTGCTATTCGAATCAATTAACTTCTCTTGATGTAAGTGCAAACAATAAATTGGCTTATCTGTATTGTCAAGCAAATCAGTTGAGTGTGTTGGATGTAAAAAATAATACGGCATTGAAAGAATTGCATTGTGACACAAACAAATTGACATCACTTGATGTTAGTGCAAATGTAGCTTTAACCTATTTAAGATGCTATTCCAATCAAATAAGTGATTTGAAGGTAGATAAAAACACTGCATTAACATATTTGTCTTGCCAAACAAATAAACTATCAGTATTGGATGTGAGTAATAATAAGTTATTGACCTATTTAGCATGCTATTCAAATCAACTAAGTAAACTAGAGGTTGGAAATAACAAGGCACTGACTATTCTTTACTGCCAATTAAATCAATTAACTGAATTAGATGTAAGCAATAATGAACTATTAACAGAGTTGCATTGCTATTCAAATCAGTTGACTTCATTAAAGATTAATCAAAATGCTAAGCTGAAAACTCTATGGTGTTATTCAAATAAATTAAATACACTAGATTTGAATAAAAGTACAGAATTAATGGATATTAATTGTAAAAGTAATAATTTAAATAAAATAATAACAAATATATCAAATAAAATTGTTGATATAACTGCAAATGGTAACGGATATGTCGAGCTATTTAAAAACTCAAGTTCGCAATTCCTAGTGGTAGCAGTTCCTAAGACTGCGGATGATTTCGCTAACTGGATGCAAGCAGATATGATAGTCTCAACAAATTTAATATACAATCTGAATTTAAATACCATTTATTATTTAAAAGCTAACTTTTCTCAAAATGTTACATTTGATTCCCAAGGTGGAAGTGCTATACCCGGGCAGACAGTGAGCTACAACAGTATAATAACAGAACCGACAGCCGAACCTATAAAAGATGACTGTGAATTTAAAGGCTGGTATAAAGAAGACTTATGCATAAATGGATGGGACTTTTTAACAGACAGAGTTACCTCCTATACAGTACTTTATGCTAAGTGGATAGATACTAGTTCTCAGCCAGTATCATATACAGCAAAATTTGATACTAATGGAGGCAGTGAGGTTGCTGATATATTGAATATTACATCAGGCAGTGCAATTACAGTACCAAATGACCCAACAAAATCAGGGTGTATTTTTAAAGGCTGGTATAAAGAAGCTGAATTTTTAAATGCATGGGATTTTGATACAGATGTGATTACAGGAAACACAACACTATATGCTAAATGGGAAGAAAAAGTCCCAGATCCAATATACATAGTAATGTTCGATGTTAATGGTGGTAGTAAGGTTGCCAGAATTAATGCAATTAAAGGCAGCACTATCACAGCACCAAATGACCCAACCAACTCTGGATTTGAATTTAAGGGTTGGTATAAAGATTCTGCATTTAATAATGCATGGAATTTTGCATCAGATATAGTAACAGAAGATATAATATTATATGCTAAGTGGGAAACAACTACTCCACAACCGAAGGTTTACACAGCAAAATTTGATACTAATGGAGGTAGTGCTATTGCTGATATTACAAATATTACTTACGGCAGCACTATCACAGCACCAAATGACCCAACAAAGTCTGGATCTGAATTTAAGGGTTGGTATAAAGAATTTACATATGGCAATGCATGGGATTTCGCCACTGATATAGTAACAGAAGATATTACATTATACGCTAAATGGGAAACAACTACTCCACAACCGTTGAATTATACAGTTAAATTTGACACTAATGGAGGCAGTGCTGTAGCTGATATTATCAACATTACATCAGGCAGTGCAATTACAGTACCAAACGAACCAACTAAACAGGATTATGAATTTAAAGGCTGGTATAAGGAAGCTACGCTAGTTAATCAATGGGATTTTGCAATAGATTTAGTTACATCTGATATCATACTTTATGCAAAGTGGTCAGAAAAAAAACTACCAGAATCTACTTTCGTAGTAATGTTTGACTCAAATGGTGGAAGCAAAGTTGCAGCAATAAAAGATATTATAGTAAATACTGCTATTACTAAACCTGAAAATCCTATTAAATCAGGGTATGATTTTATAGGTTGGTATAGGGATTCTTCATTAAACAGTCAATGGAATTTTGGAAAAGATGTGGTTTTAGAAGACATGATACTGTATGCTAAGTGGGAAGAGAAAAGCGGCAACTCAGCAGTACCCGTTTTGATTAATCCTAACCCCCAAAATAATAATGCTCCTATAATTATTAATGGTAAAACAGAATTTGTTGCGGAAAATGTGGCTGATAAGTTAGAAGGTAGGACAAGAACAAGGATAATACTTGATAATAAAGAAATGTTAAAAAGAATTGAGAAGATAGGAATGCATCCTTTAATTATTATTCCTGTAAGTGACGCTTCAGAAATAAAAATAGCTGAGCTAGATGGGCAAACTGTTAAAAGCATGGAAGAGAAAGATGCCGTTATTGAAATTAGCACAGGACAGGTTTCGTACACTTTACCAGTACTGCAAATCAATATTGGCAAGGTTATTGAAGAATTGGGAAACCCGACAGAGTTGAAAAATATTACTGTTAAAATTGAAATTGGTGAATTATCCGTAGACATACAAAATTTGTTGCAAGCTACAGCTGATAAAGACAATTATAAGGTTGTAACAAAACCAGTCGAATTCAAAATTACTTGTGACAACGGTGTAAAATCAATAGATGTATCAAGATTTAATAGATATGTAAAAAGAACAATTGCTATACCTAATGATGTTGATTTAAGAAAAATAACAACAGGAATTGTTTTAAATAGCGACGGGACTTTTTCTCATGTACCCACTTCTATAGATACAGTAGATGGGAAAAACTATGTTAAAATAAATAGTTTAACAAATAGTGTTTATTCAGTTATTTGGAATCCAAGGTCTTTTGACGATGTTGAAAATCATTGGTCAAAGGATGCTGTTAATGATATGGGTGCAAGGCTTGTTGTAAACGGAGTTGGAAATGAAAACTTTTTGCCGAATAGAGCTGTTACCAGAGCTGAATTCGCAGAAATAGTAGTAAAGGGACTGGGGCTAATGAGAACGGGCACATTCAAATCATCTTTTAAAGATTTAGATGCTTCTACATGGTACTATAATTCCATAGCAATTGCTAGTGAATATGGTCTAATATCAGGATATGGCAATGGGAAATTTGGTCCAAATGATAAGGTTACTCGTGAGCAAGCTATGACGATTATTGCAAAAGCAATGAAAATAACTGGTTTGGATGTTGAGTTCTCAATTGGTGATGTAGAGAGCATACTTAATGTATTTGGAGATTCAAAACAATCATCATACTATGCAATGGAAAGTATTGCAGCTTGTGTTAAAACAGGAATTGTTTCTGGAAAGAATGGTCATATGATTGATCCTCAAGGCAACATTACGAGGGCTGAGACAGCGGTAATTGTTAGAAACTTGCTTAGAAAATCAGACTTGATTTAGTACTTTTTTCAAGGTTAATTTTAATAAAATTGATGTTTTTTCAGTAAATCATGAATATTAGATTTTTATGGAAAATATATTTATCAATATAATGGACAATAATAATGTTATAATACTATTTCGTTTTTATTATACTAAAAATATTTAATATGTAAATTACTCGAACTTTCCCAGTTAGAAATCGTAGGTGTTAAACTTATCAATGGGAAGTTGGGTTAAAAATAATTGCTTGAATTAGTTTGGTGAAAAAAGCTTGCTGAATGAATACAAGGATTTTAGTATTAATGAAATGACGAAGGTAGTATTCATTCATGTTTACAATTGTTCAGCAAGCTCTAAGCATCTTTAGCCGTAAAAACAACACGATGTTGTACATGTTTGTAAATAAATCGTTAATTTATTTATAATGTATGTACAGATTTAAGTTTTTAGTTTAAATTGTATAGGGTAGAATTGTATAATGCAGATATAATTCTATATTATCAAAAAAGGAGTTTGTTAATGGATACAATAATACAATTTGTAGTTCAATTCATTGATGTTGTATTACATATGGATGAACATTTGCCTCAAATTATAAATGATTTTGGAATTTGGACATATCTAATTTTATTTATAGTTATATTTTGTGAGACTGGTTTAGTTATTACACCGTTTTTACCAGGAGATTCATTGATATTTTTGCTAGGTGCCTTAGCTAAAACAGGAGATATAAACTTTCCAGCAATAATCGCTGTATTAATGCTTGCTGCGGTACTTGGTGATACATGCAATTACGAAATTGGAAGGTTCTTCGGTGCTAAGTTATTTAAAAATGAAAATTCAAAAATATTCAAAAAAGAGTATCTGGATAAAACACATGAATTCTATGAAAAGTATGGTGGGAAAACTATAATACTTGCAAGATTTGTTCCTATAATTAGAACCTTTGCTCCATTTGTAGCAGGAATGGGTTCTATGTGCTACAAAAAGTTTATAAGCTACAATATTTTCGGTGGAATAGGCTGGGTTGCAATATTTTCATTTGGTGGATTCTTCTTTGGTGGCATCCCATGGGTTCAAAATAATTTCTTTATTGTAGCAATAGCTATAATATTTATTTCATTAATGCCAGCTGTTATTACTGTAATAAAAAATAAAAGCTCCAAAAAACGTTGAGATGAGCCGTTACTAATTCAATTATTTTGGCAGCAAACTTTTGATAAGTTTGAACGCCGATAAGTTTCTTTATTTTGGAAAGTTGAATCACTTATTAAAATTAATAGGTGAATTACGATTGTATAGTAAAATAGGATTGAAAGACATTTAAATATATTCTTAAGTTAAAAAAATAACATGGTTAATCGTGAAAGATCTTCTGATTCAGAAGGTCTTTTTTCTTGGGTAGAATTTCAAATATATAAAACAATTTAACTGGGTACGATAATATATGTTTGTGACAAAACTACATTTATATTTTTATATTTAGGAGGTAATATTTTTGAAAAAAATTAAAATTTTAATTGCTATCGCTTTTGTTTTCTCAATGGTATCTTCAAGTGCATTTGCAGTTCAGTCCATTGCTACTGTTGAAAAGACAAATGCAACTGAACAAAATTCGGGATTATTTAAAAATCATGGAAAGCACGAAAAGTGTGATAAAGATCCAATAAAAAGACTTGAAGAAAGAAAAAATGATATTCAGAAAGAATATAACGAAGGAAAGATAACAAAGGATAAGGCTGATGAATTAACTAAAAAGATTGATGAGCGTATTGTTAAAATAAAAGAGTTCAATAGCCTTCCATTAGCTGAGAAAAAAGAACGCCTGAATGAGAAATTTAAATACCACATAGAACAAGATGTTAAAAATGGAAAGATGACTAAAGAAGAGGGTGACAAGATAATTCAAGAGTTCAATAAACAATTGGAAAACTGGGATGGTAATGATTTTCCTAAGTTTAAGGGTAAAGGTAAAAAATAGAAATAAGTATCTATGAACAAAATATATTTACTCAGCTTTCGTAGTTAAATAGTGTAGGTGGCTTTAAAGCCACCTACATTCTTGTATTAATCTGTAAAAGTAGTTTTGTTTTACGTTTCTTAAATAAACGCGGTGGTTTTATTGCTGATATTAGAACTGCTAAAAGGATAATGATACAGCCAATAATAGATTGAATTCCAGAAAATCTTTCACCTAATAGAATGGCTCCAAGCAGTGCAGTTGTTACAGGTTCAAAAGAATATAGTACTGTGGCATTTTCAGGACGTACATATTTTATTGCAGAGCTTTGGAACAAGGATGTAAATATTATCACTAGTGCATTTAATACAATCAGTAACAAAAACGTTGGGCTCATAACATTGCTAAATGAGATAGTACTTGCTTCAAATATCAGTGATAGTGCTAAAAAGGTTACGGAATTTGTAGCATGCTGAAAAAATGTAAACTGTATTGGATTTACTTCTTGTGAATACTTATTTTGCAATGCTATGTAAAGTGAAAAACACACGGCATTGCAGAGTGCAAATATATCTCCTAGATTAACCTGTAAGCCCTTTCCGGAGCATGTAATCAAATAAATACCACCCATCGCCATTAAGGCTAATACTATTGTTTTTGAGTTTGGAACTTTTCTATCAAGTATTGCCATTATTATCGGTGTAATAACGATAGAAAGCTGTACTATAAATGCAGTATTTGAACCTGAAGTTCTTGTTAATGCAAGCATACAGAAGGTGTTGCTTGCAACAGAAACAAGACTTATCAGTGTACATATAATAACGTTTCTTTTATCAAATGTTTTAAGTTGTTTTCTAAATAGAGCTATAGTCACTAACAACCCTATAATTGCGCATATAAATAGGATGCAAAAAGGTGGAAGTAAATTTAATAACATTTTTGACCATATGTACGATGAACCCCAAAATAAGGCGTTTAGTAACAAAAAAAGCTGAGCATTTGCTTTGGTGATTATTTTCATAAACATCGCCGCCCACATATTTATTTGCCTTACATTAATAGTATATTCTTCGAGTTGGTCAAGTTCTTTGCATAATATGCTTAAAAATATGCAAAAGCTGTTTTTGTCCTATAAATCATAAAAATCTGATTAAGGCAATCTTTTATTGGTTTACATACAATATAGTATAGGCTAGCTCGAAAAACAACTTTGTACGAATATGATGCTTTTTAGAGCAACAAAAACCCACAAGTAAGTTTTTGACGGTGTTGGTGGGGAGTAATATCGAACTTAACAATCGTCCGAAATCATAGGATATTTAGATTAAAGTAATTGACTCAGATATTTGTGGAGGTAAAAAGATATGGAAAAGGCCATCAGAAGAGGACAGCTGAATAATGATTTCAAATTTTTTCACCTAAAAGATAAGAGTGATACACAATTTGAGCATCATTTTCATGACTTTAACAAGATAATAGTATTTATATTTGGAAATGTAATTTATAATATTGAAGGTAAATCATATAAATTAATGCCTTGGGATATACTTTTTGTTCCGAGAAACCAGGTGCACAAGCCAATGGTTGAGCCAGATGAAGAATATGAAAGAATAGTCATTTGGATTAATGATGATTTTTTAAAAGAGCATGGTAATGCTGAGAATAATCTATTGACCTGCTTTGATTTAGCCAGAGAAAATAAACATTTACTTAGACTAGGCAAAACTTCTATAAATTCAATTAAGCAAATACTTTCAAAATTAGAGCTAGAAGTAAATAATACTCAGTTTGGTTCAGGAATCTTATGTAATGCTTTATTTGTAGAATTTATAGTGTATATTAATAGACTTAGGATAAACCCAGACGAACACGTTGATAATATTGAGGTTCAATTTGATGAGCAAATCCAGAAGATTATTAAATACATAAATTCAAATATAGGATCTGATTTAAGCATTGATGCGTTATCTAAAAGATTTTATATCAATAAATATTATCTGATGCACAAATTTAAGGCTAATACAGGATGCTCTATACACAGCTATGTTAATAATAAGAGAATACAAAGATGTGCCGCATATATAAAGGATGGATTATCTCCTGCTGAAGCAGCAAGCAAATGTGGTTTTAATGATTATTCTAACTTTGTAAGAGCATTTTCTAAAATGTTTGGGTTCCCACCAAGAAAGTACTGCAAGAATCAAGTAGATGAACAAGTATATGAAATTGATAATAAAAATCCGTAATTTGGATTTGAATTTGTTTTTTGATTCCGATATGTTTTAGCCTCAAACCCAAATTATTGGACATATATAAATTGACTAAATTCAATTACAACTCAACCCAAAATTATTGGATGATGCTGTAAATTGACTTTTTTATTTAAAAAAAGCTGCAACAACCTTTGTTAAAATACTTTTTTCTATGCTATTGAGGGGCTTGCTTTTTAACAAATCCAGTATTTCTCCATACTCTTTTTGTATATCAATTTCTGAAGTTATGGGATTATAAGTGTTTTCAATATTAATTTTTGTATTTGAAGTGGTTGTAGAATTATTGTCTGCACCGAGAATTTCTGTAATGAAAATCATTTCACCTGATATATTGATGGTCATATTTTTTCTAAAACAGGTATTTGCATCTACCTCCCAAGTGCTTGAACATTCAAAAATCCCTTTTTGTTTTTCTACAATGGAAACAATATGTAATACTTTATATATTCCATTTTTCATAATGGCTTCCATTATTTCAGATGAATTTTTATAAAAAGAATATTCAATATATTCTTGGGTTTGATGAAGATAATCCATTAATTCATTTGCTTCCATAATAGTACTCCTTTGTTTTCCTCTAGTATTTTTATAACTTCTTTATCGGTTCAATTAACAATTTTAATTAGGTAAATATGTGGAAAAATTATTAAGATAGCTAGAATACACGAAATTACATGTTTTTTAAGAACTAAATAATATAATTAAAGACATATTTATAATGAGTATAAAATTCGGTGCAGAGCACAATTTATGGTATAATTTAAAACTAAAATATAAACTAAGGAAAAGGATTTAAAAAGAAAATACGGAGAGGTGAATATATTGAGTTTAATAGTTGAAAATGTATCCAAATCTTTTGGTGAGAAACTTGTAGTTAATAATATTAGTTTACAAATGAAGGAGCCAGGAGTTTTCGGGTTATTGGGGACAAATGGAGCGGGGAAAACCACAACGATTAGAATGATTTTAAACATTGTTAAAAAGGATAGCGGTAATATTAAATGGTGCGATGAGCCTACCGCTGAGCAAGTCACAAAGTTTGGGTATCTTCCAGAGGAAAGAGGACTTTACCCAAAAGTTAAGGTTATCGAACAGCTGATGTATTTTGCTAGACTAAGAGGAGTAAAAACTGAAAAGTCAAAGAAAGATATAGATTATTGGCTCAAAAGGCTAGATGCCAGTCAGTATGCAAACATGCAGGCTGAAAAGCTATCAAAGGGAAACCAGCAGAAGATTCAATTTATAGCGACAATTATTCATGACCCTGAGCTTATATTTATGGATGAACCATTCAGTGGATTAGATCCGGTTAATACTGAGCTTTTTAAGGGAGTAATATATGAACTTATTGATAGGAAAAAATACATAATAATGTCTAGCCACCAAATGTCTACTGTTGAAGAGTTCTGCAAAGAAATACTAATAATCAAAAATGGAAATACGGTACTTAGTGGCAACCTTAAAGATATTAAGCGCAGCTATGGCAGAAGCAATCTAGTGCTGAATTGCGAAGGAAATATTACTGAATTAGCTGCTGAACAGGGAATTACAAATATTAGTAAAAATGCTACAGGCTACGAACTTAAGATATCAAACGAAGAACAGGCTTATAAATTGCTAGAAAAAATACTAAGTAAAAGATACATGCTAGATAAGTTTGAAATACGTGAACCCTCATTACATGAGATATTTATTGAAAAGGTAGGTGAAGCAAAATGAGAGATTTTTTAGAGGTGTTTAAATATACTTTCAAAGAGAACATAAAGAAGAAAGCTTTTATAATATCAACCATAGTCATTTTAGTATTAGTAATAGGTGTAATGCTTATACCAGCCATTGTTACAGAAGTTCAGTCTAAAGATGACAAAATAGAAAGCAGCGGAAAAGTTGTTGACAAAAGTATTATATATTTAATAGACAACAGCGGATATTTTAAGGATAACTTACAGGATATTAATAAGCAATTCCCGGGTTATGAATTAAAAATAGAAGAAAAGGACAAAATTGAAAGTCTGAAGTCTGATATTAAGGATAATGGAAAGAGTTTTCTTATAGTTGCAAATATGGAAAGTGATGCTCTAAAATTTGACTGTTTTACGAAACAATATGATGAAGGACCTAGCCAAAGTGAAATTAGTAAAGCATTCAAAAAAATATATTCAACAGATGTTTTAAAACTGTATAATGTACCTGATGCAACTATTTCGAAGCTGTTTGACGATTTACTTGTTAATGTCAATGAATTAGGAAAAAGTAAGTGGGGAGGATATTTTGCAAGCATATTTATAGGCATGCTGCTGTTTCTTGCAATATACTTTTGCGGATATGGAATTTCGATGTCGGTTGCATCAGAAAAAACTTCCAGAGTAATGGAAATACTTATTACCTCAGTTAAGCCTTCAAAAATAATACTTGGAAAAACGGCAGGAATGGGTGTTTTAGAACTATTTCAAATTTTGCTGATTATGTTTGTTGGAGTTGTTACTTATAAGCTATCTTTTCCGACTGATTTCTCTTTAGGCGGCATGAAATTGGAATTATCGGCTTTCACACCATTTACTTTAACGATGATAATAATCTATTTTATTCTAGGATACACACTGTATTCACTAATGTTTGCGGTAGTTGGGGCAACTGTAAGCAAGACTGAGGATTTGAATTCTGCTATGATGCCAATGTCCTTTGTTTCCATAATTTCCTTTTATTTTTCATATGGTACATTTGTTGTACCTGACAGTACAGCAGCAAAAATAGCATCGTTTGTACCTTTTACATCACCTTATTCAATTCCATCAAGGCTAATTTCAACTACAGTGCCAATTTGGGAGATATTAGTTTCACTGTGTATAATTGCAGTTACAAATGTAATAGTAGGAATAATGTCAATAAAGCTGTATTCTTTTGCTGTTTTGCATTACGGTGATAGGCTAAAGCTAAGTACATTATTTAAAATTTCAAAAGAAAATTAAGAACAGAGTGCGACTATTTTAGTATTGTTATTGTGCACGTTCTGAATCTATGGTAGATAAAATAGTTGTACAGTTTAAAGGATTTTAATATTAGGCTTCTAAGTGACGATTTGGTTGAAATCAAAATATAATGGTATTAGAAAACAATACCATGTTTTAGAAAGTCAATAATTAGGTGATTTGATTTGTTTGACTTTTGCCACTTAGGAGTATGATATGTATTATCCAATTAAGTTTAAACCAGTTTACAAAGACTATATTTGGGGAGGCCGCTATTTTGAAAAATTGGATAGAGAACTTCCTGACGGCACCGTAGCAGAAAGTTGGGAACTATCTTGTCACAAAAACGGTTTGAGCGTTGTATCAAATGGGGAACATTCGGGTAAGACACTTACTGAAATAATAAAAGCTGATTCTATAAATATTTTGGGTAAAAAATTCCCTGTAGATTGTAAAGAGATACCGCTGCTAATTAAACTTATAGATGCAAATGACAGGCTTTCTGTACAGGTACATTGTGAGGATAATTATGCAGCAGTGTATGAGGGTAGCTCGGGGAAAAATGAGATGTGGTATATAATGGACGTACAGCCAGAAGCTAAACTTGTAGCAGGTCTTAAGCCAGAAGTAACCAGAGAAGAGTTTGATAAGGCAATAAGAGAAAACAGGATTGAAGATTGTCTTCAGAATATCGAAGTAAAACCTGGAGATGTTATCAATATTCCCGCTGGATTAGTCCATGCAATAGGAGCTGGAATAGTAATAGCGGAAATACAGCAATGTTCGGATACTACCTACAGAGTTTTTGATTATAACAGGGTTGACAATAACGGTGCTTGTCGACCATTACATTTGCAGAAGGCTTTTGATGTAATAAAATTTGATGCAGCTTCTAGAAATGCCAAGTGTGAGGGAATAGATATAAAAGTAAATGAAAGCTGCAGTAAAACTATTTTTTTGGCTAATAAGTATTTTGCTTGTGAGCGTTTTGATGTTAAGGGTAGTTTTTCGGATAGTTGTGATGGCAGTAAATTTTATGTTTACATTTGTATTGAGGGTCAAGGAGATATTAAAACAGATAATATGACAGTTGATTTTAAAGCAGGAGAGACTGTTTTTTTGCCTGCTGCGCTTGGCAAATACAAATTGACAGGGCAATTTAAAGTATTAAAAACCTATGTTCCAGATTTTATTAATGATATTGTTGAACCTATGCGTAAGGCTGGATGTACTGACGAAGAAATTTTTCGTGTATTGAACTATTGAGGATAAAAGCCCTCTTGTTCTTAGAAAAATCAGACTAACATATTATTGCATTGAAAAATTGACATTTTTTTTAGTGCACAGTATTGTAATAGAATCAGAAAATAAATAAAAATATTCGATATATTTACATGAATGTATTTATTATATGTAAATATACCTTAACACAACGGAACGGAAAAGGAAATGTACATGATATTTGACACATATATGTAATTATTGTACAATAGCAATAACATTATGGTTGTAATGTTTCCATTATATTTCGATGAATTTTTTACTTGCAGTTAATTAGACTCACGAAGGTAAATATTAGTACCCTTTTTGGGTCTATTATTATATTGACAATAATAAAAAATGTCGATTATAAACTAAAAACTTTTTAATCGGTTGTAAAAAAATATTGAATTCTTGTTTTTATAAAAATATAATATAAATAATATTATATGAATTGGTATTATAACTTATGAGCTGTAGTATTATAAAAATAGGTTTAAATGTTAATATTAATAAATAAATTAACTTACTTGATTAGGAGCATATACGCATGAGCAAGAGCAGTATAACAAAAGTAGCTATTTCAAATGATGATATAATAAATATGGTCAAAAAGGCATTTGGAGAAGATACAACTATAAATAAAATAACAGAAATAAAACAAGGCTTTTTTAATTTAGCTTATTGTTTGACAATACAGGGAAATCATAAAATTGTTCTTAAAGTATCACCTCCAAAGCATGTAAAAGTAATGAGATACGAGAAAGACATTATGGAAAATGAGATAGAGGTTCTCAATAAGATAAATTCCACAATAGATATACCAGTTGCAAAAGTCTTGAACTATGACTGCGATAAGGACATTATTGAAAATGAATATTTTTTCATGGATTTTATACAAGGCACACCTCTAGACAATGTTTATGATGAGTTTAATGAAAAACAAAGAAACTCTATATCATCTGATCTTGGAAAATATGTCAAACAGATTACCAGTATTAAATCTGATTTTTTTGGTGACATAACCAAAAAAGAAAAGCAGTTTAGTACATGGAGTGAAGCTTTTTTGTTCATGATAAAGGAGTTATTAGATGATGCTAGGGACATAAGGCTGAAATTACCTTATGAATATAATGCTATTTACCATTTGATTGAAAGATATAGTGGCATTTTGGATAAGGTAGAAAAAGCTTCTTTGGTGCATAAGGATTTGTGGAAAGGAAATATTTTTGTTGATCCGCAAAATCCACAAATAACGGCTATTCTTGACTTTGAACGGGCAATTTACGGAGATGCTTTATTAGAACCAGTATGTGGTTCTCTTTTGCATGATACAGCGTTTATGAATAGTTTCATTGGTAGGACATATTTAGAAGATGATGAAAAAATCCGTGCAGTTATTTATAGTGTATATACATTCCTTATTATGGTTTTAGAATGCTCATTTAGACAATATCCATGGGAAAACAGTGATAAATGGGCAAGGAAACAACTTACTGATGCATTGGAAGAATTAATGAATTATACTGTTTAGTTTCAAATACTTTTTTAAAGCGGTATGAAATATGTAGAAGTATACTAATAAGAACTCAAAACTTATTGAACATAACTTGTATTGGAGAAGCTGGATTAATACTTATGAATAATATAATGATGATTTCACACTTAAAATATTTCGAGATTTTATATTTTTTAGCAGGTAAGTTAGTAGATATTATTCCTAATTTCTCAATAAAAATTTATAATAAAGCATTAAGTGTATATTTAAAAAATGGGTTGAATATAGATTTTATTGGAATTTTGCTAGATATAGCTATAAATCTTGATATTTTAGGAAGGAAAGATGAAGCTATATTGGTTTACAAAAAAGCTATAGAAATAAATCCTTTAGAGGCTAGAGCATACTACGGTTTGGCAATTATATATGATGACTTGAAAGATTTTGAAAATGCTGTAAAATTATACGAGAGAGCAATTGAAATAGACCCAGAGTATGCAGAGGCATACTTTTTCTTGGCAAATGTCTTAGATGAAAGCGGCGAAAAGGAGAAAGCTGCAGAATATTATGAAAAGGCAGCTAAAATAGAGCCAGATCACTTTTGGGCATATAATAATCTCGCTGCTGTATATGAGGATTTAGGTAAATATGATAAAGCGTTAACTACAATAAGAAAAGGTCTTGAGCTTGAGCCTAATAACTATAGAGCATTGTTTAATGCAGGAGTTATTATGAATAAACTTGGATACTCAAACAAGGCGAAAGACTATTATATTAAATCTATTGTTCAAAACTCTAAATATTCGTATACGTATCTAAATTTATCAATTGTTTATTTAGAAGAAAATGATTATCAAAATGCCATTGATATAATATCAAAAGGCATTAGAAACTGCCCTAAAACTTCGTTTTTATATTATAATAGAGCTTGTTTTTATGTGCGTCTAGGGGAACTAGATTTGGCTATTCGGGATTTATTTACTGCGATTAATTTGAGCAAAGAGCTTGAGGAATATATGAAGAAGGATAAAGAACTAGATCCGCTCAGGGATATGGAGCGATACAAAAAGCGGTTTGGAATTTTATAACACATAATTGCACTACATAATATTATTTACACGGCAATAATACAAATGGAATGTTTAGAGGAGAGTTATTTTTAATGGGAAGAATTTTAGTTTTAGCTGAAAAACCATCGGTAGCAAGGGACTTAGCGAAGGTACTTAATTGCAATCAAAATGCTAACGGTTACATTATGGGTTCGAAATATATAGTTACTTGGGCTTTGGGACATTTGGTAACACTTGCAGACCCAGAAGCTTATGGGAATAAGTATAAGTCATGGAATCTTGAAGACTTGCCAATGCTTCCGAATAAGATGGAGCTTGTAGTTATCAAACAGACATCAAAGCAATTTGGCGTTGTAAAAGGGCTTTTAAACAGAGCTGATGTGGACGAGCTTGTCATAGCTACAGATGCAGGTCGTGAGGGAGAGCTGGTTGCAAGATGGATTATCATGAAAGCAGGTTTTAAAAAGCCTATCAAACGTCTTTGGATTTCATCACAGACGGATAAAGCTATTAAAGAGGGATTTTCGCACCTAAAACCCGGCAGAGAATATGATAATTTGTTCTATTCGGCACAAAGCAGGTCTGAAGCTGATTGGTTAGTAGGTTTGAATGTAACTAGAGCACTTACCTGTAAACACAATGCACAGCTTTCAGCAGGAAGAGTTCAGACACCTACATTAGCAATGATTGTGGCGCGGGAAGAGGAAATAAGAAAGTTCATTCCAAAGGATTTCTGGAGCATACAGGCTCAGTTTAATGGATTTAATATACAATGGCAGGAAAAGGCAACAAATCAGACTAGAACCTTCAGCAAGGAGCAGGCTGATAATGTAGTTAAGAAAATAACAGGGCAAATGGGTGAGGTAATAGAGGTAAAAAAGGAACTAAAAAGAGAGTTACCTCCACTAGCATACGATTTGACTGAACTTCAAAGGGATGCTAACCGCAAATATTCTTATTCTGCGAAGCAAACCTTAAATATTATGCAGAAGCTGTATGAAGCACATAAATTAGTAACATACCCTAGAACTGACTCTCGCCACATTACTACAGATATTGTTCCAACGCTGACAGAGAGATTAAAGAGTATAGCTATAGGACCTTATTCTAAGCTAGTACAGGGCATTTTGAAAAACAGGATAAACGTGACAAATCGTTTTGTGGACAATAGCAAGGTAACAGATCACCATGCAATTATTCCTACAGAGCAGTTTGTAAATTTATCGGCTTTAAGCTCAGAAGAGAGAAACATATATGATTTAATTGTCAAAAGATTTATTGCAGTATTGAGTGCATCATTTGAATATGAGCAGACTACAGTTAAACTCAATGTAAATGGAGAAACCTTTAATGCAAGGGGAAAGATTGTTAAGTCATGGGGCTGGAAATCTGTTTATGAAGGCTTTGGCAAGTTAGAGGAAGATACTGACGAAGATGAAAATGACCAATCCTTGCCAGATATACAAAAAGGTTTGAAATCAAAGATTGTTTCACCACGAGCAGTAAACGGCAAAACAAAGCCGCCTGCAAGGTATACAGAGGCAACATTATTATCAGCGATGGAGCACCCTGGTAAGTTTGTTGATAACAAAGAATTAAAGGAAACTCTTGAGAATACAAGTGGACTTGGAACTCCTGCAACAAGGGCTGATATTATTGAAAAGCTATTTAATACATTCTACATTGAGAGAAGGGGTAAGGAAATATACCCAACTTCTAAAGGAATTCAGCTCATTGGATTGGTTCCAAAGGACTTAAAATCACCTGAGCTTACGGCTAAATGGGAACAGCAGCTTGCTATGATTAGCAAGGGCAGAGTTAATCCAAACACATTTGTAGGTGAAATGAAGACATATGCAACAAAGCTGGTTGGAGCGGTTATTGCCAACTCTGAGCAATTCAAACATGATAATGTAACTAGAGAAAAGTGCCCTGAGTGTGGCAAGTACATGCTTGATGTAAACGGCAAGAAGGGCAAAATGCTTGTGTGTCCAGACAGAGAGTGTGGGCATAGAAAAACTGTTACTGTGGTATCCAATGCTAGATGCCCTGAGTGCCATAAGAAGATGGAAATACGTGGAGAGGGAGAGAAAAAGTCCTTCTATTGTGCATGCGGATACAGAGAAAAGCTGGATGCTTTTAAACAACGTAAAGGTGAGCAGGTGAACAAAAAGGAAGTAACCCAATTCTTGAGACAGCAGGACGGGGGAGAGCCTATTAATTCAGCACTTGCAGATGCGTTGGCCAAGTGGGGGAAGTAGGACAGTTTCTAATTGGTCTTAGTGCCTATATTTTAATTTAATACACTGACAAAATAGATCAGATCATTGAATTAAAGGGTGGCACATTGCCAACAGATGATGAATTGATTGAAACAAAGCTTGATGTCATATAAATACATAAATCAAATTTAACTTTAGGGCTTCTCTCTGAAATAATCAGGAGAAGCCTTAAAATCTGTTACCTTAATAATATATTAAGTGGCTGAATAGTAATTTTTATATAAAAAAATTGTATATTTATTATCATTTAACCTTGAATTTATATAGTACAATGGATAAAATATAAACAATTGGAAATAATTTCAATTGGATTAAAGCATTTACTATTATATTAAATTAAAGGGAGACACTATGAATAATACAAATACTAAAAGCTTCTATTCTTCAAGAAGAGACAAAATTATAAATTCAAAGGAACGAATCAGGATTAACCAATACACCACTTATTTAAGAGATATAGATAATCCGGAAGGTAAGAACTGGCGAAAGTGGGGATGTTACCTTAGCGAGCGCCAATGGGGAACAGTTAGAGAAAACTATGGTTCAGTAGATAACTCTTGGGGCGACGATGGAAATAAGGATGCATTTTCAAGAGAACAAGCATTATGTCGCGCTTACAGGTGGGGAGAAGACGGAATTGCAGGTATTTCTGATGATCACCAATTCCTCTGTTTTTCGCTGGCTCTTTGGAATGAAGCAGATCCATGTATTAAAGAGCGTCTCTATGGACTTACCAATGGAGAGGGTATTCATGGTGAGGATGTAAAAGAATATTACTTTTATGCAGACAACACTCCAACACATTCATACATGAAATATATTTATAAGTATCCATATTACTATAATTATGATGAAATATACAATAATAGATATTCTGCTACACCCTATGAGTTTGAACTTATCCATACAGGAGCGTTTGAAAATAATAGATATTTTGATGTTGCAGTTGAGTATGCAAAAAATGATGTAGAGGACATTTTAATAAAAATTACTGCAAAAAATTGCGGTAACGAGAGAAAGACTCTTCACCTACTGCCAACAGCGTTGTTTCGTAATACCTGGTCATTTAATGAAGACCAATTTGAAAAAACAATGACTAAAGCTAAAAAGTTAGAAAATACAATCGAAATTGTTCAAAGACAAAAAAATCTTCCTTCAAATGTATCTACAATGTGGCTATATAGTCAAGGCGATTACGAAGAAATGTTATTTACCGAAAATAATACAGATAATGAAGCATCCTTTAATACTTCGAATGGTGAAAAGGTATATTTCAAAAATGGTATTAATAACTACTTGATAAATAAGTATAAGAAAAAAATGAGTGAAGAAGAGCTCATTTACGATAGTAATCCTAAACAAAAAGGTACTAAGGCTTCTTTTCATTACAAACTAGCACTTAATCCTGGACAAAGCTGTACAGTTAATATGAGGTTATCAAATGTAAATCTGCCTTCGCCTTTTGAAGATTTTGATTCTGCATTTACTAAGAGAAAATACGAAGCGAATGAATTCTATGATGCTATTAGTCCTTATGATAGAAATGGTAGCAAAGAGGAGCAGGATTTATACAACATTCAAAGACAAGCTTTTGCCGGTATGCTTTGGAATAAGCAACTATATAATCTAATTATGGAGCGTTGGCTAGAAGGGGATAAAGATGCTCCTCCAGCTGATAACCATAAAATAGATGAAAAAATGCTGAAATGGAAGCATATGTATTCAAATGATATTCTATCAGTGCCAGACAAATGGGAATACCCTTGGTTTGCTTCATGGGATTTGGCTTTTCATACTGTAACGTTGGGTATAATTGATCCTGATTTTGCAAAACATCAGCTTTTGCTTCTTTGTATGGAATGGTTTATGCACCCGAATGGTCAGATTCCAGCTTATGAATGGGATTTTGGAAATGTTAATCCACCGATACACGCTTGGGCTGCTTGGAATGTATATCAGCAGGAAAAAACAATTTACGGCATAGAAGATAAGGATTTCCTCGAAAGAATTCTGGATAAATTAAATATGAACTTTACGTGGTGGATAAATAATGTTGATCCATCTAAAGGCAATGATAATGTATTCGGTGGTGGCTTTCTTGGACTTGATAACATCAGGATAGTTAGTAAGGACCCCAACGGCAAGGATATTGTGGAAGCTGATGGAACTTCCTGGATGGCTAAATTTTGCTTAGATATGATAAACATTGCAGGAGAACTTGGAAAGCACGATATTCAAAGAAAATACCTACAGCACTTTATATATATATGTGATGCCATGAATAAAATGGGTGAGCATGGCTTTTGGAATGAAAAGGAAGAGTTTTTCTGCGATTATGCAAATGAATTCGGTTCCTTGGGAATATGCTCAGCGGTTGGCTTAATACCTCTCTTTGCCATTGAGCATATTGAACAAAAAATTGATAGCAAGCATAGATATGCTAGCTCATTTGAAAGTATTGAAGATACATTAAATTGGTATAAAAGAAAAAGACCTTATTTGATAGATGATAATGAAAATATTAATATTAATAGGATTAATAAATCTGAGAGTGATGGGACTTATACTTATGAGTATTTTATGGCTATTGCTGATGAATTAAAGTTACCAAAGATTCTTAATAAGCTAATAGATCCAAACAAATTCCTCAGTGATTATGGAATCCGTTCCTTATCAAAGGATTGCTGCTATAATTGGTATGGAAAGAATATCTTTTACGAACCAGCTGAATCCAACAGGGAAAAGATAATGGGTGGAAATTCAAATTGGAGAGGCCCTATATGGTTTCCTATAAATTATATGCTTATTGAGTCCTTACGAAAGTATGGCGATTATCTAGGAGGCAGTATTGAATACAAGGATTCCCAAAGCAATAATTCTGTGACTTATAATCTTTATGAAATTGCCGATGAAATAGCTAACAGGCTTATATCAATTTTTAAAATAGATGAAAATGGGAAAAGACCTGTAAACGGAAAGCAAGAAATTTTTGAAAGAGATGACTGGAAAGATCTAATTTTGTTCTTTGAATACTTCCATGGAGATAATGGCGCAGGACTTGGAGCAAGTCACCAAACAGGTTGGACAGGACTAGTTGCAAACCTTATTCAGCAAGTTGGTATTAGTCAAAATCAAAATAAAAAATAAATAATTAATTCAAAGATTATACAAAAATCTAAGGGATTTTTCATACGTTAATTGTACAATATTTACTTAAATAGTATAATAAGGCTAGAATAATATTGTGGAGGTCAAAATGAATAAAAAAATGTCAATACGTATCATCTCTTTAATAGTGTCTTTCATGCTATTAGTATCTATTCTCCCTGCACAAGTCAGTGCAGTAGGAACAACAGAATCAGATTACACCCATTTGGTTTTTGATACGCCTATAAAGCATGCACAAGCTGGTGGAGCATTACAAGTTCTTACTAAAGGGAATGTAAAAACGCTGTGTGATCATAATGGAGATCCTATTCAATTAAGGGGTATGAGCACTCATGGCTTGCAATGGTATCCTGAGATTATTAATGACAATGCTTTTGCAGCACTTTCTAATGATTGGGGTGCTAACGTAATCCGTCTTGCGATGTATGTAGCCGATGATGGATATGCTAGCAACCCAGATATCATTAAGAAGAGAATATTTGATGGAATAAATCTTGCAATATCAAATGATATGTATGTTATTGTAGATTGGCATGTACTTAATCCCGGAGACCCTAGTGCTGAAATATATTCTGGTGCTATGGATTTCTTTAAGGATATTTCTAATGAATATCCTAATGATTCGCATATCATTTATGAGTTAGCAAATGAGCCTAATTCAGGTAACCCAGGAGTAACCAATGATGCAGAAGGATGGGTGGCTGTAAAATCTTATGCTGATCCAATTATAAAGATGCTTCGTGAAAGTGGCAATAAAAATATCGTTATTGTTGGAAGCCCATGTTGGAGTCAACGCCCTGACTTAGCAGCAGACAATCCAATAATAGATTCAGAAAACAATACCATGTATTCAACACATTTTTATACTGGAACTCATAAAGTTTCTGCAGACAGTACCGACAGAGGTAATGTGATGAGTAATGTTAGGTATGCACTAGCAAATGGTGTGGCAGTATTTGCTACAGAATGGGGGACAAGTGAGTCAAGCGGAGATGGTGGACCGTACCTTAATGAAGCAAATGAGTGGCTTGAATTTTTAAATGCAAATAACATAAGCTGGTGTAACTGGTCTTTGACTAATAAAAATGAAATATCAGGGGCATTTACGCCATATCAAGCAGGTAAAACTGATGATACAGACCTAAATCCAGGAGATGACAAGGTGTGGGCACCTAATGAATTAAGTGTTTCAGGAGAATATGTGCGTGCTCGTATAAAAGGAATACCTTATGAGCCTATTGACAGAACTCTAAATGAGGAACCTATTGTACATGCTGACTTAGGAACTGCTATGCTCCCATCTGACTTTGAGAATAGTACTCGCCAAGGTTGGGACTGGTATGGTGGATCAGGAGTCAAAAGCGCATTGACTATTGAACAAGCTAATGGATCAAAAGCAATATCATGGGAAGTTGCTTTTCCAGAAAAAAAACCTGCAGATGAATGGGCATCTGCTCCTGGTATCATGCTTAGCGAAATTAATGCAAAACGTGGTACTAATCAATACTTAACTTTTGATTTTTATATAGCTCCCGACAAGGCTTCAAAGGGGATACTTTCAATAGATTTGGTGTTGGTACCACCAAGCCTTGGATACTGGGTACAACCAATGGAAACCTTTGATATTGATTTGACAAAACTCAATGAAGTAGATAAAACCGCAGATGGACTTTACCACTACAAAGTTTACTTTGACTTAAATAATATATATGATAACAAGGTCATTGAAGCAGATACTCTTTTACGTGATATTATTCTCGCTGTTGGAGATATAGAAAGTGATTTTGCAGGTAAAATGTATTTAGATAATATACAATTTTCTAAAAGCAATATACCTGCTACAAAATATTCTGTAACCTGCAAAAAGGTAAAAGGCGGAAATATTACAGCAAACCTTATTTCCGCACCAAAAGGTACTAAAATTGAACTGAAGGTGCAGCCTAGTAAAGG
The DNA here is from genome assembly GCA_023444055.1 of Bacillota bacterium. Lineage (GTDB taxonomy): Bacteria > Bacillota > Clostridia > Acetivibrionales > DSM-1351 > Ruminiclostridium. The sequence continues at coordinate 82,899 of JAEZRV010000035.1, forward strand.
CATGCGTTTAAAAGCAGGAACACTAAAGTACACTGATGGCAAAAAAGAAACAATTATTAAATCCAATAGCTTTATAATGCCAGCAGCTAATGTAACTGTTACTGCGGTATTTGAAAAGATACAGGACAAAAAGGCAAATGATAAAAAGCCAATCAAAGATAAAAAACATAACAAAGATAATAAAGGGCATAAAAATAGTCGAGATGGACATGCAAGAGATAACAATAATGGCAATCACAAAAAATAATTAAATTTTATTAAATGTTAAGCTTTAAAAGGAAATAAAATTAAGTTAAATTATAGATGGGGCTGTTGCAAAACAAAAAATATGATATATCAACGGTAAACTGCTTAAATAGTACTCCCGTGCAGTATATATCTATGGCTAGCTCACGAAATTGACGCTGAAATAGTTGCGGTTCAGAACGAGCACTTCCGCCGACCGTATTACACTCGACATCCTGTCTCGGGGTAATGCTCACAGCTACTTACTTTCGCTGTGTCGGCTACAATACTTGTTCTTCGTCTACTATTTCTAGCATCAATTTCTAACCGAGCTTCGTAATTAGATATATATTGCACTCGCGTTACTATTCAAGCAATAAGTCATCGGTATACAGAAATTGTTGTTTTGCAACAGTCCCGTTTGTATATGAATTTTGTTTGGTATAGTATTCTGCTTATTAAAAAGTTTAATTAATCATCGCACTCAATGTCATTCTCAAAGTCATCAATATCACCAATATCGTCAATATCATCAAAAAATTCCTCTATATTCTCAAAAATATCTAGAATATCAATATTTAGCAATGAATAGTCTAGTTTGTTCGGCATAATTAGACCTCCTAGTGAAACTCAAACATAATAATGCTTACATGAATTATATTATCAAAATTATGTTAAATACAAAGTGAATTATTGTTAATTTTATGTTATAGCTCAAATTTCATAGCTAAAAATTGGGGTATCCAAACCGAAATCCTAAACTAATTATGCTATAATGTAATTGAAATGATAATGTAAATCATATAAAGGATGAAATCAATGGAGCTTAGTTATAAAACTTTCGTTATAAGAACAAGTTTTTTTAATATGATAAATTACTGCTATATAGTTGTGGATAATGAAAGTAAAAATGCATTTGTTGTGGATCCTTCATGGGAAATTAATAAAATTATCAACAAACTAGAAGAGGAAGATGCGAAATTAACAACTATTTTACTTACACATTCACATGATGATCATACAAATCTAGTTAATCCATTAGTAAAAAGATTTAATGCAAATGTATATATGTCTAATAAAGAAATTGATTACTATGATTTTAGATGTCGTAATTTACAGGAATTAAATGATTTAGACGAGATTTATATTAACAAAACAAAAGTTTCATGTTTACTTACACGAGGACATACAGTAGGAGGCATGTGTTATTTACTGCAAAATTGTATGTTTACTGGTGATACCTTATTTTCAGAAGGTTGTGGACTTTGTTTTGGAAATGGCGGCTCTGCAGAGAAAATGTATGATAGTATTCAAAAAATAAAAAATATGGTTTCTAGTGATATACTTATATATCCAGGACATTCATATGGTGTTGAGGTGGGTAAATCCTTTGGACATCTTAGTATGATAAATGTTTATTTGGGTATCGAGGATAAAAAGAAGTTTGTTGAATTCAGAAATCGAAAAAATTTAAGAGGTATGTTTAACTTTAAATAGCTGACCCTGGGCAGAGGTTTCTAGGCTTCAGATGGAGTAAAAACTCCACCTGCGGCTTTGTTTTTTTCTACAAATAACTTAGATTTACTATTTGATATTTGCTGTATAAATAGTTAGAATAGAACGTATATAATATAAGTGAATGGTAAATTCTAGTAAAAGGATGGGAGAAAAAGTATATGACTATTTACGAAAAATTTGATAAATTAAAAAGTAATATAAGTTCTTTACAAAGGGTAGCTGTTGCGTTTTCAGGAGGAGTAGACTCAGCATTTCTTCTAAAGGTAGCCGTTGATGTTCTGGGTGAAGATGTTGTAGCTATCACAGCACATTCTTCCACATATCCGGAAAGAGAGCTAAACGAGGCTATTGATTTTGCAAAGTGCTACTCAATTAGACAAAGGGTTATTGTTTCTGAAGAGCTAGAGGTTGAAGGCTTTTCTGATAATCCTGTTAACAGGTGTTATATTTGTAAGAACGAGCTTTATAATAAAATTAAGGAAATTGCGAAGGAAGAGGGAGCAAAGTACATTCTTGAGGGTTCAAATTATGATGATTTAGGTGATTTTAGACCGGGTATGCAGGCCGTGAGCGAGCATGGAATATTAAGTCCATTACGAGATGCCTTGTTAACAAAAAAAGAGATTAGATTATTGTCAAAGGAAATGGGGCTTAAAACATGGAACAAGCAGGCGTTTGCATGTCTTTCTTCAAGATTTCCTTATGGAGAAAAAATTACACACGAAAGGCTTAGAATGATTGACAAGGCCGAACAGTTTTTGCTTGATTTAGGCTTTACTCAAGTAAGAGTGAGATTCCATAAAGATATTGCTAGAATTGAAATCAGCCAAGAACAATTTGAAAAAATGCTCGATATCGGATTAAGAGAAAAAATATATAAAGAGTTTAAAGATATTGGATTTATGTATACGGCATTAGATTTGAAAGGATATAGAACTGGAAGTTTAAATGAAGGATTGAAAATCCATCTGGAGTGACTTATTTTAGAATATCAGTTAAGAATAGCTTTTTTAATTAAATTTCTGTATTACTTCGGTATTTATTATATTAAATAAAACTAAATAAAATTTTAACATAAAAAATATCAATAGATGCTATTAGTTGAATATTTAAATTATATTGACAATGCAATTTTGATATATTATACTATAAAAATACTATAATTCATATATGAATTATATGAAAAGTATGAATAAATAATTTAATAAAAAATAACTAAATAAAAAATAACTAAATAAAAAATACCTAAATAAAATATATATGATTTGTTTGTATACATACTGATAAAACCAATATGTTTTGAATGAGACAAATGCCACAATTAGTGTGGTGCTAAGAGCTTATGGAGGTTATTATGGAAAACACGAATCCAATAATTGAGATTAAAGGTCTAACAAAAATATTTACTACTAAAGACAAGCAGGTAGAGGCTTTGAGAAATATTGAACTCTCAATTGATGAAGGAGATATTTTTGGAATCATTGGGATGAGTGGAGCCGGAAAAAGTACTTTAGTACGTTGTATTAATTATCTTGAAAAACCTACAAGTGGCAGCATAGTTGTTGATGGAAAAGATTTATCAAAACTAAATGAGAAACAGTTAAGAGATGTCAGACAATCAATGGGTATGATTTTTCAGCAGTTTAATTTACTAATGCAGAGAACAGCAGAAGAGAATATAACTTTCCCGCTTGAAATTTCTGGTATTAAGAAAAAGGATGCTAAGAAGCGTGCAAATGAATTACTTGAAATTGTAGGCCTTTTAGATAAGGCAGGCTCATATCCATCACAATTATCTGGTGGGCAGAAGCAAAGAATAGCAATAGCTAGGGCATTAGCTACAAATCCAAAGGTTTTACTATGTGATGAGGCTACTTCGGCACTTGATCCAACAACTACCAGATCTATATTAGCGTTGCTTAAGGATATTAATAAACGGCTTGGAATTACAATTGTGATAATTACGCATGAAATGAGTGTTATTGAACAAATATGCACGCATGTTGCAATTATTGACGAGAGTGTCATAGCTGAGCAGGGGAGAGTCTCAGAGGTTTTTGCACATCCAAAAACATTATCTGCTCAGAGATTGGTGTATCCAGAAGGAAAGAGGAATGAAAACTTAATTGGAAAGCGATGTTGCAGAATTGTTTTTGAAGGAAGTTCTTCATTTGACCCTGTAATATCTAGAATGATTTTAGAGTGTAAAGCACAAGTGAATATTCTTTTTGCTGATATGAAGGATATTGATGGGAAGGCATTTGGGCAGCTAGTCCTCCAATTGCCACAAGATGACGTAGCGTCAGAGGAAATAATACGATATCTTAAATCTCAGAATTTATCTGTAGAGGAGGTAATAGAATATGTGGGACAGTAGTACAATAACAATGATTCTAAAGGGTTTACTTGAAACTATTTATATGACTTTTCTTTCAACATTTGTTGCTTATATAATAGGCCTTCCCCTGGGAGTATTGCTGGTTACAAGCGAAAGTAACGGAATTTCACCATTGCCTAAGCTCAATAAGGCTTTAAATTTGGTGGTAAATGTAGTGCGTTCAGTTCCGTTTCTAATATTATTGGTTGCAGTCTTACCATTTACTAGATTTATTGTAGGAACAACAATAGGGTCTACAGCTACAGTGGTACCATTGGTTATTGCTTCAGCACCATTTATTGCTAGACTAGTGGAGTCTTCAATGCAGGAGGTTGAAAGGGGAGTAATAGAGGCAGCTGTTTCAATGGGATGTAGCCCTTTTCAGATAATTACAAAGGTAATGATACCAGAATCAGTTCCATCATTGATAATGGGTGCAGCCATAGCTACAACTACAATATTAAGCTACAGCGCAATGGCCGGTTTTGTCGGTGGAGGTGGACTGGGAGATATTGCTATCCGCTATGGATATAACAGATATGAATACGACATTATGATTGTTACGGTTGTAATACTCGTAATAATTGTTCAAGTAGCGCAGGAAATTGGTACAAAAATTGCTAAAAAGAAAGATAAAAGAAAATAAAATTAATAAAATTTGAAATGAAACAAAATATAGAATGAAATATAATTTGAAATGAAATTTTAAATAGAAAAAAATTAAACAAGACAAAGGGGGACATAAAAATGAAGAAAAAACTATTAGTATTATCAATTGCTTTAGTATTTGCTGTGTCAGGAGTTTTGACAGGTTGCGGTGCCAAATCTGAAAACGATAAGTCAAACAAAATTATAATAGGGGCAACAGCGTCACCACATGCTGAAATATTAAAAGAGGTCCAAAGTGATTTGAAAGAGAAGGGAATTGAGCTTGAAATTAAGGAATTTTCAGATTATGCTCAACTTAATCCTGCATTAGCTGATAAGAGCCTAGATGCAAACTTTTTCCAACATCAGCCTTACTTAGATAATTATAATACTGAAAACAAAACAGATATTGTAGCAGCAGCACAAATACACTATGAGCCACTTGGAGTATACCCGGGTAAAACAAAAGCAATAGATGCTTTAGCTGATGGAGCCACTGTTATAGTGCCAAATGATACGACCAACGAAGCCAGGGCGCTTTTATTGCTTGAAACAATTGGATTGATAAAAGTTAATCCAAATGCAGGATTAAAAGCAACAGTTAAAGATATTACTGAGAATCCTAAAAATATAGATATTAAAGAGCTAGCGGCAGAACAGCTTACCAGAGCTTTGGTAGATGTTGACTTGGCGGTTATCAATGGAAACTATGCGCTTCAAGCAGGTTATAATGCAGCTAAAGATGCATTAGCAAAGGAAGAAGCAGAATCAGTTGCAGCAAAGACTTATGCAAATATCATAGCTGTTCGCAAGGGTGATGAAAATAAAGAGAAAATTAAAGCTTTAGTTGAGGCTTTAAAGAGTGAAAAAGTTAAGAAATTTATTGAAGAAAAATACAATGGTTCTGTTGTTCCATTATTTTAAATTGCAAATACATTAACAGGCTAGAGCTAATAAAGGCTAGCCTGTTAATGAAACTATCTTTCTTTTAAATATAGCATATTTCTTTGGTCATAGATAAATCCATTGCTCAGAAGAGTATTACAAGAAGCTTTGTTGTCAAATTCTGGCTTTGCTATTATTTTTTTAGCATTACTTAAAGAGAATATTTTTTGAGTAAGCAAATAGACTATTGATTTTCCAAAGCCTTTACCCAGATATTCTTCTTCTCCAATTAAGTAGTCAATGCTGTAGGTGCCATTAAGTGTAATATCTCCATACCAATCCTCGCCCGCATCTGAACAGGTGTAGTATTGGCAAAATCCAATAGGCTTTTCATTCAGTGTGACTATGTAATGACTTACAAATTTAAATTCATTAAAGCGTTCTTTCACTTCGTGAAGCCAAGCTTCAGGCTCCACATACCATTTGATTACATAGTCCTTATTTAGCCATTTTTCTAATAGTGGAATATCTTTATCTTCAATTGTACATAATTTTAGATTACTCATAGCTACCTCCTTCAGATGTAGCGAGTTCTGCATAGCGGAGCATTTTCACTGGTAGTTTAACCATTTTTGAACCTATAGTAGGAAATTTCAACACAAAAATTACCGACCGATAGCTATCGGCCGATAAGAATTACTTCGCTTTATTTGCCTCAATACGCTTATTTCTATAGTATATTAATACATCGCATGAAACCATAACAAGGTTTAAAATATATAATCCCAGTACTATATCCCTGTTATATAGTATTTTATGTGTGATGCCTGCCAAATAACCAAATATAACAACATATGAAAATGCTATACTTTTACCAGCTGTTTTCCTTGAAGTGTATGATTTATATAGCTGAATTGGCCAAGCAGCGCCAAAACTAATCAGCATTAGTGCCTCGAATATGCTCACAAAATTCATCTCCTAGTATATAATAATTGACTTCAACTATTATACACCTATAAAGATGAAAGTGGTAAGGTTAAAAGAAATTTAAATAATTATTAATGGGTTATCGAATCCATGTCCTTTCTTTTATATTGTTTTGTGTAAATATGAGACATGGATATAAGGTTAAAAGAAATTTAAATAATTATTAATGGGTTACCGAATCCATGTCCTTTCTTTCATATTGTTTTGTGTAAATGTGAGACATGGATATATCTATGGACAGATTTTTTTAAAGAAATTTGCAGATGGTACTCCATGAGGGCGGTTATTGCGCTTGAGCCTAAAGAGTACATCTTTTTTATTTTTATTAATAATGTTAACACCTTCAGCACATGATAGAGTTGCTTTGAAACCTAATTTTTTCAAGATGTCTTTAGATTCCTTGCTTATGCTTCCAAAAGGATAAGCAAATGTATTAGGTCTAATACCTGTAACTTCAGCCAGTTTATCCTGCAGCATGCTAATATCAGAGGTTAGAATATTACTGTAATCTTCTAATGGTTCACCTTTTATACGTTTGATACCATTTCTTTTTCTGTTTGAATGAAGATTGTACGTGTGGTTTTGTATCTCAAAATAACCCGAATCACTCATTTCCTTAACTTGATCCCATGAGGCATATGCATAATCTGGATTATTAGTTGGATTTGAAGTTGATGCTATTGTGCTTGAAAACTGTTCACTATATTTTCCAACAATTGATATTACTGCTTTCATTTCATATTTTTCGAGGAGTGGTTTACCATATATATAGTTGTTTAGGTTTCCATCGTCAAAAGTAATAATGACGGGCTTAGGTGGCAGCTCGGCATTGTTATACACGTAATCTATAAGTTCAGTCATATTAATTGTGCTATAGCCTTGTTTTTTTAGATAAATTAGATCGTTTTCAAATTCTGTAGGTGTAATAACATATTTGCCTATTTGATTAGATTTTTTTAGTATACTATGATACATAATTATAGGAACACGTATTCCGTCTTCTGTTATTTTTCCTGCTTCAGTGTCATTAAAAACAGCTTTTGATATTGATAAGAAAGTGAAAACTGAAAAACAAGTGATGCCAATAGCAAATATCACTATCCCAATATATATTTTTGCTTTTTTATTTAGTATTATGAACATGAACACTTCACCTCACAAAAAACATAATAATGCAGAATATAATGTATCTAAAAATCGTAGCCGCTGTTTGGCTCAATTATGTCATAAACCCTGTAGTAGTCTCTTGTTTCTTCATCCTTGACAACAGATGAACGGTTTTTTTGAAGAAGATTCACTATTTCATAAACATCAATCCATAATTCATTTACTGCTTCTTTTTGAGATTCGTCAAAAATAATTTGCATACCAAAATGTAGATGCGGTGTTGTTATATTACTTACATTTTCACGGGTGCTATAGCCTGTCATGCCCAAATATCCAATAACATCACCGGCTCTTACAATCTTGCCTTCATATAAATCAGAATGAAAAGGCCTATCTTTTCTTAAATGCGCGTAATAGTAATATCTCTTTTGGTCGAAGCTCCGAATACCTATTCTCCAGCCACCATACATATTCCAACCCATTACTTCAACGATACCCGATTCTACTGCAATTATTGGCGTTCCGATTGAACCCATTAAGTCATTACCTAGATGTTTTCGTGCATAGCCGAATGTACGACCAGTGCCGAAATCTTCATAATGGCTGAAACTATATCCTCTTGCAATTGGAGAGAAAGCCTTGAGGCCATATTTCTTTTCCCAAAGTTTGTTTTCACCATTATTGGGATCCTTCACCTGGATGTCATACTCACCCACGAAATTTCCAAGAATAGCATCATAGGCTTCATAATAATAATTGTAATATTTCATTTTTGATGTTAATTGTTCAATTGTTTCACCATTGTTAAGTTTTTCAACAAATGAGTCCAAATCCTTTGCCTTATACTTTTTAAAATCACCGCCATACTTTGCAGCAAGATACGCTAAAAGTTCAACCCAATGCAGCTGAACAGGCTTATTATGAGATTTAACATCAAGGTTAAGTGCTTTTTCCAGGGCTGAATGTGAAGCGTTGAATTCAACCCATTTAATAAACTTTTTATCAGTATTTGGATTAGTTGATACCTTGATAGTTTGCGAAGTCTGGTACCTGTAGATAGTAATGGTTGATAATGAAAGAAGGGATATTATCAACATAAATGCAATTGAAATCTTGATTAGATGTTTATTTATAATTATTGTTTTTATCAAATTTGTCACCTCACAAATTTTTGTATGGAAAATAAATAGAAACACTATAAAATTTATGCTTAAAAAGTTAAATATATCCTTGAAAAAAGTTATTTGAAAAATTAATTAATTAGCAATTTACTTTAATAAAGTTATGAAGTAAAATAGTATATACATAAAAACGATAATGTTTGTTAAAAACAGACAGAATGTGACGAAAAATTAAATGTTTTTTTAAGAAGGGATGATACATTATGAAAAAGGGGTTATTAGTTAAGGTATTGGCAGGTGTAATGGCTGCAACATTCTTGTTTGCAGGTTGCGGAAGTACAGGAAATAAGGAAGCAGAAAATACCGCTTCAAGTACAGCTAGTTCAGCCGCTGTAGATCAATCATGGGAAAAAGTAAAGGGAGCTGGGGAGCTTATACTTGGCTTAGATGATAGTTTCCCTCCTATGGGTTACAGAGATGAAAATAATGAAATTGTAGGATACGATATTGATCTTGCAAAAGAAGTAGCTTCCCGTTTGGGTATTGAATTGAAGCTTCAGCCAATTAACTGGGATACAAAGGATCAAGAACTTAACACAGGTAATATTGATTGTATTTGGAATGGTATGACCATAACCGATGATTTAAAAAAAGTAGTATTGTTCTCTCAACCATATATGAATAACCAGCAGGTACTTGTGGTAATGGCAGATTCAACCTGTAAAGCAAAAGAAGATTTAGCAGGAAAGTCTATTGCACTACAGGCAGGGTCAAGTGCTAAAATTGCATTAGAAAGCAAAGCAGATTTCAAGGCCTCACTTAAGGAGGTTGTGGAGTTAAAGGATAACACTTTATGCATGATGGACTTACAGACGGGAAATGTTGATGCTGTACTTATGGATGAAATAGTAGCAAGATACTTTATACAAATGAAAGGCGAAAAATATAGAGTGTTAGATGAAGGCTTGGCAGATGAAGAATATGGTATAGGTTTTAGAAAAGCTGATGTACAGCTTATGACAAAGATTAATGATACACTAAATGATATGGCTAAAGAAGGTACCATTGCAAAAATATCAGAGAAATGGTTTGGCAAGGATATTTCGACAATCGGAAAGTAAATTTATAGAGAAATATAATAACTTAACTTTTCAAGGATAATTGATTAAGGTTAGTCTAAGTATGTAAACGTTAGGAATAAATTAATAATTAATTAACTAAGAGTTCTTATTAAGAGGTTGTTGACGATAGCATTTGACTTCATTATATTTACTAGGTAAGAATAACCAAGTACTGATATTTTGGTGAAGAAGTGCTATGCAACAGCCTCTTTAAACTGAGAGCTTGTATTTATGAGAGGGGATTTGTGTGTGAAGCTGATTAAGCTTTTATTTGATGGGATGCTTGTTTCCATAGAGCTTTTTGTACTGACTTTAATTTTTGCACTTCCTTTAGGACTCATTATTTCTTTAGGAAGGAGATCCCAAAATACATTAATTAGGGGAATTACCAGTATATATATATCCATTATGAGAGGCACGCCATTAATGCTCCAATTGGTTGTAGTGTACTTTGGTCCATATTATATTTTTGAAAGAACATTTGACAGATTTTCTGCGGCAGTAATTGCATTAGTTCTCAACTATGCGGCATACTTTGCTGAAATATATAGAGGCGGAATTGATTCTATACCAAAGGGGCAATATGAAGCAGGAGAGGTTTTGGGATTTACTAAGACACAGGTGTTTTTCAAGATAGTACTTCCACAGGTAGTAAAGAGAATTTTGCCTGCGATTAGTAATGAAGTAATAACTTTAGTTAAGGATACTGCTTTAGTAATGGCAATAGGAATTGCTGAAATGTTTAAAGCTGCTCAGACTGAAGCTAGCAGAATACTATCTGTTAAGCCTTTGTTTATAGCAGGAGCTTTCTATTATGTAATGAATTTAATTGTAGCCAAGCTTTTTGGATTCGCAGAGAAAAAGCTGGACTATTACAAATAACAAGAAGAGCATTTTTATTAAAAGACTCTGGTTATTTAGAGAATTAAAAAGCCAGTTCAAGAGTTAAAATATAGAGTTTTATTAGTATATGAGAACTCATGGAGGATAGCAGTATGAAAATGATAGAAGCATCAAATATATGCAAGAGTTTTGATGGAAATAATGTATTAAAGGGGATATCCTTCGAAGTAAATAAGGGTGAAGTAGTTGCAATAATTGGTCCATCGGGTTCAGGAAAAAGTACACTTTTAAGATGCATAAATCTGCTTGAAAAGATTGATTCAGGTAAAATAACAGTTGAAGATGAAATAATGGTTTCAACAAATGAAGCTGGAAAAGCGGTTTATGCTGACAAGAATAAATTAAGGAAAATCCGTTTAAAGATAGGACTAGTATTCCAAAATTTTAATCTTTTCCCGCATTTGAGCGTTATTAGAAATATAACTGAAGCACCTATAAATGTTGCAGGAATTAATAAAGAGGAAGCTAAAAAAATCGCTCAAGAGCTTTTGTCTAAAATGGGAATTGAGGATAAAGCAGATGCATATCCCTGCAATCTTTCAGGCGGACAGTGCCAAAGGGTTGCAATAGCAAGGGCGCTTGCGTTAAATCCTGATGTCCTGTTCTTTGATGAACCTACATCTGCACTAGACCCCGAGCTAACTATGGAGGTTTTGAAGGTAATAAGAAATCTTGCTCAGGAGCATATGACAATGGTAGTTGTAACTCATGAAATGGGCTTTGCTAGAGAAGTAGCTGATAGAGTTATTTTTATGGATAATGGAGTTATAGTAGAGGAAGGTACACCAGAAGAGGTTTTCTCTAATTCTAATAATGAGAGAACAAAGGCTTTTATTAGGGGATTTGATAATGTATAACTTTAGTAATTACTTCTTTTTGTTATAAAAAGTAAATTAATAAAAGTATATTAAAGTAGGCATATACCGCACATTTAGTTATCCGAATGGCGGTATTTTTATTACCTGTTTTAGATATAAAAGTATAAATGCTAATCAAATTTATACAATTTATCTAAAATAGAATAAATAACTTTCTCATGGGCAAAATATTCCATATGCATTTATAAAGTATAGTAATATAAAGCTTCTACCTACGTTACAGTTGGATGCAAGCCAATTTTTTCTTTTCACTATACTATAAGTATAAGAGCAACTAAGCTTTTACCTTTGCTAAGTACTAGGTGCAAGCTAAGTTTTTCTGTAACAATTTGTTTAGAAGGATAAGGCTGAAAGAAATTAATAATACATTTAAAGGAGGTGCTGAGTCCATGTCATTCCAGTTATGTAGTTTTGTGTAGAATGTGAGACATGGACATTTTTATGGGAAAGCTATCAGGAACGAAGACATCAGAAAACCTTGCAAGAGCATTTGCAGGTGAGTCACAGGCAAGAAATAGGTATACATTTTTTGCAGAATACGCAAAAAAAGAAGGACATAGAGCCCTTGAGCAGCAGTTCTTGCTGATTGCTGGCAATGAGCTAGCTCATGCAAAGGTATTTTATGACTTTTTGGTAGATGGAATGGGTACTGGTACTAGCAATGTAAATGTAAACGCAGGTTATCCATTTGAACTTGGAGATACACTTTCAAATTTAAAAGTATCAGCAGAGGGTGAGAAGGAAGAGCATTTAGTGATTTATCCAGCTTTTGCGGATGTTGCAAAGCAGGAAAATTTCCCGGCAATAGAGGCTGCTTTTAGGATGATAGCTAATATAGAGAGGGAACATGAGCAAAAGTTTAATCAACTAAAGACTGAATTAGAGCAGCAGACTTTGTATCAGAAAAAACAGCCTGTCCAATGGATTTGTACAAACTGCGGACATATACATCAAGGCACTGATGCACCTGGAATATGTCCAGTATGTAAGCACCCGCAGGGATGGTTTGAAGTAAAATCATAAAATATCTCGTGCCCAACATTTCGCTCAAGGATATTAAGTAAATATTTACTCAATTTATAATTTCACAACAAGAATATCAAGTAAATATATATCCTATTTATATTTTTGCATAAGAATACCAAGTAAGTTCATTTGTATTTTTTCACAAGAACATGAAGCAAATATATATTTCCTTGATAAGAGATGGCATGGGCGGTACATACTTTTCTGCTTTTTGGATTTAAATTTTCTTTTAATACATAAAAAAGCAAATTCCAATATAATGAGTCAATACACCTAAGAAAACAAATATATGCCAAACCATATGATGGTATTTAAAACCTTTCTTTGCGTATATTGCTGCGCCTACAGAATAAAAAATACCACCAGAAAGAATTAGCCAAAATAAAGTGGCATTTGCTTTTTGTATAAACAAAGGCATAAATATAACAATACTCCAGCCCATGATGAGATAAATGAATAATGAAATTTTAGGTATTGATTGCTTGGACAGCGACTTGTAAAGGACTCCGAATAACACCATTGCCCATTGGACAGACAGTAACACAACTGCCTGCCAACCACCAATTATTGAGGCCGCAATTGGCGTATATGTTCCAGCTATTGCAACATAAATAAAGATATGATCCATTATACGCATTACTTGCTTATGTATTGTGTTATGTTCCATAACATGATAGATGGTTGACATCAAAAACATTAGAAAAATGCATATGCTGAATATAGTTACACTTGCCACATCTATTAGTGTACCCTTTGTATATGCAGTTATAATTACAAAAGGAAATGAGAATAAAACTAGGAGGGCTGCTATACCATGTGTTAGTGCGTTAGCAAGCTCTTCTCCGAAACTTAATTCAATGATTTTATTTTTTGACATACTAATCTCCTCGCCTACTACGGCAGTATATAATAAATTATTTTGGCAACAAAACATTGATAATTCCACCGCACCAATAGATTTGTAATGTGCGAAGTTTGATTAAAATAATTGTTATCCATTAATAAATTACCACTAAAATCCATTGCTTTCAATATAAATAAATGAGCAGATTAAACTTATAATATTTATATAACCAATGTGGAAGGTTTATTGATACTATTAGGCATTTAAAAAACACATATTTTGAATACAGTTTTGTATAAAATTTTTAACTTATACGTATTATGTATTTAAATTCTATAATATAATTTTATATATAACATATATTTTTATTAAATATTTGTGGAAATGGCAATAAAGCAAAATATTATCGGAAAAATCTTTGCTTTATTAGGAAATAAGTGGTATTGAAATGTCAATTTGTGTTGTTTTGTAGTTCTTAGACTTGATGTTGTATAAATAAAATATTATAATATGGGAATTACTCGGATTTGACGATTTAACTGAAACATTAAAAAAATTAAAATTGAAATAATAAGCAGAGTAAGGGCATAATCTGCTTAACTATTTTATATTTGAAATTAAACAGTATAATATCATATTGATTAGATTTACTTGATGATTACTAAGTATTCAATAAAAAGGAGACTTTATGAACAAAAAAGGAGTTGTGTTATCCAATAAACACGGTAGAAAAACTGTAACTGGTTTAGGCTATTACGAATGCGCTCAAGTCAAAAGCCTTAAGGAGATAACTCGAAATAGTGCAAATAAGTTCCAAAATAATACTGCGTTTAAATATAAAAGAGATAATGTTATTGTTGAGAAAACTTATATTGAATTCGCCAAAGATATTGATGCACTTGGTACAGCGTTGCAGCATTTAGGACTTAAAAATAAAAGAATTGCTATAATTGCAGAAAATAGGTATGAGTGGGCTCTAAGCTTTTTTTCTATAGTAAATGGAACTGGTATTGCAGTTCCATTGGATAAGCATCTTCCTCAGATTGAGATTGAAAACCTGATAAACAGAGGTAAGGTTGATGCAATATTCTATAGTAATCATTTTTCTGATCAAATGCTTGAACTTTCAAAAAAGAACATGGGTGTAAAGCAATATATTTGTATGGACAAGCTGGATGAAAACTATCCTTCCAATTTCATAAGCATCGAAACACTTATTGAACAGGGTAAAGAGCTATTAGGAAAAGATGATAAAAGTTTTGTAGATGCAGAAATTGACACAGAAGAGCTTGCAGTATTACTTTTTACGTCGGGTACCACAAGCATGTCCAAAGGAGTAAGACTTAATCAGAGAAATATATGTTCTAATGTAAGTGCGATAGTAGCATCCATTAAGATAAAACCTAAAGATGTACATTTATCAATACTGCCTCTGCATCATACCTTTGAATTATCAGCCGGAATGATTTTTATGCTTAACAATGGAATATGCATCGCATATAGTGAAGGTATAAAACATATAGCAAAGAATTTAAAGGAGTTTAATGTCACTATACTTGTTGTCGTTCCTGCAATCCTTGAAGCAATATATAAAAAGGTACAGGATGGCATTAAGAAGTCAGGAAAAGAAAAGTTAGTTCAGGCCATGGGCAAGGTTTCAAATGCTTTTCTGTCAATTGGGATAGATTTTCGCAGAACTATATTCAAAAAAATACTTGCACAAATTGGTTCTGACTTGAGAATTGCTGTATCAGGTGCAGCTCCGATAGACAAGAAAATTGTAGATGGTTTTGGCATGCTGGGATTAACTATAGTTCAAGGCTATGGATTAACAGAAACCTCGCCTGTAGTTGCCTTAAATAGTGACATTAATAATAAAGCAGGTACAATTGGTCAACCTATAAAAGGAATAGAGATAGCAATAGATAACCCTGATGAAAATGGAATGGGTGAGATTATTACAAAAGGTTCAAATGTTATGATGGGTTATTACGAGGATGACAATGCGACAAAAGAAGCAATAGACAATGAAGGATGGTTTCATACTGGAGATTTAGGCTATATAGATGATGAAGGTTTTGTCACTATAACAGGCAGGGCTAAATCTATGATTGTTCTTAATAACGGTAAAAAGGCATTTCCCGAGGAATATGAAATGTTACTGAACAATATTGATGGAGTAAAAGAATCTTTTGTATGGGGAAATACAGCACCTGATGGTGATATTCAAGTTTGTGCTAAGCTGGTACTTGATAAGCATGTTTTAAAGGAAAAGCATGGGGAAGCGCCTAATGATAGTGAAATGTCAAAAATACTGCAAATGGAAATAAAAAAGATAAATCAAGAATTGCCTCAGTATAAAACAATTAGATATTTTGTTATCAGTTATGAAGATTTAGTTAAAACAACTACTCTTAAAATTAAAAGACCTGTTGAATATAATAAAATAACCAAGTTACTAAATGAATTAGATACTACTATAAGGAAAATAAATGGATCAAATATAGATATAGACTAAAAAATTACTCTGTTATTAGGTATTTATATTTGATGGGAACAATGGTAGAATAATCATAGTTAAAATTTACCTAAAATAACAGGAGGAATTGATTATGAAAAAAATACTAGCAATAGTGCTGTTTCTAACATTAATTTGTACTATGTTAGCAGGTTGTGGTGGTGTAGCTGGCGGTGAATTTGAAATTGCACTTATTACTGATAAAGGAAATATAGATGATAAATCCTTTAATCAGGGCTCATGGGAAGGCGTAGTTGAATTTGCTAAGGCAAACAATATCACTCACAAGTATTATAAGCCTGAAGAAGCTTCTGATGCAGGCTATCTTGCAGCTATTGATTTAGCTGTCACTGGTGGTGCAAAGGTCATTGTAACACCTGGTTTTCTATTCGAAGTTCCAATCTATGAGGCTCAGACAAAGCATACTGATGTTAAATTCATACTTTTAGATGGAGAACCACATGCACCTAATAGTTCTGAAGTAGATGCAAAAGAAAATGTAGCATGTGTTAAGTACTCTGAAGAAGAACCAGGATATCTTGCTGGTTATGCTGCAGTTGCTGATGGATTTAAGAAGCTTGGCTTTATGGGAGGTATGTCTGTTCCTGCTGTTCAAGCGTACGGTTATGGATATTTGCAAGGAGCTGAGGCTGCTGCTACAAAATTGGGACTTGCAGATGGAGCAATTTCAGTAACATATCACTATACAGGAGATTTCGCTGAAACTGATACCAATAAAGCCACAGCAAAAACAATGTATCAGGAAGGCGCTGAAGTGATTTTTGCCTGCGGTGGCTCAGTAGGTAAGAGTGTCATGGCTGCTGCTTCTGAAGCAGGTAAAAAGGTTATAGGTGTAGATACTGACCAAAGATATGATAGCGATACAGTTATCACATCTGCAATGAAAAGTCTTGGTGGTTCTGTAAAGCAGGTTCTTGAGGCTATTTACAAAAACGACAGCTGGTCAAAATTTGCAGGTAAAACTACATATTTGAATGCTTCTAACAACAGTGTTGGTCTTCCTACAGTAGTTATTGGTGATGAAAAGGCTAATGCTTTTGACAGATTTAAGTCTTTCTCAAAAGCAGATTATGACCAGGTCTTTAAAACACTTACTGATGGTTCAGTAAAGATTACTCGTACAATTAAAGTTGCTGATTCTAAAGGAATTGCGACAGCTGAAGAACTTATTACAAATCTTAATCTTAAAAAGGTGACTGTTACGGTAAGATAATAAATATTAGTATTAGAGAATGCTAAGTGCATAATTAGGGGAAAGGCAATAGCCTTTCCCTTAAATATATGGAATTAAGTTACCTCAAGCTAAAGTATTTTTATTACTCAACTTATCCGGCTGAAAAATGTAGGTGCTCAAACCTTATCAAATGAAAAGTTAGATAATTGCATAAAATAAGTGGTTTACTTTGTAATAAACATTTGTAAACTTCAGCATGGATATTCTTTTCATTGGGAAAGTTGTGTTAGAAATAATTGCATGAACCACTACTAATTCTTGCAATTATTTTGGCAACAAACCATTGATAAGTTTGAGCACCAATAACTTTTTATTTTGGAAAGTTGAGAGTTTACTAAATTTTTTATGATAGAGGGGAATATGGAAGAATACATTATTGAAATGCTTAATATTACCAAAGAATTCCCTGGAATTATTGCAAATGATGATATTACACTGCGATTAAAGAAGGGCGAAATTCATGCTCTGCTAGGAGAAAATGGTGCAGGGAAGTCTACTCTTATGAGTGTATTATTTGGTTTATATCAGGCTGAAAAAGGTGAAATAAAAAAGAATGGTAAGACTATAAAAATAAGTAATCCAAATGATGCAAATGATTTAGGTATTGGTATGGTTCATCAGCACTTCAAGCTGGTAGAAAATTTTACAGTTTTAGATAATATCATATTAGGAATTGAGCCAAATAAAATGGGCTTCTTGCAGAGAAAAGCTGCTAGAGAAAAGATTTTTGAGCTTAGTGAGAAATATGGATTAAAAGTTACTCCGGATGCTTTAATTGAGAAAATTTCAGTTGGAATGCAGCAACGCGTTGAAATACTAAAAATGCTATATCGAGAAAATGAAATTTTAATTTTTGACGAGCCAACTGCAGTCTTAACTCCCCAGGAAATAGATGAGCTTATGTCAATAATGCGAGGATTCGCAAAGGAAGGTAAGTCTATTCTTTTTATAACTCACAAATTAAATGAGATTATGGCTGTAGCAGATCGCTGTACAGTATTGCGTAAGGGTAAATACATAGGAACAGTTTCAATTAAAGATACCACTAAGGAAGAACTTTCGAGGATGATGGTAGGTCGAGATATTACCTTTAAGGTTGATAAAAAAGATGTAAAACCAGGTGATGTCGTTCTTTCTGTCAAAAATGTGACAGTTCCCTCTAAGGCTAATAGAAGCAATGCAGTCAAGAATGTTTCTTTTGATGTTAGAGCAGGTGAAATTGTATGCCTTGCAGGTATTGAAGGAAATGGACAGACAGAATTTGTTTCAGCACTTACCGGTCTTGAAAAGGTATCTAGTGGAGTAATAACCCTTTGTGGTACGAATATCACAAAAGCAAAAGTTCGCGCTCGTTCAAAAGCCGGTATGAGTCATATACCGGAGGATAGACACAAGCACGGTCTGGTACTTGATTATACATTAGAAGATAATCTTGTATTGCAGAGTTATTGGAAACCAGAATTTCAACATTTTAAAATTATAAAGAAAAATGAAGTACGTACATATGCTGAAAAACTAATAGAACAATATGATGTGCGAAGCGGACAAGGTTCAATTACAATTACCAGAAGCATGTCAGGCGGAAACCAACAAAAAGCAATTATAGCTCGTGAAATTGACAAAGAGCATGAATTGCTTGTTGCAGTTCAGCCCACTAGAGGTCTTGATGTAGGGGCTATTGAATTTATTCATAAACAGCTTGTAGAAAGACGTAATGCCGGCAAGGCGGTATTGCTGGTGTCTCTCGAACTTGAAGAGGTTATGAATGTAAGTGATCGTATTCTTGTAATGTATGAAGGTGAAATAGTGGGAGACTTGCGTCCAAACGAAATTACAGTTCAAGAGCTTGGTCTTTACATGTCCGGTGCAAAACGTAATACGGCAAAGGAGATTGAAAATGCATAATAACACTGTTTCTTCCTCAAAAGTTTTTAATATAAAGAGAATTAAAGATAGCAAAGGCTTTTCAGCATTTACGGCGGCGTTACTTGCTATTTTTATGGGTCTTATTTTTGGATTTATTATTATGCTTATAGCAAGTCCTGCTAACTCAATTGCAGGCTTTCAAACGGTATTGCTAGGTGGACTAAATAGAATAGGAGATGTATTTTATTTTGCAACACCTATTTTAATGACAGGACTGGCGGTAGGCTTTGCATTCAAAATGGGTTTGTTTAACATCGGTGCTTCGGGTCAGTATACAATGGGCATGTTTTTAGCTCTATATGTGGGTTTTATGTGGGACTTGCCTGATAGTATACACTGGATAGCTTGCATAATTGCAGGAATGATTGGTGGTTTGATTTGGGGGGTAATACCGGGTATTTTAAAAGCTTTGTTGAATGTAAACGAGGTTATTACTTCAATTATGTTTAATTATATAGGAATGTATCTGGTTGATATGCTTGTACAAGGAAACGCTACTATGTATGTTTCATCTAAAACAAGAACAGCATATCTTCCTGATTCAGCGCAAATACCTACTTTGGGGATTAAAAACTCTGGTGTGAACGTATCAATATTTATTGGGATCGCATTTGCAATAATCCTATATTTTATATTGAATAAGACTATTTTCGGATATGAACTTAAAGCCACAGGGCATAACAAACATGCAAGTATTTATGCCGGTATGAATGAAAAGAGAAACATTATACTTACGATGGCTATTGCTGGTGCTATGGCAGGACTTGGAGGAGCATTTGCAATATTGGCACCATCAACTATTTCAGGCAGTAGCATGACTTATGAACCAGTAAGTGTTATTGCTGCAAATGGATTTAACGGTATTGCTGTAGCACTTCTTGGAAGCTCAAACCCTATTGGCATTATATTTTCAGCATTGTTTGTTTCGTACATTCAACGTGGTGGAACACTGGCAAGCTTGTGCGGTTATAAGCCAGAAATTATTGATGTGGTAATTGCGGTTACTATTTACTTTTCAGCGTTTGCAATGCTTATGAATGAAACATTTACAAAGATATTTAAAAGACATCGCAACAATAGAACTGTGAAAACATTGTTGGATAGTGATTCTGGAGCGGATATTAACAAAAGTAGTAATAGAAAGGGGGATGCGTGATGGATACATTGTATTATTTGATTCAAAGCACACTGCCAGTTGCCATCCCTTTACTATTGGTGGCGTTGGGTGGTATGTTTAGTGAGCGCAGTGGGGTAATTAATATAGCACTCGAAGGTATTATGTTGTTTGGAGCTTTTTTTGGCTGTTTATCTGTTTATTTTATACAGGGTACAGTTTTGAATGAACAGGTAATTTTGCTTCTTGGAATGGTGGTTGCAGCAGTTGGAGGATTTATTTATTCATTGTTGCTGTCAGTAGCAGCTGTAAATTTGAAGGCGGATCAGACTATAAGTGGAACCGCACTTAATATGCTCATTCCTGCCATTATACTTTTGTTTTCAAAAATGTTTTTTAATAGTGATGGTATTACAACAGAAGTAAATTTCTATATTAAAGAAGTTCCAATGCTAAGCGATGTGCCTGTTATAGGTAAAATGTTTTTTCAGAATACCTATGTTACTGTTTATATAGGAATTCTAATACTTGTTATTTCAACTGTTGTTTTTTACAAAACGAAGTTTGGCTTGCGGCTTCGTGCATGTGGCGAGCATCCTCATGCAGCTGACTCGGTTGGTATAAATGTATATTTTATGCGCCATGCAGGTGTTGGTATATCTGGGATACTAGGCGGTATGGGAGGATTTTTTTATGCGGTAGGTGTTATGAATGGCAATACTAATGGTCACACAGGCGTTGCGGGCTTTGGATTTTTGGCATTGGCTGTAATGATATTCGGACAATGGAAGCCAATTAAAATATTCTTTGCGGCATTGTTCTTTGCATTCCTTCGTACTGTGGCGTATTCCGTTTCTTTAATTCCATTCCTAGATGCTTTGAATATAAATCAAACATTTTACAAAATGCTTCCTTATATTGCAACTATGGTTGTTCTTGCATTTACATCTAAAACTTCAAGAGCTCCTAAAGCAGAAGGTATTCCGTACGATAAGTGCCAAAGATAATATTTGCTAAAAGATTAGGCATTGACTAAAAATCAATGCTTTTTTTATGCATATTTATGTTATAATTTATCGCATATAATAATACTGTTTTGTATTTACAAATGTGATACCACATTTTTAAATGCAAATTAGTATAAAAATTAATGTTAAAATATTTTGTTTGAAAGTTGGCAACATATATTATATAAAATTGTATAAAAACTTATTTTTGAAGTCTAGCATGGGTTTAATAGCCTAGTGGGTTTTAAAGGTTTTATCGCCAATGTTCTATTAATCGAGAACCTTTTAACAACACCAAGATATAACATTATTTAAATAAATGAGAGGAACAGCAATATGATAATTAAAAATGCAGAACATGAAATTACAGCAGTAAAGCCAAACCAATACCCAGTTACAGGGTTTCCAGAGGTAGCTTTTGTTGGGCGATCAAATGTTGGTAAATCATCAATAATAAATACATTACTAAATAGAAAAAACCTTGCCAGAGTTGGTCAAACTCCCGGCAAAACCAGACAAATTAATTTTTACAATGTTAATAATAATTTCTACCTAGTGGATTTGCCTGGATACGGATTTGCAAATGTATCTAAAGATATGAAGGCTTCTTGGGAGAATATCATAGAGAGATACTTGTATACTAGAAAACAAAATCATCTTAAGCTTGTAATAATGCTTGTTGATATCAGACATTCTCCTAGTAAGGATGATATTGTTATGCATCAATGGATAAAGGGCTTTGGAATGAATGCCTTAATTGTTGCCACAAAGTCAGATAAAATATCTAGGTCACAAACAAATGTAAGGATCAATGATATTAGGAAAGTGCTTCAGTTAGATAAATCAACAAAAGTTATACCTTTTTCATCAGAAAATAGAACTGGAAAAGATGAAGTTTTAAATGAGATAGAAAAAAGCTTGTTTATGGATGAAACATCAGTTGAATTGCCAGAGGCTGTAAAGGATGAAGAAACAGGAGGTCAAAATAGAGCAGATAAAACCGATAGACTAGGTAAGACTGACAAAATAGATAAACCCGACAAATCGAGTAAAACAGGTAAAACCGATAAAGCAGTTAAATCGGGTAAAACTGATAAAAAAAATAAAGCAGGTAAAACAAATAAAGAAGACAAGTCTGATAAAGTAGCTCACAGCGCAGAATCAGCTACAAAGTCCAAGATAAGTCAGCTTGAAGAAGCTGAGGAACTTGACGAATTAGTTGAACTAGATAAGCTAGAAGAAACTGTAGAACTAGATGAACTGGAAAAACTAGATGAATCAGAAGATTTAGAAGATACGGAAGCATCTGCAGAATTGGCAGAGCCAGCGGAATGAGCTTAGTTAGCAGATTGGGTAGGTTGGACAGAGCCAGCTGAATTTGAAATAATATACAAAGCAGTAAGGAAAATTAATAAAATTTTTATAGAATAGTGAAAATTAGTATATTTATGGAGCACTGATGAAAAATGGATACAAATAGTTACAAAAATGAAGAAGAGAAGCTAAGAAAAAAGTTAAGGACTATGAGAATTATTGCAACGTCCTTGCTAGCGTTTATGGCTATTGTTTTTATAATATTTAAGAGATATGAGGATAGAGGGCTACTATTTTCATCAATTGTGGCATTTGCTGAGGCTTCAATGGTTGGGGCACTTGCGGATTGGTTTGCAGTTGTTGCATTATTTAGGTATCCTTTAGGTATAAAAATACCCCATACTGCAATTATCAAGAATAATAAGCAAAGAATAGCGAAGGCGTTATCCAACTTTGTAGTATCAAATTTCTTTACCCCTGAAATTATTAAGGCAAAGCTGGACACGGTGAATATTTCAGAAAAGATATCGGATTATATTCAGCAAAACAACGAAACAATTGCGAAGGCAGTTTCAAACAAGCTCCCAGACTTAGTTAATTCAATTGTTGATGATACTAAGATGGAGGAGTATATGAAGCAACAGGTGGGCAAAAAAATAGATGCTTTAGAACTATATCCTACTCTGGCAGATGTTTTAAAGCCTGTATTGGATGCTGGCTATCATAAGCCTATTGTTAAAGGTCTTTTAAATTCTACATATAACTTTGTTGGAGAGAATAAAGAAAAAACAATGGCTGTTTTAGGTGGAATAAATAAGACCTTAGTTATGCCGTTTATCGGTGATATTATCTATAAAAAAATATTAGAATTCTTGTATACACAGGTTGATGAAATTGATACAAATGAGGATGTCGAAGTAAATAAACTGTTGATATCAGCTTTGCCAAAGCTTCTTGATAATATGAAATATTCTCAGGAGCTTATTAACAAAGGAGAGCTTCTGAAAAAGCAGATTATTAATTCTCAACTATACGGTGAGCTTCAGAATAAGATAGTTGATGTAGTGATTGAATATAAAAACACTATTATGGCAGATGAAGAGAGATTAACCGAAAGCGTTAGCTCTATTCTGGACAAGCTTGTTAGAGGGATTTCAGAGAATAATAAACTTCAACAGAGCGTAGATAGCGCAATAATTGATGCCATTGAAGGTATTGTTTCTCAATATGGAAATAAGGTGGGTGACCTCATATACGATACAATGGAGAGCTGGGAAACTAAGAGCATGGTTGAAAAGATTGAAGTACAGGTTGGTGCTGATCTACAGTATATTAGAATTAACGGTACTGTAATAGGTGGGCTTGCGGGGCTTGCTATTCATTTGTTGACGGTGTTGTTTAGTTAGTGCATTAGAGCCTTCAAAATGAATGTGGGAAAGTTGAGTAATATAAATAAAATAAATTGTTTTAGACTTATCTTCTGTGGTATATATATAATTGTCGCCGCTGAAATATTTGATGAGCGGTTAATAAAAACATTAAACAATTAAAAATTATTATACATTACAGGAGGATTTAGTGATTATGAAAAAATTTGTTTGTTCAGTTTGTGGTTATGTTCATACAGGAGATACAGCTCCAGATAATTGCCCTCAGTGCAAAGCTCCAAAGGAAAAATTCGTTGAGCAGAAAGAAGCTTCAACAGCTTTTGCAGATGAGCATAGAATAGGTGTTGCACAGGGTGTTGATGCAGAAGTATTAGAAGGTTTGAGAGCAAACTTTATGGGTGAATGTACAGAAGTAGGAATGTACCTCGCTATGGCAAGACAGGCAGAACGTGAAGGATATCCAGAAATCGGTGCTTTCTACAAGCTTGCTGCTTGGGAAGAGGCTGAACATGCTGCTAAGTTTGCAGAGCTTCTCGGAGAGGTTGTTTACCCAGATACAAAGAAGAACCTTCAATTGAGAGCAGAAGCAGAGCATGGCGCATGTCAAGGAAAGAAAGACCTTGCAACAAAAGCAAAACAGCTCAACTATGATGCAATCCATGACACAGTTCACGAAATGTGTAAGGACGAAGCAAGACATGGAGCAGGGTTTAGAGGACTTTTGAAGAGATATTTTGGTGAATAAAAAACACAAAAAGATATGAAAATACAATTCTCATTATCAGCAAACCGTTGAAAAATAAGGCGTACAGCTTTAGTTCACGGAACTGATTTTGGGAATTGTATTTTTTTGTGTTTTTGTTTATTAAAATATATATTTAGTTTTGGTGGTAAAACAGTGGGAAATTCATCGATTTCATTTCATAAATCGGAATTATTCCCACAAATGACGTGTAATATAGTAAGGAGTAAGGTTACATTGTGTTTTATAGAACGAAGCGCATAGGAAAAACATTGAGGATGAGGTGATAGGGGATGAATCAACGGTTGAAAAAGGAGGTGTTGAAGAAAGTAATGATGTTGTTGAGCTAGATGAGGATGAGAATATGGAAATGTAAAAGTAGCCCTACGTATCTCTTTTAATAAATATGTAAAGAGATATTTGTAAAATAAATGAAAATATAGTAAGATATTATATAATTTAAATATTTGCAATTACTATATTACATCTTTGGAGGATACCTATGAAAAAGAAAAAAATTAAGATTGGTATTGCTATTACTTTGCTACTTATTTTATTGAGTAGTAGTGTTTTCGCTTATACGTTTACACGTACTAGGCCAACTACTAAAAATTTCAACTATTACACTTATGCTCTATCTGTAGCAGAGCGCTCAGCGGCAGATAATGCTAGACTCACATGGAATTCTGTTACTAATGGAATAGCTTTTACTAGAATAGGGGGGATTACTGAGAATGATAGAGATTTTGATTTTGAGGATTCCTATTCTGATGTAGCTGTTTTGAATTTTAGCGAGTTAAGTTTTGTGTATTTTATACCGACTTCGGCAGCAGGATATTGTTGGACGGATCAAAATAATAATTATAATAAATTTGACATTATTTTAAATAGCACTAAGAATTGGGATTGTGGTGACGATCAAAGTTTTTTGGATCGTCAGGGAGTGTTTACTCATGAATTTGGTCATGCAGCTGGGTTAGGTCACAACAGTACAATTCCTGGAGGTGGATCACCAGGAAATACTTCACCTTCATATTATCAAACGATGTATCCTGATGTTTATGATGTGTTGGGGAATAATCTTACATATTGTTGGAGGACACTAGAAAGCGATGACATTAATGGTGTAAAAGCTTCTGCATCAAGAATAGAATAGATATATTAATATATAATTTGAAATGGAGGTAAATATGAAAGGAAAAGTTATTATTGGAGTTTGTGGGGCGGTAGCAATAGCTTTGTTTTCTACTATATATGTATATAATACCGATTTAGTTGGTAAATCAAGTGGAAATTCTGAAGTAAACTATAGTGAAGAATACTATAGTCAGGATGAATTAATAAAGAAATCTGATTTAGTAGTTAGATGTGTATATAGTGGAGAAAAAGAAACAAAAAGAGTGTCTGCTAAGACGACAAATAGTGAAGGAAAAGAAGTTACAGTTAAAGGATCTGTAACAACATATAAAATGAAACCAGTTGAAAAGTTGAAAGGTTCTGTAAGCAATGAATTTGAAATAGGTTTAATGGGTAGTGGAAATAAAAATTTTGAAGAAGGAAGAGAATACGTATTATTTTTAAATAAGAATGGTACAGATAAATATAGGTTAACAAGTTATGGTCAAGGCCTTAACAAAGTTAAACATAAAAATAGTGACTCAGAAAATAACAAAACGAAATCTGCATCATCATTGAAATCCGATAGTTTAAACGAATATGATTCTGCAGATGAATCCATTGAAATTGAATCAGTTGAAACAAAGGAAGTTATAAATTATAAAGCTCTAAAAGAGAAAATTAAAGAATTAGATAAGTAAATTTGGAATATAAAAATATAATAATCAGATTAGCAGAAAGCAGATCAAACATGGTCTGTTTTTTTATTATCCAAAATTTCTAAAAGGGAGGAAAAATAATGGAGAGAAAATTAACCCAAGAAGAATTTGTACAATTATTCGCATTGCAACAACAAAAAACTAAAAAAGCAAGAAGGAATATCGACAGGCAAGATAAGACCAAAGGATACAATGATTTTTATCGGCAAGATAATCATTACGGAATAAGGCACAGCCAAATTATTAACCTATAACAATTATGAGGAGTTATATAGCATGCAGTAAATAGGTTCAAGGGAGATATAGTTCAATATGGCTTAAAAAACAAAGACACTTACGCTAGGAATATTGATGCATCTTTTATGGGATATATTATAAGATAGAGGAATAATATAAAATCATATGAGGAAATATATAAATATGGATTTATTAAAATGCAACCTTTGGCATCGGTAGATTGTTGAATCTAAAGGCTTTCGGCCTGAGTTCACGGAACTGATGGTGGGGGTTGTATTTTTTTTTGATTGTATTTAGTTTTGATTGATATAAATTTTTAACTAGTAACTAAAAAGTGTATACTTTCTATTTGAGAAATTGTATAAGAAATTGAAATAAAGATAAAATTGAGATATAATTTTGATAATATATTAAACAGAGTGGTGATTATGATTCAAATAAGACCAGTTTCAGATTTAAGGAATAAGTTCCCTGAGATTGAAGAAATCGTTGTTAAAGAGAATAATCCAGTTTTTCTTACAAAAAACGGCTATGGGTCAATGGTTGTGTTAAGTCTTGAAAAGTATTCTGAATTGACTGATGAGGTAGAACTTAAACTAGACGAAGCTGATAGGGTGGCTGAAGAAAACGATGTCAGGTATACGCATGAAGAAGTCTTTTCAAGAGTAAGGGAGAGAATTAATGATAGAAAGTAAGTTTTCATTAAGATACATTCCCAAATTTGAAGAAGACTTAAATGAGATTGTTGATTATATAAGGTAGAGATTCTGGAAGGATAATTAAGTAATGTTTCTTTTTCTTCATATACTTGACAATGAAATGAGATACTAGACTGGTATATTAAATGTGGGAAACAATTTTGGGGAGAAACGCGTGAAAAATCACTTTTAAAAATAAGAATGCAAGCGAAATATCTATTAGAAGCATGCTTTACTATAAAAAGTCTCATGAAGAAGCAAAGCATGGTGCAGGTTTTAGAGGGCTTTTGAAGAGATATTTTGGTGAATAATTATATAACTAAGTAAAGGAGCCCTTGGCAGTTGGTAAAACAACCGTCAAGGGCATTTTTATGTTCAAAAGATTTTAACCTTATATTCGTATTTTTAAGACTATCATAGAAATACAAATATACGAACTTTAAAAATCTCAAGGGAAATCCGTGGGAAAAAGTATAATTTTCAGATGTAAAAACATCTGCTCAAGGGAAACTTCCCATGAGAAATGGTACAGCGTGGCTTATACAATGTTTTTTAGAGCATAGTCAATAGTAAAAATGAGATGTTTATGTTCAATAGAAGGATTAAACCAGTCTACTTAATACAACCATAACTATAGAAAATACATTATAATAAAAATGATTAAGTATAAAAATATTAAGTAAAGATTTTACTGGTCACCATTTGGTGGCAATTTTTATATGTTTTTCAATTTTAGTGTAGCTTTTTGACCTGCCAGAGGGTATTCATAGTGAAAGGAGGGTTTGAACTTATGGAGCAAAAACCATTGCGTACGGATGGTTGTTTGGAAAATGTTATAAAAGCATATTCAAATATGGTTTATAGATTGGCCTTTTCACATACAAGAAATAAAAGTAACGCTGATGATATTTATCAAGAAGTCTTTATTCGATATATAAGAAAGAAACCTCAGTTTGAAACAGAGGAGCATAAAAAAGCGTGGTTTATTCGCGTTACTATTAACTGTTGCAAAAAAATGTGGATATCACCTTGGCATAGTAAAATAGCACTATTAGAGGATAACATTGTTTTTGAAATGAAGGAAGAAACCAATCTTCACTATGAACTTCAAAAACTGCCCATGAAGTATAGAACAGTAGTACACCTGTTTTATTATGAGGACTTGAGTATAGAGGAGATTAGTAAAATTTTAAATCAAAAACTATCTACTACCAGAACGCAGATTACACGTGCAAGATATAAGCTGAAAGAAATTTTAAAGGAGGATTATGATGTTTAGAGAAAAATATCATAGTATGAACGAACAGATTTCTCCCGAGCAGGAGCTTGTAGATAAAATTATTCGCTCAATAGACGAGAATAAAAGAGAAACAAATAAAGCAAAAATTTTTTTCCGTAAACCTATTACAATTTTGGCAATGCTTTTAGTACTTGTTTTGACTGTAACCCCTGTACTTGCTGCCAATGTACCTGCTGTTTATGAACTCATGTGTTTTGTCTCTCCTACAGTTGCACAATTTTTTATGCCTATAAAAAAATCCTATGAGGATAATGGTATCAAAATGGAAGTTGTATCAGCATATATTCATGATAACATAGCTGAAATTTATATCACAATGCAAGACCTTATCGGAAATCGTATTGATGAAACGACAGACCTTTATGAGAGCTATTCTATCAATCGTCCGTTTGACAGCTCAGCGACCTGCCAGCTTGTGGGTTATGACGAGGCAACAAGAACAGCAACTTTTCTTATATCTATAACAGAGTGGGGCAACGAAAAAATCGTTGGTGATAAAATAACTTTTTCTGTTAAAGAATTTATCAGTGATAAACATATATATAATGAGATACCGATAGCAGTAGATTTAACTAATATTAATGATTCACCATCTACAAAGCAAGTTTCTTCTGGTGGTGGGGGAGGTCGTAAATACAAAGAATATTTTCCTAATTATGAATGTAAAGCTAAAGTTATTGCTCCTTCTGCTCCCATGAAATTTCCGGTCGAAGGAATTGACTTTACAGGCATTGGATATGTAGACGATATGCTTCATATTCAAACGTCTGTTGTAAATAATTTGACTAAGGATAACCATGGATACTTTTTCCTTAGGGATAAGAGCGGAAATAAAACCCAATGTATTTATAAAGTTAGTTTTAGTGAGAATGGTGACTGCACAGTTCATTATGACGAATATGTATTTGACATTCCTCAATCAGAAATTGGTAAATACTCACTTTATGGAACCTTTGTTACGAGTGGATTGTTTACAGAGGGAAATTGGCAAGTAACATTTTCTCTTGAAGAAAAAAAGAATAATTGACTTGGGTAGTATGTGAGCACAAAATTTAAATGCCAATAATCCTTCTGATAGGATTCCTTAGTTAAAAGGTTGAATATACTTATTCAGTCTTTTAACTATTTTTGTGTAACGAATGCCACACGATCTACGTGTGGTCATGACTGTAAGCCAACACTATGTACGCAGTACACAGATTAAGGAACTTTTTTTGTTTTCTATTGACAAATCTTAATGATATTATTATAATGATAATAACAAATAGGTAATATCAATTTTGGAGGGAATATCTTGGATTCAATTTTTGCTTATGAACACCCATATGTATGTACCGACGCGGCTGTTTTTACTGTAAAAACCGAAGAACCCGATAGCTATAGAAAGTTGCCAACGACAAAATTAAGTATCTTGCTTTATCAGAGAACAGATGAACCTTTTAAAAACAAGTGGTGCTTACCAGGTGGTTTTTTAAGTATTGAGGAAATGCCAGAAGACAATATAAAGCGAAAGCTTGCTGATAAAACACAGGTAAAAGAATGCTATCTCGAACAGCTTTATACATTTTGTAATATAGACAGGGATCCTCGTGCAAGAGTTATTTCAATCACATATCTTGGCTTAATGAAAGAAGAAGAATCAAATAGGATCAATGGAAATCAATGGTTTGAGGTAGCTTTTAGTGGAGAACAGCTGAGTTTTTATAATGAAGGTCTTTTGCTTTCTGAGCAGGATTTTGGGTTTGACCATTATTATATCATTATGAAGGCATTGGAAAGGCTGCAATCCAAGATATTGTACAGCGACATAGCTTTTAACTTGTTACCTAATGAATTTACTTTAACTCAGATGCAAAACATCTATGAAACAATTTTGGACAAAAAAGATACAGCGGCGAACTTTCGGAGAAAAATTGCAGATTTGGTACAGGAAACAGGACATTATACCGGTGACAAAGGACATCGACCTGCAAAACTATTCACAAAGCAAATTATATAAAAAATAGGGGGTATATGTTATGAAAAAACTACTCGTTGTTGTCGACATGCAAAATGATTTTATCAAAGGAGCACTTGGTTCACCTGATGCTCAAGCAATAGTACCTGCTGTCAAGTCAAAAATTGAAGAATCTAAAAAAGCAAATGAAAAAGTCATTTTTACTCGTGATACTCATAACAACAATTATCTGAACACGCAGGAAGGTAAATATTTACCTGTGGAACATTGTATTTTCGGAACCGAGGGGCATGAAATTGCCGCTGAGCTTGATATATCCGGTTGTGAGATTTTTGACAAAACTTCTTTTGGCTCACTTGAACTGGCAGAGCATATTGCCAATATATCCTATGATTTTGATGAAATCGAGCTTTGCGGGCTTTGCACAGATATTTGTGTTGTTTCAAATGCACTTATTCTAAAAGCTCGTTTTCCGGAAATGAAAGTTACTGTAGACGCAGGGTGCTGTGCAGGAGTTACAGTTGAAAGTCACAAAGCAGCATTACTTACTATGAAAATGTGCCAAATCAATCTTGTTAACGGATAGGAGCTGAGAATATGTTTAGAATTAACGGAGAACCACTTGAAATCAATCGCTTTCCTGACGAAACATTAAGACTGAATTTGTCTGTTGATAATCAAGAAGTGACGATTGAGTGGCTGTTTGAAAAAGATGAGGAAATGATACTATATTTTATCACAATGCATCTAAGGGAGCGGTACTTAGCAAAGCATATCACTCTCAAAATGCCATATATTCCACATGCCAGAATGGATAGAGTTAAGAATGAGCATGAGGTATTCACATTGAAATATTTTTGCAATTTCATAAACTCTCTGCAATTTGATAAGGTTATTGTCCGTGATGCACACTCAAATGTTTCATTGGCGCTACTGAACAACGTAGTTTCAGAAGATATATCCCCTATTATTACTAAGCTGACAAAAACTTTGCTTAATCCTGATAGTGATATAATATTTTATCCCGACGAAGGTAGCTGCAAAAGGTATTCAGAGTTACTGCACTTCCCATGTGCTTTCGGTATTAAGAAGCGTGAGTGGAGTACAGGCAAAATCTTGGGTTTAGATGTTCAGGGAGCAATACCTTCAATACCATTTAATGTATTGATTGTAGATGATATTTCAAGTTTTGGCGGCACATTCCTTCATTCAGCAAAGAAACTTAAAGAGCTGGGTGCAGATAAAATATATTTATATATCTCACATTGCGAAAATTCTATTCTAAAAGGTGAGTTAATAGGTAGTGGACTTATTGAAAAAATCTATACTACCAAAAGCATTTTTACAGGGCAACACACATTATTAGAAATGATATGAGAAAGTGTGAAATAAAAACTTAAATTTTGCGCAACAAAAGAAGAGATACGGATAACCCTATCTTTTCGGAAAAAAGGTTAGTAGAAAATATTAGCCATAACAATACTGCTTTTGCAAGATTGAAAG
>JAEZRV010000068.1 GCA_023444055.1 Bacillota bacterium
TTTCTCTATTCTTGTTTCCTTTAATATCAGTTAAACTCTTCAATCTTCCCAGTGCATCATAATTGCTGGTTATGTAATCACCATTAATGTTATATTGCTTTACTACCTTGCCTTGATAATTATATTCGTACTTTGTTGTATAGGACTGACTCCAATTTTCATCATATGCCCTTGCTGACTTTTCCTCTGTTTTATTTCCAAGATAATCATACTTAAAGGTATTCAAAAATTCTTGACCACTTTGAATCATACCAGATTTTACAACTTGACCGAACTTGTTTGTATACTCAACAGTAGTTATTGATGGTGAGTTCGCATCGCCTAAAACTGTTTTTGCAGTCTTGTTATACAAAACGCCGTCTCCGCCATTGTATGCATCTTCATAGTTAATGGTTTCCAAGTACAGTATTGTACCTGTATTGTCCTTGACCTCTTTTCCTGCTACCCTACCGTCAAGCTTATATGTGTAGTTTGTAATAGTTTTGTAATTATTACTTGTCTCCTTTTTTAGTTGAAGTTTCGAATCATATTCATAGGTAGATAGTTCTTGATTACCAGTTAACTCTTTTATACTTATAATATTACCGAAACCATCATAGTTATATTGGGTTTTGTTTCCTTTTTCATCGGTAAATACTATGCTGTTTTCCTGGTCATCGTATAGCCAAGTTTTATAGGTATTATCAGCATATGTCTCACAGGTTGTTCTTCCGATATTGTCAAATATACGCAAAACCTCTATATTGCCCTGTCCGTCAGTTTTTTCTATCTGCCCATTAAGTTGTAAGTGTAATTTTCATCTATTACACCAGCATTATTTCCAGACTTAGCGTCTATAAGGTTTCCATCAGCATCTTTGATGCCTTCGACATACGGTTAGCCAATAAAGAAATCACTCCAAACTGGTATTCATAGAGTTAATTACGGTTAACATCAAAACACAAATTATCGCATTTCAGACAAATAGTAATTGACTTTTTTAAGAATATCAAGTTTGGAGGGATTTTACACCACGGTGTTTGTTCCAGCGCTTACTAGTGTGTAAGCTAATCCTTTGTGATTAGTGAGTTTAACGGCATTTTCAAGTCTTTACTTTTTATTGAAGCTGAATCTATAGTAATAAAAATCTCCAAACCTAATATTCGGTTTTAGGAATATCAGGTTTGGAGGATTATATTGCGGTGGTAGGTTTAACTTACCGCTATTTTGGCATTGTTTAATAGTATTATTTCCAAAAAAGTCTACTGTAATGATTTACTAACTCTTTTTCCCTAATATTAAGAAAATCACTATCCCACTTTTCTCGATATGGTCTAATGTATGTATTCCAAAATACTTTAGAGTTCCAATTTTTTTTAGTTAGTATTGCTTCTGGTAAACAGTGAATAGCATCAACTAAATCATACGCCCTTTCAAACTGCCCTTCTTTAAGTTGCTTACATATTTCCAAAGCTGTATCGCTTAGGACATATAAATACCTCATGATTTCTTTTAAATTATTTATACTATAATTACTGCAATCGACATTCAAAGCCTTATTAAAAAAATCTTCTATTTCTGTATCTCCATTAACTATACTAATCGTTTCTATTTTAAACATATCAAATCTAATTTCACTTTTACCTATTAGTAATAAAGAATATGTGTTAATCTTTTCAAGTAAGCTTACGTTGTATGAACTTCTTATTTGAGAACGGATAAATATGAAAATTCGTTGAAATCCTAGCATAAAACATAAAATATTTCTGCTCTTTTCGTTCATTCTAAACCTCCTAATAACCAATCTGAATATCAACTGCTCTACCATTTTTTATAGCGTCGTTAAGACGATGATGACCATCTAATACATTGCCATTTCTATCTACAATAATGGGTTTATCTCCTGCATATTTGACTGCATCCTTCTGTCTTTTAGGATCTAATGTATCTAAATTTTTCCCTGGCTTTAAAGTATTTGGATTAACTCCTTCTTGAACAGTTGCACCTTTAGGATCAAATGCTTTTCCTACACTCTTGCTACCTGCTTTTATAGCCGCTCTATTAGCCTTTACTGCCTTAACGATATCATCTACAGCGATTCCCGCAGTGGCCAAATCAATAATTATTCCAGCAACATGATACCCAGCTCCGTATACTTGAGCATCACTAGCACCTTCAGTAAATGGCAAGTATGCTGAAATAAAATTGTTTTCGCTATTTATAATATATTTATAATCACTAATAATACTATCAAATCCTGCTGCGTAAATTTCAGAAATAGTTATTTCATTACTAAGCAATGCCTTCCATTGATTATATGAATTCATCAGTACGCTTACTGGGTTCAGCTGTAAAATATTTTTTCCTTCATCCCACAGTCGGGCATACATACCTGCACCTAAATCACCATATTGATTCCATTCCCAATGTCCACTTGGGTCAAAATAATTAACCCCATCATTATGGCAATAAGTATACAAATTCAAACTCAACGGGTCAGCATCTTTACCAGTGTAGGAGTCTTCACTAATAAATCTTCCAATCTCAGGGTCGTAATATCTAGCCCTTAGATAAATAGTCCCAGTTTCCTTATCAAAGTACTCTCCACAATACCTAAATACATTGTTATCACTTGCATCTGGATTTTTCTCATTTCCGAATACATCATAATCGTAGTTTTTGGTTACAATTCCATCTGTTCCAGTTAATTGTACCACATCACCGTGTCCATTGAATAGATAGTATTGCTTTGTGCCTGCTGGGTTTTCTGCGTATAGTAGGTTAATTCCTCTTACATATTTAGTGGTTATAGTACGTAAGCAAAAAGACAGCCACATCAGCCGAAACTGTGTGACCTTGTACATGATGAAACCCTAATTATCCTGCGGGTCATCACGCATTATTTCTATGCACTTGGATAAAATCCTATCCGACATTGTAGAGAGATTAATACTATTCTCTGCACACCAAGCCTTCAGTGTCTGACCACTCATGCGTTGCTGTTCAAATAATTTAACTAATTCCTTATTGATTGATTTGTTTAACTGAGCCTATATATTTCTAACTTCTTGGGTTCAGTTTATTACACATTACATCATGTGAGGGTTTAAATTTTTTGGATAGTCAGCAATACCGAAAAAAGTCCTGATAGATATTTCTTAACCTATCAAGACTTTTTGGTCTTAGATTTCTCTTCCTACTGGAAGTAATGTTGCGTTATTAGTAGCGGGCAGTTTATTCAAAAGTACTAACTCTATATCTCTTTTATTTTTATCTTTCTTAATGTTTACAAGCTTTTTTCCAAGATTCTTCTATGGTTATATATTCATCTTCAATTTCTCCTGATAGAGAAAAAATAACTTTATACATTCCAATATCGCTTTCATTATATACTATCGGAATATATACTACTACATATTCAATAACTGTTCTTTCTATTTTAGTTATTGACAGTGATATAGTGTCTACCATTATTTTAAGATAGTCCTCTTTAAAATCCTGTCCAAAGTCACTTTCAAAATCTTCAGTTTCTTCTTCCTTATAGTACCTAATGTAATCCCAAAAGCTATTTGTAGCTTTTTCTTCTATTCTATTATTTGATATCCATTTTTTTAACTCATCTGTACTAATCAACTTGATTACCTCCTTATTTGTGTAAACCCGTTCTAAACCAATCCCAAACCCATTCTTTTGCATCATTTAAATAGCCAAATACTCTCCAATCGCCATATTGTTTGTTTGTAACTTTAATTTCATGTGTATATGTTTGCCCCGCCTTTTCTATTGTTTGTTTTAGTCTTTTAATTCCATTTTCTTTTTCTCCCCTTACTATACCCTTTGTAAGTGACTTAACGAACGCATCTAATCCTTTTTGTCCCCACTTTTTAATAATTTGATTAACTACATTAGACCCAATAACACCAAAAGGCATTACAGCATCATACATTTCTGGTTCAATATTAGATAATTTAGATTCAGGTCCTATAAATTTAGTAAAATCAATTTTTGTATCACCATTTCCTGTACCAATTTCCCAACTTTGTCTATGCCTATTTCTAATGTTCTCACATTCATTATGTATTTTGGACATACCTTTTGAATTATTCGCAGCTTCATATATTGTATATTGTAGGCTATAATATTCAAGTAGTCCTATTTCTGTAGAAGTACAATGGTCGTAATCCCATTTTGATACATAATGTCCCGATGAATCTACATAAAGTATAGGATTATTCCAACAATACGTATACAAATTCAAACTCAGCGGGTCAGCATCTTCGCCAGTATATGAGTCTTCACTAATAAACCTTCCAATTGTAGAGTCATAGTACCTAGCCCTCAAATAAACAGTCCCAGTTTCCTTGTCAAAGTACTCTCCACAATACCTAAATACATTGTTATCACTTGCATCTGGACTCATCTCATTTCCGAAAGCATCGTAATCGTAGTTCTTGGTTACAATTCCATCTGTTCCAGTTAATTGTACCACATCACCATGTCCATTGAATAGATAATATTGCTTTGTGCCTGCTGGGTTTTCAGCGTATAGCAGGTTAATTCCTCTTACATATTTGTTTGTTACATTTCCTGAAGCGTCTGTTTCCAGTGCAATTTGGTCGCCGTCCCAAACGTGGTTTGTTTTTACTCCACCCACGGTCTTTGAGGTGCGAAGTCCGTCTGCGTTGTAGGTGTATTCGGCTGTCGTGCTACCTGTCTCTGTTTTTATCAGTTGGTTAAAGCCATTGTATTCGTTAAAGGTCACATCACCAGATGAATCAGCTGTTGTTGCCTCCAAAGTAATTGCTGCTCCTGCTGTTGATGAAATAGTCTCTAGTGCCTTGTAGAGTGTATTGCCGTTATTGTCATAGCAATATTTTGTGATTTCAGTTGTCTGCTCTGATGCATTTTTAGTTTCAGTTTGCAGTCTGTTATT
>JAEZRV010000075.1 GCA_023444055.1 Bacillota bacterium
ACGTAACTGATACATTCAATTATGGTTACGATACATATCGTGAATTTGATAATTCATATGATATAATTGGTGATATAGGAAGATATTCTGATGATCAACTTGGTATACAGTATGAATTTGCTACTCAAATGAGATTGCCGGATGTTAGTACGGGAGTAAGTGAACTCAAAGCTGGAAAAGTGTTTGCAGATGAACCAATATCATGGACAGCTACAAGACCTAAAGGAACTCAACAAACGTATGAAGTATTCCAACGTAATGATATAAATTGGAATTTGGAACGTACTGCTGGAGATAAAAGATTTATTGGTAAAACAAACGTAGAAGCTGCTAATGCTGGACTAGCACCACAGTTGAATGATGGAAATTTTGCTACCCTTCACCACTTAGGCCAGGATTCAAGAGGTGCTTTAGCAGAAGCAAGTACACGATACCATGGTGTTGGTAAATATGGTCAAGACATCTTACACAGCCAATATGGTAAAAATGTACCTAATCCTCAATTCCCAATTGATAGGCAGAAATTTGGTATTGACACACGTGAATATTGGCAAGGGCGTGTTACAAACCGTTAACTCTATTTTAGAAGGAGGAATTTACAATGGCAAATATTCAAGAGTTAGAGCAAAGATATACTCAGTTATATCCGAATGATGGAGTTGATAAAAGTGTTTTAAGTAAAATTGAAAATATTCTTAAATTAAAGCTTCCTGAAGATTTTCGCCAGATAGCTAGCTTTTACAGTGGTGGATTACTTGGAGGAATAAGCGGGTTTGCGTTCACATACGAGGGTATTAGCCCTAATATTGTAGAAGAGACTCTTAGACTTAGAAACGCTATAAAACTGCCAGCACATTTCATAGTATTAGCTGAGCCTCCAGAAAGTCTAATAGTTATGGATACCGAAAATGTACCTTCAATTATATGGTGTGATGCTACAGATGCTGAAAGAATAAATAATATGTCTTTTGTTTCGTCACCTCAAACTTGGAGTACATATTTAGAGTTTTTTACAAAATTAATTGAGGATGAAGAGGATGAACAATCATAATATTTTATAAGAATGAAGAATGGGCTACTAAAATAAGCAATTAAAGTAGGGGTAGGTGTAACAGCCTGCCCTTTTTCTTTGTCAAAAAATCCTTATCCCAGACGCTTTAAAACACTTTATACCAACATTCAATTATGGTTACGATACATATCGTGGTAAGCGATGGAGTGTTTACCTTGACAGCCCCGATTTATATTTGGACTATATTGGGCCTATAATGAGCTTAGAGCCACTACACGTTAGCTTGTGTAGTGGCTCTTGCTACCTTTACTCCAACTTCGAGGCAGAACATCAATATCCGTGATTAATTACTTCCCAAGCGGAATCTTTTGAGGCTCTTGCAACACTGACAGAGCGTTCAGGGTTATGGTCTTTTTTATCTCTGCCGGTAAGCACTTTGTAGATGATGATGTTGCCTGCTTCATATTCACCCTCGATACCCGTATTTTTATATAAAGGATAATCATCGGCCATAAGCTTAATGGACACTATGCCCTCATAATACGGTGCTTCGGTGGTGAAATAATTTCGGACTACTTCCTCAGTCTGGTTTAGTTCCTGGGCGGTTAGGCTATGGCTGTAATTTTCGGTCTTTACTGCCTGTGTATTACCGCCTATATCTTGGTATATAACATATTTTTCGAGAGCTTCGTATAGGTCATCGGAAAGAATGATATACCGCCCAACTGCACCAAACTGCAACACCGCCCTGCCATCTTTTAGGCGATAGGCATAATAGTCATGAACCTCTTGGGTTTCAGGGAGGGTCTGCCGAATACGATAGCATTCCTCCAAGGTGGTAATATCCACACCCTCCCATGCCGAAGATTTCACCAAGGCATTCATGATGATTGCTTCTGCAAGCTTCTGGTTCTTTGAGGAGTATTCGGAAAGTACTTCACCATTTTTGCCAAGCTTCATAATAGAATATTTCGTGGCAACTGTCTCAGCGGTTGTTTCTGCACCAATGAAATCAATCAGCTCCTGTAATTTTTCGGGGCTCTGGGCATAGTCGCGCACATCTCCATCTACAGTATGAACTGCCCATTCCCGCCCATTGGTAAAGCTAACTTTTCGGCTACCATCTGTCAATGTGGCTTGAATTTCATCTGCATTCTCTATTAAAGAAAGTAATAGAAGTGCATTTGCTCTAAAGGAATTGGCAACGGATGTGCTTTCTGTGTCGTATTCCGAAAGTACTTCTGTTGACACAGAATATATAATTTCAACTTTATATGGCTGCGATGCAGTTTGTAATTCAAAATGGTCATATTGCAAACCAATAGGAACAGGCATCAATCTAATCAGCTTCCCAACCGCTGAATTATCACCCACATATTTAGTGCGGGCATTCCATAAATCCTCGGTAGGGTATGCTGTGTTTAGCGTTTCTTTTGGCTGTAACTGAATTGTTTTGGCATTTGCCCTTGTGGGATAACTTTCTTGGATTTCATCTAAAAAAAGCACCACATTATCTCCTGCAGAGAAATCATATATGGATATTTCTGTTGGTTCACTATTGGTTGTCACTGTCAGTAGGGTTGCATTCCCCCAGTTGACAATGCAGTTATCACCAATGGGACTGTTCGTGTCAACTCCCTTTACTGTCATAGTATGATTGCCTCTGTCAATTTTAAGAATGGTTGCATTTACATATGTAAATCCACTTGGTACTTCCTTTGGGTTTGTTGTTAAACCTATAACGACAAAAACAACTGCTATTACTGCCACTAAAACCACCCAAAAAGCTGGCCTTTTATAATTCAGTACATTTTTAACTCTGCCCTTTGTATCACCTTCACCAAAGGCAAGAGGTGTACCGCCCACAATATTCCTGCCAGTTGCAAGGATCAGCAGTGAGGAGGAATAATTCTTTTTCACATCATTACCGAGCCGTTTGATAACTGCTTCATCGCAGGACATCTCAATATCTTTTCCACTAAGGAAAAATGCAATCCAAACAAAAGGGTTAAACCAATGAACGCAAAGCACCAAAAAGCTAATGAGTTTGACAATGTGGTCAAGTCTCTTGATATGAGTTTGCTCATGAAGCAGGATGTAGTCTCGTTCGGTATCGCTCAAATTAGTGGGAAGATAAATTTTGGGGTAAAAAACGCCCATAACAAAGGCAGTATCAATTTTTGACGAAGTAAAAATATTGTCCCTATACAGTGTGGCATCTTGCAATCGTTTTTTCAGACGGAATAGCGTAACAAAACTGTATACCAGCAAAATTACTATGCCAAGTACCCAAAGTAGGCTGCCGATAAATACCCATATTTGCAGCGGATTTACACTGGCATAAGGGGTTCCAGCAGGTAGAATCATATTGACAGAATTGTTAATTACCGCAATACCGGTGTCAATTTTCGGCACTTGCATATAGAGGATATCTTGTGAGACTGGGTTTGCCTTTGTGGGTAATAGGCTAAATATACTCTCGAAGGAATAAGGGCAGACAAGGCGAAACAGCGCCACCGACCACAGTGCATGGGAGAATACCTTTGGTACTTTTTTCAATAGTATTCTTACAGTGAAAACGCAGGCGATGACAATGCTCGCAGTGAAGCTCATATTGAGAATTTGCAAAAATATCTTTTCAAACATCGTTACTCCTCCTTATACGCATCAATCAGACTCTGTATCTCATTGATTTCTTTAGAACTTAGTTTTTTCCGGCGAGTGAATGCTGCCAAAAATTGTGGAAGCGAGCCATCAAAAGCATCGGTTAAAAACTGCTCTCCCTGCGCTGCTCCAAACTCGTTTTTAGACATCAGTGCAGTGACTGTGCCGTTGTTATTTTGAAAAATCTTACGCTTGCACAGGCGTTTGAGCATGGTGTAAGTTGTAGTGCGTTTCCAATCAAATTCTTTTTCACATATTTCTGTGAGGGTGCGAGAACTAACAGGTTCATTCGTCCAAATAATGTCGGCAAATTTTTGCTCCATCTCACCCAGTTTATATTGTTCCATAGGTTTTTCCTCCTGTCTAATTGTATTAGACTAAATATAGTCTAATACAATTAGACAACAGTGTCAATATATTATCAACTCAGAAAGGAAGAGGTTTTTTGAAAACAAAAATCCATCCACCGTCCAATGTGTTCTTTCAGAGGTTGAATTTATAAGCAGGATAATGGGTGCAATGGCTTAAAAGACTAGCTTTCTGGTATGAGTATATTATTTTTGAAGTATTTGCACCAGAACCAAAGATAGATAACAAGCAAATGTTTAAATTTTTGTAAAAAAATTGGAATTAACATTGCTTTCGTATATACTTATATATAAATTAGTTTATTATAAGGATGTGCGACTATGCTTAAAAATGTAATTTTTATTCTGATGCTTTTAATAACATTAACAAGTTGTGGTAGTAATATTAAAACAAATAATTCTCTATCTACATCAGATGATAAAGTGATTGAATTAAATGCAGAAATTAAAAGACTAAATGATGTAAATAATCAATTAAAAGATAAACTGAATAGTTTTAATGAAATAAATGATAAACCAATAAATGTAAGCTATATAAGTTACAAACAACAAAGTAGGTTTGTAAGTGATACAAAAGAACTTTTATGGATGCCAGCAGATAATAGCCCAATTGCACATGACATTTTACCCAATACATTAGTTAAAGTTTTACTTGCAGGTTGTACAACTGAAGACGATATCTGGTTATTTGTATCAATACCCGTATATGACACAGCCTCAAATTGTTATGGTTGGATTCGTGAATCTGATACACAAAAATATACCAAGGAAAATCAAAAATTGTTAACTGAAAATATAATTATTCCTAAAGGAACAAAAGGCAAGTACCCAGATGGAAATGTTGGTGAAGTTTACGACTATGACAATACTGGGAAAATTGAGAAGAGAGAAAATGGAAGGGTTTTAGTGATGTTTGCTGGAGGAAATGAAATATGGTATGATGAAAAAGATATACAGTATCCTCCAATAAATTGACTAGAATACTTGTGAATGAAATTTGAAATGGTGATAACATTTGTTAAAAAGCATCTGCTAACAACAGATTTTTTTTATACCCATTTTTAGGAGGAACAATGAAGCTACATATCTAATTTTTGAAATAGAAACTAAATTTTCCATATAAATATACTATTACTATACGTATCTTTTCTTCACTTGGTATTTTGACTTTTTATGGCATTAAAACATCCCCAGAGATAAAAATAATTTTATTTTCCATTGTCTACTCTAGTGGTAGTATATCAAGCATTATACGTCACTCACTACTGTGCTGCCCAATGGTATTATGGCAGTAATAAGAGGCACTTTATTGATATAATATTACCAATGGATTAACTTACCATTTTCAACAAAATCTGAGCTACGTTGAGTTTTTACAATAAATTCCTACACAATTCGACTAATAAATGTTATAGTATATTATAGCAGTTATTAAATATAAAATAAAGAAGAGGCGACAGTAATGAATGAGTTTATATTTCGAAGTATAATTGAATCTTGGGCTACTTGTGAGCAATATGGCATATCTAAGGAGATTAAAGAACCTCAAAAACTAATTACATATGATGAGTTGTGTAAACAGATAGAAAAAAAAAGACTATTTGGCGATTTTCAAGGATTTTACGCATAAGTATATTGATGCCATTAAAGTGGAAAGGGGATACTATTGCTTTCTCGTTTTAGATGAAGAATTAACTATTCTAGACGCTTTTTTTCCAAGATGGATAAATATAAGCGGACATTGTACATTCAAAAAATATCTAAAATCAGGAGTTTCGTTTTGTATTAAAAGTGTAGGAACTAATGCTGTATTTATTGCGAAACAGAGCAACACATGCGTATATCTGGATCCACAATTTCATTATTGCAATGTATTAAAAGAATGCCATGAATACTGTGTACCAGTTTGGGATGGTTATAAAAAAGCATATGTATCATTAATACGTGTAGGTCATCCCATATCAAGTGCATTAAAAGGATTTGTAGACTTATTAGCAAAAAATATGTGCTGTAAAAGCTACACTCAAGGAATTTACGGTACTAAAAATGATTTGACTAAAAAATTAACACAACAGCATAAGCTGATTTTGAAAAGGATAGCACAAGGTATGACTGACGAACAGATAGCAAATGAATTAGAAATATCGCTATCTACTGTCAGATTTCACACTCAGAATATTTTTAAAATCTTTAATGTAGGGACGAGGATTGAAGCTGTTATAAAAGCAATCATTCAAAACGAGATTTTTATAAGTGATTTATATGACTGATTCTACTAAAAAGATATGACTGTCTACTCAAGTTAAATTAAAATTTTTTTACAGACTCCTATTCAACTAAATATATTTAAAGAAAAGTCTTATAGATTTGAATTCTAAAAGGGCTGATGTAATGAAATTTTTCTACAATTGGAAAAATTCCATTTTCAATCTAGCGTTATAACAATTAGCTCTCGCGGCGTAATCAAAGGCTTTGCGGAGGTTTAGTTACTAATGGGATTTTGTGGAAAATAGTACAAGTGGAGGTAGTTATGGCACTTATTGAGGTTAACAATTTAGTTAAAGATTATAAGCTTAATGTAAGAAAGAGAGGAATCTTAGGTGCAGTACAAGGTCTCCTTATTCCTGAGTATAAGACAAAACGGGCAGTAGATAATATCAGCTTTGAAATTGAAAAGGGTGAAATGGTTGGTTTTATAGGACCTAATGGTGCCGGAAAATCAACAACGGTCAAGATGCTTACAGGGATACTGGTTCCGACATCGGGCTCGATATCTATCGGCGGTCT
The DNA here is from genome assembly GCA_023444055.1 of Bacillota bacterium. Taxonomy (GTDB): domain Bacteria; phylum Bacillota; class Clostridia; order Acetivibrionales; family DSM-1351; genus Ruminiclostridium. Next base: position 6,832 of record JAEZRV010000075.1, read on the forward strand.
TTGTCCGTATAAAGACAGAAAAAAGAATGCATTTAGAATTGGAGCTGTATTCGGACAGAGGACACAGCTTTGGTGGGACCTCCCAGCAGTGGACACCTTTGACCTACTCAGATACGTATATAAAATCCCTGAAAAGACCTTCAAGAAGAATATGGAGGTGTTTAATGAAATCCTGGGTTTGAACGAATTTATCAATAGCCCTACAAGGCAACTGAGTCTTGGGCAGAGGATGAGGGCCGATATTGCAGCGGCTTTGCTGCATGATCCGGAAATCATTTTCTTTGATGAACCTACAATTGGTTTGGACGTTGTAGCTAAAGAAAAGATTAGAGAATTCATAAAGTTTGTTAATAAGGAAAAAGGCACAACAATGTTGTTTACAACTCATGACATGCTAGACATAGAAAAGACATGCCAGAGAATGATAATAATTGATCAGGGCATGGCCATTTATGATGGTTCGGTAGAAAAGATTAAGGATGTTCTTGGAAAAGAGAGAACCATTGCTGTGGAATTTGGAGAAGA
>JAEZRV010000077.1 GCA_023444055.1 Bacillota bacterium
ATTCGCTTATATTTTTAAAATCCCCAAAGGACAACTCACCATCCCTGACAAATATCTTTTCATTATTTACGTGAAGCTCTTCACGCAATACTTTTCTTGTGTATTCGTTTTCTAAAAAGCATCCCAAATCCAAGCTTACTTCATAATGAATTAATAACTCATTTTCTATGAAATCTATAGAAAATAAAACAGGCTCAGAACATTTTGACGTATTATTAGGTATCAATTCCAATGTATTTGAAGCTTGATTCGGCGAAGATTGGTCTTCTGAATTTCTAATATGGCCCCTAAGTATAATAGATCTAAAAGTATCCATGGCACCAATAAGATTAGTTTTACCTGATGCATTAGGCCCATATATAACTGACGAACTCAATCCCTTTATACTTTTACCCTTTATCTTTTTAACTAGCAAGCTATAATCTAGCCCCTTTTGTTTAGGTGCAGCAGTCATAGAAAACACAGCTTCATCAACAAAAGACTTATAATTCTTAGTTTTGAATTCTAAAATCATATTATTTTATCTCCATTTTGCAACTTTCACGCAAAAAAATAATTAAATTACACAATTACTGTAATTTCTTTTTAATCCATCAATCCAAAGAATAAATTAATCAACTTTCCTAGTACTGTTATATAATCTTCGGTGAGCATAAAATATATCCAGCATATTACTAATAAATTTAAATCTATCCTCATTAAATTCTGTAAGCAAAGACTCTTCAACTCGAATACTGCTTATAGCTGATGTTATTTCTTCTATTTTAATTCCTAAAATTTGAGCAATAGTAGATATACTTGTAAATGAAATATCTATCAGCCCTTTTTCAAGTCTTGCATATTTCTGCCTTGAGCAATCCATCTTATCTGCAACGTGTTCCTGAGTTAACCCCTTTGCTTCTCTCAAGCTCTTTATTCTTGATCCTAAAAGTTCATTCATGCTAGCACCCATTTCAATATTATTATACAGCAAAATTATTCAGAGCTTACTTTTTCACCAAAACCCCCGAAAGTACCAAACTTATACGTCAGATACTTAAAAGCATAGTTTGTTATCATGCTTGTTACATTTCATGTATTTGATGTGATTGGTTCTATTCCGGTATTATAGAGATATATTTATCAAGCTGTGCTTCTTCCAATTCCGCAATCATATTTATAAAATCATCTATAGTACCTTGGGCTGCATATTTATCTAATGCATTGTAATAATCCAATCGGTTTTCTTTTGCTATAGAAATCGGTAAAAAACCATAGCTCATCAGTTGATAGTTCATAATCAGTCTTGATGCCCTGCCATTGCCATCCTGAAACGGATGAATTCTAACAAATTCCGCATGTGTCCATGCTGCTAGTTCAATTGGATTCAAATCTTTCTTATACATTAAATCTGCAAAGAAATTCGTTATCTGAATATACATTTCATTTCTTGCAGGTGGTGTGTGGCTGGCACCACTAATAAAAACCTCTTCATTTCTATAAATACCACCGACTATGATATTCTCCATAATAAGTGCATCAATGTCTTTTACTATTTTTTCACTCAAAGGAAGCCCTTCTCGGATACATTGTTTCACATAACGGAAGGCTTTTCTATGGTTTACAACTTCGAATATTTCTCTAAGTGCTTTTCCACCAACTGAAATACCGTCTTCCAATACCACTTTTGTTTCAATAAGCGTAAGGGTATTTCCTTCTATCGCAGTAGAGTTATGAGTAAATTCTACTTCAAACGCATTATTATAAGATTCAATTGTAACTTCATGAAGTGTACTTTTTCCATCTTCATACAATTTTTGCTTTTCTGATATTCTTTTAAAATCCAAGACTATGCCTCATTTCAAAGCTAACTTTATAATCATTATAGCATGCTGGTTACAAATAGTAAGACAGCAATTCATATTATGGCTCTGTGAGAGTTACGAATCGGTAATCTGAATAGGGAAGAGTAGATAAGAAATAAAGAATACTATACAATCTATATAGAGTTTCCGTTAGTAGTCAACCCTTTTTTACTTCTGAAATATTAGAGAAAATATGCAGAGTATTAAAATAATAAATGACAATACTATTTTCATAAAATTCTGTAAGTATGTATCTGATTTTTTTAATGAAACTTCTATATTTTTAATATTTCGCCTTGTTTTTACACCTCTCTTCTCGGAAACGTGTAAATTTAGACTATTAAATCATACAAACGTGAAAAAGGGGAGGGGGGATTTGTTTGAAATTAAGCAAAAAATGATAATTTACAGCATGTATAAATCTTCTTTTGTAAGGTCTTTTAATAGTAAATTTTATATTTAATCTATTATTGGCCATATACTTTTATCGAAGGATTCAGCAGACTTACCTGCTAACCGCCACAGAACCTTTGCTTCTTTCCTTTTTAAACCTTCCAGCTTTCCATCACGAATCATTTCAATAATATCAACAATTCGGAGACAAGACAAATCGTTCATTCCAGCATTTAACACCTCATCAATAATTGTTTGCAAGTCCTTTTCATCCGTAGCAAAATAAGCAATAGACTTTGTTTTTGCCATTGAAATAGATGCTACTTCACCCCGGTTTTTATTTGGTCTTTCAGGATTAATCATAACACTTGATAATGATAAAAAAGTAGCTTCATAAATCAATTTTTCTATATCATCAAGTTTTGATTCATCTAAAACTTCAGCAATACCATCAGAAATCAACTTATCTATTTGTTCTTTTGCACATTTAGGTGATAGTATTTCGTTGTAAACAATAGTATGTATATACACTTTATCAGCAATAATTGGGAATAATTTTTCTAAATATCTGTATTTTTCGCTATTGCCAATCTTGATGCAAATATCTGCATCTACAATGATAGCATCAAATTTCATAAGCTATTCCTCCATTATCTTATCGAGTTCTTCATCTGTTGGAGGAATGTAATCATCTTCTGTTTTTATATTCATTTGATCCAATGTAAGATTTGACATGCCAAGAATATACTCTAATTTTTGCACTGTAATTTTCTTACTTTCATAAAGTTGCATAGCGTTATCAACAAGAGTATCAAATACAATTTTATTTTCTCTGGCTGGAAGTGAAAAACCAAGACGTTTTCTCCATATTTTTATTTCATCGCTTGAATAGTTAATAAACACAGTAAATTCATCTTTAGAAAGCAATTCAACTTCATATAATCTTCTTAACATTGTTTTATATGGTACAACAAACAAATGTGATAATTTAAGAATATCTTTTAAATCCAATTTGTTTTTATTTATTCCGTAGGTCCTGGTTTCTTGAAGTAAAAGCTCTTCATTAATTAAAAATTCTGCTGCAAAACGATTTGCTATTAATTCATTTTCCTTCTGATTAAAACCATCTTCAATTTCTTCCACATCTGATTTTAAAATAACTTCACTTTCATTTTCAAACCATAAATGATACAATTCATGAGCTGCTGCAAATACCTGTTTATCATAATCTATTGCTGTATTAATCCATACAAAAGATCTCCCTTTTATTTTTTCAGAAAATCCCCATACTTCCTCATCTTCTATAGGGTAATACAAAACTTTATTTTGCAACTCTAAAATATGAAAAATTTGAATTCCAATTACATCATTTAGCTTGTTATATTCAACCAGCTTTTGTCTTGCCTTACTTTTAATATTTTCAATTGTTTTATTGTCTAATTTGCTATTTAGCATTGGCATAATCCTCTAACATAATGATTTGGTCGATAACCGTTTTTATAAATTCAATTTTTTCTTTTGTCTTTTGGTTTTTCACACGACCCATAAAAGAGAAATTGTGTTCTACTCTTTGATTTCCATTCATGTTTAATAGACTATCTACCGGCACACTTAAGGTTGATGCAATCTGTGCAATTTCGGCAACATTAATCGCTTTTGCTCCTAAGATAATTTTACTCATAACCTGTTTCGAAATATTTAATTTATCCGCTAGATATTGTTGTGAAACATTTTTCTCAACCAATACAGATTGAATATTATCTCCTACCTGTTTAAAAAAATTATTTTCCATTTCATTTCACCTCTTAAAGTTTTCAATCTGATATTAGTATATGTTTTTATTATCTATATGTCAATGTTTTGTTGACTGTTATCTTTATTTTTACAAATTCCATTGACCTCGATTGTAACAAACTACATTAACCAACAAAATACATATCCTAAAATTATAATCTCCAAAGTGCCTATAAATATTATCTTTCAAATTTTCAGAATTCTGACTGTATTATCTATAATTAAGAGCCATTTTCTTTCTTTTTTTATGTGTTAATAATTATCATTAAAACCCTTTCTATTTTATTCCACAGAAAGTAAATTTTTTGTTTTTCTTGAACACTTATTATTGTCATTATCCAGCATTAAAGTCGTATTCAATATTGTTCATCAATACAAGATTGGAATTAACAACACCCTCAACTAAGTGAGCTTTTACAAATTACAACATCCTAAACTCAGCCTGCATTACTGCTTCTTCTTCTGAATGCCATAATGCCTCCATTTCTTCTCTGGTTGCAACCGGGAAGTCCTTTGGTTCTTTCTCTCCCTGCTGTATGGGTGCCAAATGAGGAATAATGTCTCTGCACAGTTTCTGATTCGGACAGGTCATTATAAACCCGCCATATATGGATTCACAAATCAGCCTGTCACACATATCTGTCATAATAATCTTACCTGCTGTATAAGCATTCTTTCCGATAAAGTTTGCAATGTTCTCAGCAGTCATTGGAAACATATAATCAGTGTGCATTCCATTATCGCCTTTTTTATATACACAAGCATATCCAAGATTTCCGTATTCCTGTAATTCATATAATTCTTCTGTTGTCATCTTCTCTCTCCACTTCATATTCATAATAATATTAAAAACAGTTTCTGCAAGCACAGAGTGTTGCTGATAGACATAGAAAAACCGCAGCTGCTATGTTGGCAGTTACGGTAATGGTGATTCCCATTAAATTTTACATATGCGCCTACCATTTTAATCCTCATAGCAGTCCACTTCCTCCGTCATAACAATCCCCGAATGAAACTGTATTTCTATTTTCATTCCTTTGGAGACTCTGATTGAGTTAATCAGCCTTTTCACAAGCTCTTGGTCAAAGTCTCTCACCTGTGGGTTTACCGTGGTTATGGCTTTGTCCAGTGCCTCTACTCTCTGTTGGTAGTTCTCTGCCTTTTTCTGTTCTTGTACATGCTGTATTTTTGCCTTTTTTAGTTCGTTTATTTGCTCTGATATGTGTTTGTAGGCATTGTCAAAATCATCGCTTACAGCTCCTTGTTTTGCGTTATCTTCGATTAGCTTCAGCATCTGCTTTTGCAGTTCCTCGATTTGGTCATCATATTCTGTTGCTATCCCTTGAGTGCTATAGTTTCCTATTACCCTGATAACATTCTCACGAAATGTTCCAATAAAGTCTCCGTTGTTTTCTACTACTTTGTTGATGGCTTTCATAATGGCATCGTGGAGTTGTTCTTCCTTCAATGTCGGGGAGTTTTTGCATTTGGAACTTGTTCCGCTTTTCAGCCTATCTTCGCACCGCCATACCGCTGTTTTTTGTCCATATTTTGACCAGGTCTGCCTGCGGTAAGCATGACCGCATTCTGCACATACCAGAAGTTCGGTCAGTACATATTTGGAGCTGTATTTACTCTTTTCTTTTTTCGCTTTGCTTGCTTTTCTGGTTACTGCAGATTTATTAAGACTTGCCCGCCTTGCTTTCTCCACCTGTACTTGATGGAATAACTCCTTCGGTATAATTGCCTCATGGTTATCTTCTATATAGTATTGCGGAGCATACCCATCATTTTTTACTTTTTTCTTTGTAAGAAAGTCTATGGTGTAGGTTTTTTGCATACAGGCATCTCCGCAAAATTTTTCATTGGAGAGCATTCCATCGATTGTTCCAGGATGCCAGTGCTCCAGTCCTGTTACTGTTTTGATTCTGTCTGCTTCTAGTCCCTTGGCTATCTGAATTATGCTTTTGCCCTCCAGATATTCTCTGAAAATCCGTTTCACTATAACAGCTTCTTCCG
>JAEZRV010000023.1 GCA_023444055.1 Bacillota bacterium
CGCCACAAGTACGAGTGAAAGAACGCACTTAAGACTCGGAATATTCCTTTTCCAAAACGGTTTTTGTCTTTGCATATTAACCCTCCAAAAAATTCATCAGTTCCACTGACTTCACATGTTTGGTTCAAAGAAAAATACCCTAAAAAAGTGGACACCTCTGTTTGTATTTATTTTATTTGAAATGATATACCATATACCAATTTATGTCAATTTTTAATTTTAATTACTTTTATACAATTTCAGGGCATAAAAAAAGGATTTCACAAATTGTGAAATCCTTTTTTGGTGCGGATGAAGGGACTTGAACCCCCACGGTCTCCCACTGGAACCTAAATCCAGCGCGTCTGCCAATTCCGCCACATCCGCTCGAGCAAGATTAATTATAATTACATAAGTATGTTTTGTCAACACCAAATTTCAGAAAAATTAAAAACTAAATGCATTTAACTCCGTTTTACTTCCTATATCTCAAATATCTTAGCCCTATCGGTTATACCTTAATAATCTACATCATCAAATTAATTCAACAGATGATTTGATAAAGCACTCTTTTTCCTTAGATAAATCAGTCTCTGTAAAATCTGATTTTTTACTGCCATCTGAATTAAAAACTATTCTTACAACTGGTCTAGTTGGTAAATATTTATTTAAGCTAATTACAATTCCTTTTTCTCCAGTATTGAGAATTATACCTGTACCAACTGGAAATGGCGGTATTATCTTTATGAAGCAGCGCAATACTTCTGCATCCAGAGTTGGAGCAGCTATAACAGTTAAATAATCAATAGCTTGAATTATGCTGATTTTTTTTCTATAAATTCTATCCGAAGTCAATGCATCAAATATATCAGCAGCCGCAACAATTCTAGAATAAATATGTATCTCATTTTTCTTTAATCCACTTATATATCCTTTTCCATCGTATCTTTCATGATGGCATAACGCAACCTTAGCTGAATTTTCACTAATTTGCGGCATTGTTTTTAAAATGTTATAACCGAATAATGAATGTTGTTTAATGATATCGTATTCTTCATCAGTAAGAGCAGAATTTTTTTGAAGTATCTTAGGTGGAATCATGACTTTTCCGATGTCATGCAAAAGCGCACCTATTCCTAATTCTTTTAACTCATCGTAACTTAATTTTAACTTAACACCGGTAACAATTGATAGAACACATACATTCACACTATGCAAAAAGGTATAGTTATCACAGGTCTTTATATCCATTAAATTAATAATAATATCATCTAACGATAAAATGTCATTTACTATTTTATTAACAACTTCAATAATTTTAGTTGATTTAGGCTTATTACCAAAGTAGTACGCATCCATCGTGCTTTTAACAATTTCAATAGCTTCAAGTCTCGTTTTTTCTTCAATGACATCATTAATTACAATATCTTTTGATATATCATCTTCAATGTATATATCTGTGATACCCAGATTGATTAATCTGTTTATATATGATACTGTTAAACGAGCACCTGCTTCTAGCAAAATTGTCGTACCATTATATATAATAGCCTTTCCAACTATCATTCCGACCTTGCAATTTGATGTACTAATTATTCTCATTTATTTCCTCTTAAATTCTTTATGTAGCCTGTTACAATAAAAAGTTGAAATCCTTAAAAAAACTTTGTAACTATAAATTTATTAAGTTTAATATATAAGAGCATAATGATTCTAATCAAAAAATACTTTTTCACCATAATTATACTAATTTCTCAGAGCAGTAGCAACATATTTTTACTAATTTCATACTTTTTTTTAGCATTTTACAAAATCAATATTATTATGTATACTTATCTTATAAACAGGTAAGTTATCAGTAAGATAACAATTTTGCTATATAAATATAATTTTAAATACAACTATATTTATTATTCCCAAATTCCACGTAATTTATTAGGAGTGCATTTATGATATTTCCAATTATCATCACGTTGTTAATAATTTTAGCGGTTGTATTACTTTGTTATATGCGAATAGAAGCATCATTATTGGAAAAAAGTTATGTTAATTTTAGTTCATCTAATAACGGACTTAGAATTGCGCATTTTTCTGATTTACATGTAAATAAGCTGTATGTTTCAGCCAAAAGAATTAAAGCTTCCTTAGATAAAGTTAACCCTGATATAATTATATTGAGCGGTGATTATATTCAAAACCAAAAAGATATTCCAAAATTCATGTTATTATTAAACGAATTTAATAATGTCTATCCTGTTTACCTTACTCTAGGGAATCATGATCATAAGGCATTCAAGCACCCAAACAACAGTAAATCAAATTGCAGTAAAGAGTCAACCTGTGGAAAAATATCATCATTTATTGATAAAATACAAGAGACGGGTGCAACAGTTTTGCTCAATTCAAATACTAGTATAATAAAAAACAATACAACCTATAATCTTATTGGAATAGATGACTTAAAGCATGGCAAACCAGACGTTGACAAGGCATTTGATGGCATTTTCCCTTCCTCTATAAATAATTCAGTTAATATAGTTTTTTCACATAATCCAGATATGCTTTTTAATCTTCCTCAAGAAAAAGCAGATTACTTTCTGTGTGGACATTTTCACGGTGGCCAAATATGGATGCCATTTGGTCTTGAGTTCAAATTAATGAGAAATGAAAAGCTTTGTAAAATGGGCTGTACAAGGGGGGTTCACAAAATAAATGGTATAAATATGTATATAAATAGAGGTATAGGAAATGTAGTATTCCCATTCAGATTTCGTTCAAAACCTGAAATTGCAGTTATCCAACTGCCGTAAACGCGGCGGTTGGTCTTGTATCAACTTTAGTTTATTTGCACAAGCCGATACGATAAGCCATAGTTGCAGTTGAGCTTGTATCTTATCAACCAATCAATCATGTTAGTTTATATACCCTATTAGCCTATAAACCTTATTAGCTACTATTAAATCATTTATATTGGTGTTTAATAATCCTTAGTTTAACTTCAATAACCTATCAAAAAATTTTTACCCAAGCCTTCCCATAGCATTTATAGACTCTTCCTTTTAGAGAACATCGCTCACTGCATTCAAAAAGAATTTTTCTTTAATATGTGAGCTATTAAGAGGACTCAAAAATGCTATAAGCGGGAAAGCTGAGTTATTTGTACTTGTCTTATAATTTTCCTTATGTTTACACTTACGCTTTCACTTGCACTTATACTTGCACTTTGCTTGCACTTATGCTTGCGTTTGCACTTTTACTTTTACTTAAGCTTGCACATGTACTTATGCTTGTGCTTACTTGCACTTGCACTTATGCTTGCACTTATGCTTTCACTTGTTCTTACGCTTATGTTTGCATTTGACTTATATTTGTATTTATACTTTAATTATTCTACTTTTAATTATAGTAATGGCTTTATAACCTCTAAAACATTGCTCTTTAATGTATCAAGTCTTGCTTGTGACAAGTCTAAAGTTTTGTCAGACACGCCATAGTATATCTTGATTTTGGGTTCAGTTCCTGAAGGTCTTATGCAGAACCATGAACCGTCTTCCATTTCGTAATAAAGAACATCAGATTCAGGTAAATTAATTTTCTCTGTAGTTCCATCAGCTATAACATATCTTTCTGAATTCTGATAATCTCTGATAGCCTTAACATTTAAAGCACCAAATTTTTGGTATTTTGCATCACGCATAGTTGACATTGCTGCTTTAATTTTCATTACGCCATCTTTGCCCTCAAGAGTAAATGAGTTAATTCCCTCAATTGAATATCCATATTTCTCAAATAAGTTTATTAATGCTTCATACAACGTAATTCCCTTAGCCTTGTAGTATGCAGCCATTTCAGCTATAAGCATTGAAGCTACAACTGCATCCTTGTCTCTAACGTCAGTGCCTGCCAAGTATCCATAGCTTTCTTCGAAACCAAACAAGTATTTTTGATTACCAGTTTCATCTCTCAGCATAATTTGCTCGCCTATGAACTTGAATCCTGTAAGAACCTCAACAAGCTCTACATTATAGTATTCTGCAATAGTTCTTGAAAGCTCAGTAGTAACAATAGTTTTTACAACAAAGCCATTATCAGGAAGCTTGCCTGTTTCCTTCATCGCAGATAAAATATACTCTAGCAATAAGCAACCTGTCTGATTACCAGTCAATGTAGCATATTCTCCGTCATTTTTTCGTACTACCACACCAACTCTATCACTGTCAGGATCTGTACCAATTATTAAGTCAACATTGTTCTCTGAAGCAAGCTTGATAGCTAACTCAAAAGCAGATCTTTCTTCTGGATTAGGTGATTTAACAGTTGTGAACTGTGAATCAGGAAGTTCTTGCTCCTTAACAACCAATACATTTTTAAAACCATTCTCTGCCAAAATTCTTCTAACAGGCTTATTTCCAGCTCCGTGTAATGGTGTGTACACGATTTTAAAGCTGTCTCCTACTTTTGCCGCCGCATCATTATTTATACATAAAGTTTTAAGCATTGCAATGTATGCATCATCTATTTTGCTTCCTATAATCTCCAACAATCCTTTTCCAATAGCTTCGTCCTTAGAAATTGTGTTAACTTTTGTTATATCAGCTATTGAATTAATCTCTGATATTACTGCGTTTGAACCATCTATTGATAATTGTCCTCCATCCTCGCCATATACCTTATAGCCATTATATTGCTTTGGATTATGACTTGCAGTGACAACTACACCTGCCGCCGCTTTAAGGTACCTAACAGCAAAAGATAGCTGTGGAGTAGGTCTTAATTCATCAAACAAATATGCTTTAATTCCATTTGCACAAAATACTTTAGCTGCTTCCAAAGAAAACTCTGGTGACATGAATCTTGAATCATATGCAATTACAATACCTTTATCCTGTTTTCCAAGTTTATTTATATAGTTAGCAAGACCTTGTGATGCAACTCTTACCGTATATATATTTATTCTGTTTGTACCTGCACCTATAATACCTCTAAGTCCTCCAGTTCCAAACTCCAAACTTTTGTAGAATCTATCTTCTACTTCTTTAGCATCATCTTTTATTGATAAAAGTTCATCCTTTGTGTCTTGATCGAAATAATCATTTTCCAACCAAAAGTTTAGTTTTGACAGGCTATCCATAATTCTTTAGCATCCTCCTAAAAATTTCATTTAACAAAAGTCAATTACTGTTTCAAGGGACTTCGTCCTTTAGCGTACCATACAATAAAAACATTATCGTTCTTTTCAGCAAATAGTAATTGACTATCGACTAATAGTATATCATAAAAATGTCCAAATTCAATTATACAAAATGTATAATAATATTATATTTTATATTAAAAATATATCACTAAACAGCAAAAATGGGAACCTTACCAAAAGCCAATTATTATCTACTAAATATCCTATGATATCGGACTAAAATAATCCCATTTTTGAAATTATAGTTGCCACTATAACAGTAACAAGACCAGCTAGTCCAATAGCCAACCCGCTCATAGCTCCCTCAGTTTCTCCAAGTTCAACTGCCTTGGTAGTCCCCAGAGCATGTGCGGATGTTCCAATTGCTATTCCCTTTGCCGTTTTATCAGATATTCTACACAGCTTTAAAACCCATTGGGCAAAAACTGCTCCGATTATTCCTGTAATTATAATGGCGGCAACTGTAACAGACGGTATTCCTCCTATCTGCTTAGAAAGTTCTATCCCTAATGGTGTTGTAATCGACTTTGGAATAAGAGAAGCAAGCAATTCCTTGGGCAGCCCAAACGCCTTTGCCAGCCCCCAAATACTAAAAATAGCGGTAACACTTCCAACTATAACACCACCTAGAATGGCAATATAATCTTTTTTTAGAGAATTAATATTTTTGTATAGAGGTACAGCTAATATCACTGTTGCTGGTGTTAAAAACATTGAAATGAAATCCCCCCCATTTTTATAATCCTCTAGGGGAATCTTTAAAACTAGCAAAGTGCCTATTACCAATGCAATAGCTATCATAAGAGGATTAAGAAAAGCTATTTTAGTTTTTTTATTAATAAATATTCCTATTTCGTAGGCAAGTATAGAGATGAGCAATGCAAAAATTGGTGAAGCAAATATATCTTTCATAAAGCCTTTCCCCCATTGAAAGTTAGTACAAATTTAGTGTGATATGTTTTGAAAAATGTAATTCTAAATATTAAGTAACTCTTGATACATAGTTAAAGGCGAATTTGTTCTGTATATTTTTCTGTAACTTATAAACATATAGTAATAAATACATTAATTAATTTATTTACTTTCCCAGCCTATTATTATCAAGCTTTCTTTTAACAAATTGAACAGTCCATCCAGATATAATCATTACTAGAAATGTGGTTGCAAAGCATATTACCAGAATTGGAAGTAAATTTGCCTTTAAAATACCTGCATATGCTATTAATCCAACCCCAGCTGGAATAAAAAAGAATGCTAAATGGTCTAGTAAAAACTTACTTATTTCCTCTATCATTTCTAGCTTTAATACTCCCAATAGCAAACAAATAAAAAGCAATATCATGCCAATGATACTGCCCGGTAATGGTATGTGTACCACCTTATTTAAAATTTCTCCTGTAACACATATAATTAATATTATTAAAAACTGTCTAAGTAATTTCATTGCAATTTCCCCTTAAGCTCAGCAATTTTATCTCTCAAAGTAGCTGCTTTTTCAAATTGCAAATCGCTTGCAGCCTGTTTCATCTCTTTCTGCAACTTTGTAATAAGCTCTTCAAGCTGCTCAGCAGACATAATATCGCTTTTTTCATTACTAACATAAGTCACCTCATCCTCTGCAACTTTTGTTGCTTCAATAAGGTCACGAACTGACTTTTTAATAGTAGTAGGCACAATACCATGCTTCTTGTTATAATCCATCTGTATCTGACGTCTTCTATTTGTCTCACTGAGAGCTCTATGCATTGAACCTGTTATACTATCGGCATACATAATAACCTTACCTTCAGCATTTCTGGCAGCTCTTCCTATCGTTTGGATAAGTGATGTTTCAGAACGTAAAAACCCTTCCTTATCTGCATCTAATATTGCAACAAGAGTAACTTCAGGTAAGTCTAGACCTTCTCTTAATAAATTTATTCCTACTAGGACATCAAATTCCCCAAGGCGCAAGTCTCTAATTATTTCCATTCTTTCAAAAGTAGCAACATCTGAATGCATATACTTTACTCTTATATCAAGCCCCTTCATATACTCTGTCAAATCTTCAGCCATTTTCTTCGTAAGCGTAGTAACAAGAACCCTTTGATTTTTCTCTGCTCTGATATTGATTTCTCCAATCAAATCGTCAACCTGTCCTTTAACTGGTCTTACGATAACCTCTGGATCAATCAGTCCAGTTGGCCTGATAATCTGCTCAACTATTTGTGTAGAATGATCTTTTTCATAAACTGCAGGCGTTGCACTTACATAGACAACTTGATTAATCTTTTGTTCCCACTCAGTAAATTTGAGAGGTCTGTTGTCAAAAGCAGACGGCAATCTAAAGCCATAATTAACAAGTGATTCCTTTCTGGAACGATCACCGTTATACATTGCACCTACTTGAGAAACTGTAACATGTGATTCATCAATAAAAAGCAAAAAGTCATCAGGAAAGTAATCTATTAATGTAAACGGTGAACTCCCAGGTTCTCTGCCACTAATATGCCTTGAATAATTCTCAATTCCTTGGCAAAACCCCAACTCAGACATCATCTCTAAATCATATCTGGTTCTTTGTTCTATTCTCTGTGCCTCAAGGAGCTTTCCTTCCATTTTAAACTGCTCTATTCTATCTTCTAATTCCTTTTCTATAGAAACTAGAGCTTTTTCCATCTTTGGCCTTGTGGTTGCATAGTGAGAAGCAGGGAAAATTGCAATATGATTTCTTGTCCCAATAACTTCTCCAGTCAAATAATCAACCTCAGTAATTCTATCAATTTCATCACCGAAGAATTCAACTCTTAGAACCATTTCTGAGCTATTAGCAGGGAAAATCTCTACAACATCTCCCCTAACCCTAAATCTACCTCTTCTGAAATCAATCTCATTTCTTTCATACTGAATGTCTATAAGCTTTCTAAGAACTTCATCCCTATCCTTTTGCATACCAACTCTAAGAGATATCATCAAGTCTGTGTAATCTTCAGGGTCTCCCAAACCATATATACAAGAAACACTGGCAACTATGATAACATCCCTTCGTTCAAACAAAGCAGCCGTAGCAGAGTGACGTAATTTATCTATCTCTTCATTGACAGAGGAATCCTTTTCTATATAGGTATCTGTTACTGCAATATATGCCTCTGGTTGATAGTAGTCATAATAACTTACAAAGTATTCCACTACATTATTAGGAAAAAACTCTCTGAATTCGCTGCAAAGCTGTGCCGCAAGCGTCTTATTATGCGCCATAATTAGTGTAGGTTTTTGAACCTTTTCAATAACCTTGGCCATTGTATAAGTTTTGCCTGAACCGGTAACACCAAGGAGTGTCTGGTGCTTCACTCCATCATTAATTCCCTTGCTAAGCTTTTCGATTGCTTCAGGCTGATCACCTTTTGGACTATAATCAGAAACAACTTGAAATTTATTCATAACTACCTCATTAAACTACTTACGAATATATTTTTAAAAATAATTAAAATGCTATGTAACCTACCCATACACTTTTTCACAAAAAATGTAATGCATTTGAGGAGCATACTGCTTTCAGAGTAACAGTCTTTTTAACAGCTACATCTATTGAAAGTCTGTTTATACAAATTATATCATAATGCATTATATAATCAAACATATGTTTGGAATAAATAGTTGTATTTATATAAAAAGCTATGTTTTAGGTAAAATAACATGCTTAACTCTATTATTAAAAAAACATATGTTCAATAAAGATTTTAAGACCTATTGCTATTAATATTATGCCTCCAACTATACCAGCTCTTTTTCCTAATAAATTTCCGAACCTTTTGGCAACTAAAATAGCGATAGTACAGCAAATAAATGTAATTATACTTATAATACTGATTGAATAAAAAATATTTACATTTAAAGCTGATAAGCTAACTCCAACAGCTAGTGCATCTATGCTTGTAGCAATTGCCTGTATAAACAAAAGCTTAAATGTCATTGAAAACAGGTTGCAATCTATCTTGTCTTCCCCGGTTATTGATTCATGTAGCATCTTTCCACCAATAATCGCTAATAAAATAAAAGCTATCCAGTGGTCAAATTGATTTATTACATCTGCGAATGCATTAGCAGCAAAATATCCTATCAATGGCATGATTCCTTGAAACAATGCAAACATTAAAGCCATTTGTAATACATGCTTTATACCTATTTTTTTAATACATATAGCGTTGGAAATAGAGACTGCCGCCGCATCCATTGAAAGCCCTACAGCTAATAGTATTAGTTCAGAAATTCCCATATTTATGCCCATGCCCAGCATTTCGCACAAGAACATCAAAGAAATGTGCATTTCTCTGACAGAAATGGCATGGGCTCGGTACCTCCTTATTTGTTTTTATATTTCTTTCACACTTTACTCATCCTTTTTAATCTAGCAAACAAGTTTTGCCTGTTTTTTAATACTATAAATAATGTTGCACAACTTTCTTACAAAAAAACTGGGAACCATTTCACACTAAGTTGAAATTAGTTCCCCCGTATAAACTAAGAACTACTTCACACAAAGTTAAACCAGTTCTCAAAGTATATAATTTTTTATCCTCTAGGCACAAGACCTATCTTCCTGTAAACCTTAGAAAGTGTTTTTCTTGCCATATAAGCAGCTTTATCAGCATTTTCTTTCAAGATTGAATTTAAATAATCTTTATTGGAGGAAAACTCATTATATTTTTGTTGTATTGGCATTAATGTTTCAACAACTGATTGTCCAACCGCTTCCTTTAAATCACCGTATGACCTTCCCTCAAATTCCTTTTCAATATCACTAAAGCTCTTATCCGTTGTTGCTGAATAAATGCTGATTAAGTTACTGACTCCTGGCTTATTTATTTCATCATATCGGATTTCACGCTCTGAATCTGTAACAGCCCTCTTGAACTTACGCATAATTGCATCCTCAGAATCCAATATAAACACATATGCGTTTTCATTTTCATCTGACTTAGACATTTTCTTTTCTGGCTCCTGCAAGCTCATTATTTTTGCACCTATTTTTGGAATATAAGCATCAGGAATAGTAAATGTATCCCCATAAATACCATTAAATCTTTCAGCAATGTCTCTTGTTATTTCTAAGTGCTGCTTCTGATCTTGTCCAATTGGTACAAGATCTGTTTGATATAACAGAATATCAGCTGCCATAAGTACAGGATAAGTATACAAGCCAGCATTTATATTATCACTATGTTTTTGTGATTTATCTTTAAATTGAGTCATTCTGTTTAATTCGCCCATATATGTGTAGCAATTTAAAATCCATGCCAACTCAGCATGTGCACTAACATGTGACTGCATAAACAATGTACACTTTTGAGGATCAAGTCCGCAAGCCATGTAAAGTGCTAACAAATTTAAACTTCTCTGCCTTAGTTCTGCCGGTCTCTGTCTTACAGTAAGTGTGTGCAGGTCAACTACACAGTAAAGGCACTCAAATTCATCCTGCATAGGAATCCAGTTTTTTATTGCTCCTAAATAATTACCTATAGTAAGATTTCCTGATGGCTGAACACCACTGAAAATTCTTTTTTTCTGCTCTGTTTGCTCCATAAAAACACATCCTTAACTTGAATTTTAACTTGCATAAATATGCCCGTTCCTAACATTTCATATAAGAACTATCCAGATTATTGCATGGGCTTTACACCTAGTTTTTCTATACTTTTTCAACCGCAACAGTCTTAGTACTTTATAAATTTATTTTTATAAATTACCATATCACTGATTTTAACATTATTGTAATAGTAATAACAAGGTATTTTATATTTTTTAACCATTTTTTTGTTTATTTTTATAAGATATAAAAACAATTAGAAAACCTAACCCGCCTAATAGGTAATAAATACCCACTCTTGTTTGACCAGCAGAGTATTTTAACATTCCAAAACCGAATAGTATTAAAGCGAAGAATATACTGCCAAAACTCATTATTCTATTAACATTCATAATGATATCCATGCCCTGCATTTGACTTAGATCCAAGTACCGGCATGAACTAGCCCCCTCCTTTTTAAGATAGGAAATGATGTACCATCTGCATTCTATAAATGCTAATTTTTAATTTATTCCAATCTTTTTTACTTAGCCGAATTTAAATCATTTTATTTAAAAATCTCTCGTAATTTTTTATTCTTCTCAATCAATTGCATTAATGGATAACCAAGCAAATAGCAGGCAATTAATTGTCCACCACCTATTGAAAGCATTGTTAAAAGTAATGGTGCATCAGATAGTACACTAAGCTCAATGCCTACAATCACAGCATTTACAATCACTGGTGGAATAGGTGCTAACCATTTCCTCTTAGGTTTATTGAAAGTTAGCTTATATGTCAGATAAGCTGCCAATAGTGTTGCCAAACTTCCAATAACTACATCCCATATCCCATATCCACCAATAATATTGGATAAAATACATCCAACAAATAGCCCTGGAATTGCTAATGGCGTAAAATATGGTAATACAGTAAGTGCTTCAGCAAGTCTACTCTGATATGGAGCAAAACTCGTAACGTAAAAAATCAGCGTAAGTACTAAATATACTGCTGCAATCATGGCTGAAGTTGTTAGCATTTTTACTTTTTTATTATTCATAATTATGCCCATGCCCAGCATTTCCCACAAAAATATCCTGTCAGAAATGGCATGGACTCGGTATCTCCTTCATTTGTTTTTATATTTCTTTCAACCTTATATTCATACCCCTAATTTATTATAACCACAATTGGCGTGTAACAATATAATATTAACAAAAATACTGCCCTGCAAAAGGCAGGCAGCAACGCCATAGTTTTGTTTATAACGCCTAGATTCAAAATGAAATTTTTCGATTGTAGAAAAATTTCATTACATAAGCGGCGTTCAATAAAGAAAACTTGGTTTGTGACAAGCCAACGGCGAAGTCATAAGCCTAGTTGCACTTATACTTTTTTAAAAGTGCGAGGCAGGAGATATTCTCACCGTCTGAAACCCCAAGCGGTACCCGCTACTTATAGAAGTATGGGACATTTTCTTTCCTCGTTATAGACAGGATGGTCACGAACTGTCTTATTAATTTTTTTAAATTATATCATTAATATTTGCATATTACAAACAAAATAAAGAAAAATAACTATAATGAGCCTAATTTAAAATTGGTTACTTTTATTCAATTTTAATATATAATTAAAGTGTTCATAAATATATTTCCTTAATTGACTTTAGTTAAGGTTAAATCTAACAGTTCGTTTTTCTTAGATTTTTAAAGGTAGTTATTATTCTATATTTTGCACTGTTGTCATTGAAGAAAAAATCGCTTTTGAAAACACCAATTTAAAGGAGGTGCACATCCATGTCAGTTAATTAAATAGTATTTTGTTTTTAATGTTGACATGGATATATTTATGAAAATTATTAATTATGACGTTATAATAATAGGTTGTGGTATTTCAGGTATATTTGCTGGCTATGAATTAACAAATTTAAACCCTCAATTGAAAGTTTTGATGATAGAACAGGGAAATAATATATTTAACAGAACTTGTCCTATTATTGCCAATAAAATTAAAGATTGTGTACGCTGTAAAAGCTGTGATATAATGCGTGGTTTTGGTGGTGCCGGTGCATTTTCTGATGGTAAATTCAATTTTACAACTGAATTTGGTGGCTGGTTAAATGATTACATTGATGATGCTGAGGTTATGAATTTAATCAATTATGTTGATAGTGTCAATGTGGAATTTGGAGCAACTAAGGAGAAGTACTCCACATATACTGATGCCGCTAAAATTATTGAGAAAAAAGCTATTGAGAATGATCTTCATTTGCTGCAAGCCTCTGTTAAACATCTTGGAACAGAAAACAATTTAGAAATATTAAAAGCTATGCACAATTACCTTGCAAAGCTGTTAGAAATCAAGTGCAATACTCAAGTTTTAAGCCTTAAGCCTTATAGGGATGGCTATGAAATAGAATTATATAACGGTGAAACCATTAGTTGTAAATACCTCATTGTAGCGCCCGGCAGATCCGGTGCTGAATGGTTTTCTAAGCAATGTAAGCAGTTAAAGCTTAATTTGATAAACAATCAAGTTGATATTGGTGTACGAGTTGAGCTTCCTGCTAAAGTATTTGAGCATATAACTGATGTTGTTTATGAATCAAAGCTATTATACAGAACAAAGCAGTATGGCGATTTGGTTCGAACTTTTTGTATGAATCCATATGGACATGTCGTTTCTGAAAACGTAGATGATATAATTACTGTTAATGGACACAGCTACACTGACCCTGAGCTAAGAAGCGAGAATACCAACTTTGCACTTCTAGTTAGTAATAGATTTACTCAACCTTTTAACGAACCATACCAATATGGTAAAAGGATTGCATCTCTATCTAATATGCTAGGTGGTGGTGTTCTAGTGCAAAGGTTTGGTGACTTAGTAAAAGGTACCAGAACCAATCAGCACAGGCTTAGTCAGAGCTTTACACATCCAACACTAAATGCTACACCAGGTGATTTGAGCCTTGTATTAACTAAAAGACATCTCGACAATATCATTGAGATGATTTACGCATTGGATAAAATAGCTCCAGGTACTGCAAATTACGATACACTTTTATATGGTGTTGAAGTTAAATTCTATAGTTCAAGGCTTGAATTAACAAATGAGCTTGAAACAACGCTTCCAAATATGTTTGCTATTGGTGATGGCGCAGGAGTAACAAGAGGTCTTTCTCAGGCAAGTGCAAGTGGTGTGCTTGTTGCAAGGACTATAGCCAATAGGATAAAGAAACCTTTACCGAAACTAAATAATAGATACTAGAATTTATCAAAACATTTTGTAACACTTTTAAAAAACTTATAAATTACTCAAACTTCCCACATAAAAAATCTATTGGTGTGGTAGCATATTCAACTGCGAAGTTTGAGTAAATTACTTTATTTTTAAAAATAGCACCTTGTTCACAAGATACAAGCCGTTTTGGCTTTGTTTCTTGTGTTGCAAGGTGCTGTTTTATGTTAGCATTGTTTGTTCTTGTTTTGCATTGTTCTTGTTTTGCATGGTACTGATTATATTAGTCTGCCTATTAACTTAACGCAGACTTCTGACACAAAAATCATGAAACTATGTGGAGTACCCTAATACTCATAGTTTTGCGATTTTTTATCAATAAATTCTATCGAACTACACCTTCTCTGGTTCTGGATACTCTACACCAAAAGTCTCTACTGTAACTTTCTTCATAATTTGTGCATCCTTTGGTTTATCGTTGTAGTCTCTTTTTACACTAACTATTCTATCTGCCTCTTCTATTCCTTCAATTACTTTTCCAAAAGCAGCATATTGTCCATCAAGATGAGGAGAATTTTGAACCATTATGAAAAACTGTGATCCTGCAGAGTTTGGAGCCATTGTTCTTGCCATAGATAAAACTCCCTTGTCATGCTTCAAATCGTTTTTGAAACCATTTGTAGTAAATTCACCTTTGATACTATAGTCTGGTCCGCCCATTCCTGACCCGTCTGGATCTCCTCCTTGTATCATGAATCCAGGAATAACTCTGTGAAAGATTACTCCATCATAAAAACCTTTGTTTATTAGTGAAATAAAATTATTAACAGTATTTGGCGCTATTTCTGGGTAAAGCTCTGCTTTCATAATATTTCCACTTTCCATTTCAATTGTTACTATAGGATTTTTGCTCATAATATGCATTCCTTCCAGTTTATAATTTAATTAGCTAGTTTTATTCTATAGTTTTAGACTAGGATGTCAAGTATATTCAGATTTTTATATATACATTGTTTATCCTGCAGGAATATATTGAAATTATTCTAATACTTCTTAGCAATAGATAAATCCCTCAAAACATATGACACACTTTTAATTTTATTTAAATATTGCTGTTCACAAAACAATATATTGACACCTGAGTTTTCAAACTTTTAGTCTCTTGAAATTACCTTTTTTATTTTGCACAATTTTTAGCAAGCTTCTACATGTGACATATCACCTTCAAGTATAATTTCCGCAGAATTATCACTTACTTCCACTATACTTAAACCTGTTCCATGAATAAATGGTTGGTTCCACAGCTGCTCCACAGGCAAAGACTTAAATAAAGACAATAATGATTTAATAAAAACTGCATGTGAAACTATTAGTATATTTCCATCAGTATTTTCTTTTAATATCTTTTGTAATGCGGCATCTGCTCTATCTCTAACTTGGAAGAAGTTCTCACCTGATTCAGCTTGATATAAATGGGGAGCTTCCCAAAAAGCTTTATACCTTTGACCATCTATTCTGATTAACTCTTCTTCCGCCTGTCCTTCCCAATTTCCCAAATTTATTTCTCTAAGTTTATCATCTGGAATAATACTAATATCCCTGTCACCCCTAATAAGCTCCGCAGTATGTATAGTCCTATGGCTTGAGCTTGAATAAATGCATTTAAAATCTACATCTTTCAAACGTTTTCCAAGTGCTATAGCACCTTCTATCCCTTTAGGAGTCAAGTCTGAATCCTTCCACCCTTGCATTCTCTTTTCGATGTTCCATTGTGTTTGTCCATGCCTAACAATATATAGTTTTAACATATTTACCTCTTAACCTCCTACGCCGACTTCCAACACAAAAAATATTGAAATTAGCCCACATCTCACCCGATCATTATTCCAACTTTAAACTTAATTGTGTATCACCTTTATCCGCTTCCTTTAGATAACAGCCAATTGCAGGTATATTCTTCGGCCTGTAATATTCTACATCAGAAAGTTTTCTCTCTTCTAATGTGTGTATGCTTATTAGCTTACTGCCCTTTTTGGAAGTCAGAACCTGTACTCCTTGAGAATTTCTTGTGGTTTTTGAATTTATCCCTTCAGTATTGAAAACCAAAAGTTTTTTAATACTACTTTGAGCAGCTAAATCTATATCCTCATTTATAAACATCATTCTAACTAATGGTACTTCACTATAATAAGCATTTGCCAGCTTCTTTCTGTTTGTCTTAGTCGCATAGCTTGATATATCAATCTTTGCGCCTTTTCCATTTTCATAGAAAAATAGCATATAGCCTTCATAATTATCTGTAGCTGTAATATAAATTATCTTTTCATCGCTATCAAGACCTAGTAAGTTTGTAATATACTCTCCTAAACTACTAGCTTTACAATCTGGTATATCATATATTTTCATTTTATATACGTTAGCCTTGTTTGAAAATAGCAACAGCTCTGATTTATTATGAGTCTCAAGCTCTTGAATAATTACATCGTCATCCTTTAGCTTCTGCTCAGAGCTTGATCTTAAAGAAACAAGTGTAATTTTTTTGAGGTAATTATGCTCTGTAAGAAACAGCTTTAAATTGTAATCCTCAATAAGGTGTTCTGACGTTATCTCTTCAATCTGCTCTTCGCTTATTATCTCTGTACGCCTATCCTGTCCGTACTTTTTAGCAACTTCCTTCAGCTGCTTTTGAATAATCTTCTTTTTTCTTGCTTCACTTTTGTAAATATCCTCTAAATCAGCGATTTCTTTTATTAAGTCCTCAGTTTCACTTACTTTATTTAAAATATATTCCTTATTTAAATTTCTCAGCTTTATTTCAGCGATGAACTCAGACTGAATTTGATCTATTTGAAAGCCTGCCATCAAGTTTGGTACAACTTGTGCATCTATCTCTGTTCCCCTGATTATTGCAATTGCTTTATCAATATCAAGCAATATTTTTTTAAGTCCCATCAATAGATGGAGCTTGTCCTTCTTCTTTCCAATATCATAGTAAGTTTGGCGTTTTATACATTCTATTCTAAATTTCAGCCACTCATTCAAAATAGTCTTAATGCCCATAACTCTAGGTCTACCATTTATCAGAATATTAAAATTGCAATTGAAACTATCCTGCAATGGAGTAAACTTATATAGCTTGTTCATTAGAGCATCTGGATCAGTATTTCTCTTGATATCAATTGCTATCTTTAGCCCGCCTAAGTCTGTTTCATCTCTCACATCAGTTATTTCTTTTATTTTACCGCTTTTAACCAAATCAATAATTTGATCAATTATAGCCTCAACTGTAGTTGAATAAGGTATTTCTGTTATCTCAATGCAGTTGTTCGCTTTATCAAAATTGTACTTGGCACGTACCTTAATGCCGCCTTTTCCATTTTCATATATGTCCCTAATATCCTTTTCATAGTATATTAATTGACCACCTGACGAAAAATCAGGTGCTTTTAGATAATCTTTTATATCAATATTCTCATCATCTATCAGAGCGGATGTTGTTTCACAGATTTCCTTTAAATTGAAGCTGCAAATATTACTAGCCATACCAACTGCTATTCCTTGATTTGCATTCACTAATATATTCGGATATGTAGTTGGTAAAAGAACCGGCTCTTTCATAGTACTATCATAGTTGTCCATGAAATCTACAGGATTTTTGTCTATATCTTTAAATATTTCTTCGCATATTTTGTCAAGCTTCGCTTCAGTATAACGCGGTGCTGCAAACTTCATGTCTCTAGAAAACTGCTTACCAAAGTTCCCTTTTGAATCCACAAATGGATGAAGCAGTGCATTGTTCCCTCTTGTTAATCGTACCATAGTCTCGTATATGGCCATATCTCCATGAGGATTTAACTTCATCGTTTGCCCCACAATATTAGAGGATTTGGTCTTTGCTCCCGTCAATAATGACATTTTGTACATGGTGTATAGAAGTTTTCTGTGCGACGGCTTAAATCCGTCAATTTCGGGGATTGCTCTTGAAACAATAACACTCATAGCATATGGCATATAGTTAGTTTCAAGAGTGTCTACTATATTTTGTTCTTCAACTATTATTTTTTTAGGAGTCATGTTGCCCTCTCTTCTTTTTTTAATCAAGTTATATACTCAACGTTCCCACATAAAAAATCTATCGGTGCTCAACTAATATATGGTTTGTTGTCAAATCAGCTTACATCAATCATATCTAAATACTTATTGCCATTTTCTTCAATAAACTGCTTTCTTCCAGTCAGATTATCACCTAGCAGTACATCAAACATTTGACTTGTAGCTTCAATATCAGAAGGCATTACCTTAATCAGCCTTCTTGTTTCAGGATTCATAGTTGTCAACCA
Organism: Bacillota bacterium; assembly: GCA_023444055.1. Classification (GTDB taxonomy): domain Bacteria; phylum Bacillota; class Clostridia; order Acetivibrionales; family DSM-1351; genus Ruminiclostridium. Next base: position 18,299 of record JAEZRV010000023.1, read on the forward strand.
CATCATGTCTGGCTCATTCTCACCAAGTCCTTTTGAGCGTTGTATAGTATATTTATTTCCATCAAGCTTGGCTAGAATATCCGCTTTCTCTTTTTCAGAATATGCAAAATATGATTTACCTTTGCAGGTAATTTCAAACAAAGGTGATTCTGCGATATAAACCTTTCCTTCACTTAATAGTGTTGGCACTATTCTATATATCATAGTTAAAATAAGAGTCCTTATCTGGAATCCATCAACATCTGCATCTGTACATATAATTATTTTGTTCCATCTTAGGTTATCCATATCAAATGTATTTAAGTCCTTGTTATGCTTTGATTTTATCTCAACACCACAACCAAGCACCTTTAATAGGTCTGTGATGATTTCACTTTTAAATATCCCATCATAATCAGCCTTTAAACAATTGAGTATTTTACCTCTAACAGGCATAATAGCCTGGAACTCAGCATCACGCCCGAGCTTACAGGAACCCAAAGCAGAATCTCCCTCAACTATATATATCTCTCTTCTTGCGATATCTTTTGTTCTGCAATCAACAAACTTCTTAACTCTATTTGATATATCAATGTTACCGCTAAGCTTTTTCTTAATATTTATTCTGGTTTTCTCAGCCGTTTCACGGCTTCTCTTATTAACAAGTACCTGCTCTATTATCTTGTCGCTTTCCATTTTATTCTCAATGAAATAAATCTCAAGCTGTTCTTTTAAGAAACTAGTCATTGCTTCTTGAATAAATTTATTTGTAATAGATTTTTTAGTCTGATTCTCATAACTTGTTATAGTTGAAAAAGAATTGACTACTAAAATCAAGCTGTCTTCAATATCTGCAAAAATTATTTTTGACTCATCTTTTGTATATTTGCCTCTCTCTTTTATACACTTATCAATTGCGTAAATTAAAGCATTCTTTACCGCTTTATCAGGAGCACCGCCGTATTCAAGGAAACTGGAATTATGATAGTATTCCAGAAGATTAGTTTTGTTATTAAAGCAAAAAGCTATCTGCATTTTCACCTTGTATTCTGGCTTATCATCCCTGTCTTTACCTTTAGTTGCAGTTTCATAGAACTGTACTTCGGTGAAGCTATCCTCTTTTGAAAACTCTTTAATATAGTCAACAATGCCATTTTCGTAGCAATAAATAAAAGACTCTCCCGACTCTTCATCCTTAAGTATAAATCTCAATCCGGCATTAACAACAGCCTGCTTTTTCAAAACTGTCTGAAAATATTCGAGAGGTATTTTAATATCTGTAAACACTTCTAAATCAGGTTTCCATTTTTGTATAGTAGAGGTCTGCTCATATTTGCATTTTTCCTTTTTAAGCTCCCCAATATTTTGTCCTTTTTCAAAATGCAATTCATATTTAAAACCATCACGAAATACAGTAACATCAAAGTATTTTGAGCTGTACTGAGTAGCACATGCACCTAATCCATTCAGACCTAAACTGTATTCATAATTCTCGCCTGAGTTATTTTTATATTTTCCGCCTGCATAGAGCTCACAATATACCAGTTCCCAATTATATCTTTCTTCGTTAATATTATAATCCAGCGGGATACCTCTTCCCCAGTCCTGAACCATAATAGAATGATCGGCAAATCTAGTAACCTCTATGACATTACCATGACCTTCCCTTGCTTCATCAATTGAGTTTGACAAAATTTCGAAGAAAGAATGTTGGCACCCCTCAAGCCCATCTGATCCAAATATTACTCCCGGACGTAGTCTGACTCTATCTGCCCCTTTTAACGACGAAATACTTTCATTTCCATACTCAATCTTTCTATCTTTTGTCATTACTTACTCCTCCAAAAATTATTCCATATAACCACCATTATATTACCAAACTAGTGTTCGTTCAAGTATTTTACGTTTTTATTATATAACATAGCATGCCATTTGTATGTATAATACTATTTCGTATGTAAAATATTTAAACCAATATTTCATATATTGAACTGGGCGCACTAGAAAAAACAGGCTGTTTTTAGCCTGCTTTTGGTTGCGTCGTTTTATATTAGTTATAATTTTATATACTATAATATAATTTTTAAACTACCAATTTCATTTATAAAATTTATAGATTATTCAGTAGTATCTCTTCTATTTTTTCTCTTAGAATTGTTAATTTATTTCAAAAAACATTATCATTTTTGCTTTAGTTCCTTCATCTGACTCCGCCCAAAAAGTACTCTGATAATTCCCAGTATCAAGATGGTTGATTGTTATCTCATTTTCGTAGGTTGTTCCTCCTTTAAGTATAAATGTATCCGTCTTTACTTTATTAGTATACTTTTTCTTGGTTTTTGTATTTAGAACTTCGTATTTTTCTATGTTTCCATTTTTAAATGTTGATTCACCTTCTGACTCATTTTTTACATACCATTTTAATTTGCATCTATTATTGCTCTGATCAAGTTCAACTATAGAAAGTTTAACAGCTAATTTTGGTATATTATTGTTGCTAAATTTATTTGATAATAATATGCCTATAATAATTATAATGGCAACTGTTAGTGTTAAATAAAGAAATTTTTTTATATTAATCCTTCTTTCCGTTTTAGTAGTAAAATTGTTCCCTATATATAAAAACTCTAATAAACAATTTTGATGCTTATCATATTTATTTATATTTGAATACTTATTTTCACATATAATCTAAGTTGCCAAATTATAACATAAGATCATTATACCATAGAATGACTCAATCCTTATAGAAATCATATGACAACATGTGGAATTTATAATATAATATTTATGAAGCTGAACCATTATTATTTATATGAATATATATTTCCCTTGTTCAGTTTAATAAAGTTATGGAGGATAGCTACATATGAAATTAAGGATAACTCAAAAACAATTAGATGAATTGAATCTTGAGCAAAAACAGAACCTTTGTGATTTATGGATTCCACATTTATATGATGCTGCTGTAGCAACTGTATGTGTTGACGCTGCTGAGGAAAAGTATGGTCAGATAACATTTGTAATTGGTGGGATTACAATATTAAAAAACACTAACCTGCATCTTTACGATTTGAAATTCTTACCGAATGAGAAAGTAAGGATAATAAATGAAGATGAAGATGATGAAAGCAATGATTCTGAAAATATAGAGCAAAATAACGAAACTGAAGAAAATCAAGATGTGAGTGAAGATGAGGATATCGAAGATGCTTTTGGAGAAGAAGACTTCTTTGATGAAGATTTCAGTTTTGAATTCCAAAGACCTGAATCTTACTCAAAACAAGAATGTTTACCACTGCTTGACATTGGGCAGATGATTGATATTCTCTCAAGGAAAAACTTTGCTCAATGCAATTTCTCACTTTCTGTTGAAACTGATGAAGATTATATTGAAATAGGAAAAGATAGTTCTATTAGCCAAAACTCTTATAGTGACAATGGAAACAGCGAATTATGCGATGTTTTATGGAATGCTGTTAAAGCTATGATATAAAAGTAGTTTTTGGATTTAACAACAACTGCAAATGCTCCTCTTGTAATAATGCCAAATAAATATAAGAGGAGCATTTTTTAACCTTCAATTCATAATAATCTCAATGCTGTGAATGTCCCACTTTTCTGTCTGATTCCTTGAATCACATCTCGTTTTATTGTATAATAAGTCGAAACTCACATTAAGGAGATTAGTTTTGCAAAAGAAAAAAGACTTAATAATTCCGTTTATTATTTTAATAGTAACCTCCATTTTCTTTACGCTTTTTTTTGCCTACAACACAAGCCCTCTTTTTGAATATTTCGGCGTAGACAGCGGTATGTATCTTGTTATAGGTAAGGCAATGGCACAAGGAGAAACACTTTATTCAGGTCTTTTTGACCACAAGGGTCCAATAATTTTTATTTTTAATATGCTTCCACAGCTTTTTATTGACGGAACACTGGGAGTATGGCTTATAGAACTTTGCCTTATAATAATTTCTGCTGTACTCATTTATAAAATTGCTAATCGCCATATTGGAAATGCATTATCCCTTTGCGTACCATTTATCTATATCTGGATAACTGTTACATTATTCAACGGCGGCAATTATACTGAGGAATACAGTAATTTCTTTTGCGTTATCTCACTTTATGTTTTTGACAAGTGGCTAATGGACAAAAAGCTAACCTCAAAAATGTCATACTTTCTTGGTTTTTGCTTTGCTGTAGTATTTCTCCTGCGTCCGAATAATGTTGCCTTTATTTTATCAATTATTCTTTTTATTGGAATTTATATGTTTACAAAAAGTCGGGAGAAAACAACGCAAGTTGGAAAGCCAAAATTGCCTATGCTAACCAAAAGTGCTTTAAATTTCGGCTTTTTAGGGATTATGACTGTTACTCTTCCGATAATTATATATCATTTATGCACGGGAACACTGTATGATATGTTTTATGCAACTGTTTTGCATAATATTAAGTATTGCCAAGTTGGATACGAGCAATTTCGTCTTATCCCTAACGGAAACAGCCAGCAGCTTATATGCTTTTTTATTGCTTTGGGAATAAATATTATTGCAATGTGCACCTGTTATTCAAGTGACGAAATAAAAATCGGAAACTTTATCCTACTTAGCTCTATGGCAATTTCTTTTGCAATATTGATAGGCAGACATCCTTATATGTATTATTGGACGCTTCTAGCACCTTTAACCGCATATTCTGCAATATTTATAATAAAGTATGGCATAAAAATCAAGAAAAAGTCTCTATCGGTAATTGCCTTGACCTTGATTATAGCATTAATGTGTACAAACAGCTTTTTGGGGTCGGAAGTAACAGAGAAAAAAAGCTATATCACAGAATATAAAAGCAACTCACACGAAATGTACAATTTGATACCCAACAATGAGAAAAATGATTGCTTTGCTTATAATATGCCTGCAATGTTTATATATGAAGTAAGCTTAAATACCCCCTGCAAGTATTTTACTATGCAGACTTGGATGGCTAAAATAAATCCAGATATTGCAAAATATTGTACTGAGTATGTAAAGAAAAATAATCCCGAATGGGTTTTATCCTATTTCAATTTCGAAAGCGACAATACAAACCCTGAGCTTTCAGAAATTATTAAGACAAGCTATACCAAAGTATTTAACAATGACTGCGGATATTTATATCGGAAGGCGGATAGCTTGCAATGAAAAAAATAACAATTCTCGGTGCAGGTCCAGCAGGGCTTACTGCGGCTTATGAAATTCTAAAAAAAACAGATACATACGAGATTACAATTCTCGATCAAGCAGACAGATTAGGCGGCATTGCATGTACTGTCCACCACAACGGAAATTATATGGATTTAGGCGGCCACAGATTTTATTCAAAATGTGACAGCATAATAAAATGGTGGAATGATATTCCAGGTGTTACTCTGCTTAAAAAGAAACGCAAATCTGAAATATATTATAACAAAAAATTTTTCGATTATCCAATAAAAGCAGATTTGAAAAACTTATCCGCACTTGGAATAAAAGAGCTTGTATTGATTTTTGCCTATTACATAAAGGCACAGATGATAAAGAAAAAGGAAAATTCTCTTGAGGATTTTTATATAAACCGCTTTGGAAAAAGGCTTTATGAACTTTTCTTCAAATACTATACCGAAAAGGTTTGGGGAATTTCTCCTGACAGAATTTCCCCAGATTGGGGCAGTCAGAGAGTAAAAGGGTTAAGTATTTTTGAGGTTATAAAAGATTGCTTTAAATCTGCCCTGCATATAAAAGATAACCGTAATACGCAAACCTCGCTGATTGAGGAATTTTACTATCCCCCATATGGCCCCGGTGAACTGTGGACTGCAGTTGCAGAAGAAATTGAAAGAATGGGCGGTAAAATTATTAAAAACTGCTGTGTCAATAAAGTGCATACAGAGAAAAACCGGATTGTAGAGGTTTCATATATTTGTGGCGGTCAAGAAATTTCAGTGTATACAGATATTCTAATATCTTCAATGCCTATTAAAAACCTGATTTTAGGTATGGAAAATGTACCTGATGCTATTAAAAAAATATCAAACGGTTTAGTTTACCGTGATTTTATAACTGTGGGTGTGTTAGTTAAAGGCTTGAATATAAAAACTGATGACTGTTGGATATATATGCAGGACAAAAGTGTTAAAATGGGCAGAATACAGATTCTTAATAATTGGTCTGAAAGCCTCGTGAAAGAACCCGAAAATACAGTGTGGCTTGGTCTCGAATATTTTTGTAACAAGGATGATGACCTTTGGAACAAATCCGATAAAGAAATGGCAGATTTCGCATCAGATGAGCTTGTACACACTGGAATTATTTCAGACAAAAGTGCCATAACAGATACGCATACTGAAAGACTTGAAAAAGCATACCCTGCCTATTTCGGAACATATAATAATATGCAAGAAATAAGAGAATTTTTAGATAGCTATGAAAATCTGTACTGTATAGGTAGAAATGGGCAACACCGCTATAACAATATGGATCACTCAATGATGACTGCTTTTGAATGTGTAAATAATATCATCAATGATGTTAAATGCAAGGATAATATTTGGAAGGTAAATACTGAAAAGGAATATAATTAAATGCTTAATTTGTTATCTGAAAGACGAAACAATTTAATAAAAATTATTGCTTTGAGCATATCCATTCTTGTGGTATATGTTGTGGTGTATATCCTTGATCTTCAAAACAGTGTGCAAGGTATAATGCTATTCCTTATTATTTCTGTAGCTTTAATTGGTGGCTACAACCTATGCCAAAAATTTGATATAGAAATGCTTGTAGCATACATTATTTTTATTGGATTTGTTATGAGAATAGGCTATATGCTCTATACACCGTGTACCGTAAGATTCCACGATTTAAAAGACATTTCAATAGATTCTAATGGAAACGCCGCATATATACTAAATATTCTTAATGGACATTTGCCTATAAGCAATGAAGGGCAATTTTATCATCCCCCACTTTATTATATTTTAAGTGGTATTGTTATTTTTGTACTTAAGCCTATTTTGAATTTAACAAATGAAATCGACATAATAAACTGTGCAAGGCTTGTTTCGTGTACTTTCTCGTGTGCAACCCTTTATTGCGTAAAATCACTTTGTGCTGAGCTTAAAATAAATAAGCTTATTCCTCTATCGCTGGTTACCTTTTTGCCTAACTTCTATCTTATGGGAGGGCGGGTAAACAACGATGCTATGGCAGTGTTTTTTATGACAATGATTTTGCTTTTTAGTATTAAATGGTATAAAAATCAAAGCATAAAAAATACCGTTATACTCGCCCTATCCTTTGGGCTTGGTATGATGTCAAAAATGTCTGTTACGTTATTAGCAATTCCCACAGGTCTTTTGATGATATATGTTCTTGCAAAAAGTATTAAAAAACACTATCTGCTTAAAACACTTAAAAGCTTGTGTCTTTTTGCCGTAGTAAGTATACCTCTCGGTCTTGCTTATCCAATACGAAATTTGGTTTTGTTTAATCAACCCTTTAATTATGTGTTTGATGTTGGTAGTGAAGGATTTGCATCACAAAATTATTCATTTGTACAAAGGTTCCTGACATTTCCGATAACCAAAATGATTAATCCTGTATATAACGATGTATTTACTGATTATAACATCTGGATATATCTATTAAAGGGTGGGTTATTTGGCGAATTTCGGTTTAATATTGCAGTTGCTATACCTGCCATAATGCTTTTTATATATGCACTGATGAACATTTTTATGATTATATCGGTGGTTAGTTCCTTAAAGGAAAAAGATGAAAGCATAATTTATCTTGTGTTATCGGCAACAGTGCTTGTGATATCTTATATAGCCTTTAACATAAAGTACCCCTACGGTTGCACAATGGATTTTAGGTATGTTGCACCTGTGTTTATTATATACGCACTTCTTTTTGGAAGGTTTATTGACAGGAATAAAGATAAAAAGTACGGCACAGTTCTTTATCGTATATCTGCTGGAACAGTTTTAACATATTCTCTTTTGTCAGTATATATGTTCTGTGTGATTTAGTAGAAATGTATTGGTGTTTATGCCTATTTTTAGTTATAATTTTTTGAAGAATTGTGTTGGTATTTATGCCTATTTTTAGGTGTAATTTTTTGAAGAATTGTTTTGGTATTTATACCTATTTTTAGGTATAATTTCAGAAGAAATGAATTGATGGTTATGCCTTTTTTAGGTGTATCCTTTATATAAAGTTAGCTTTAACATTATACATCTAAGTAGACTTAAATTTTGCACAAAAGCAAATTAAGTATATAATACAAATTTTTAAAGGAGGAAAAAAATTAATGAAACACTTTTCTAAACAACTTTCGTGGTTACTCTCATTTGTACTTATTTTCACAAGCATAGTATCAACAGGCATTCCAGTTTACGCCTCCGATACAATTACTATTGGTGAAAGTACCGATGAAGTAATTCTTGCCGGAACAAAAGTGAAAATAGGCGGTTCGGATACTGTAATCATGACTTATTATGAATCTGCCCATTCGAATACTGTTCTGTATGAGGACGAGTCTTATTGGGGGAGTGAGCTTACAATTGGCTCCAATAATATCACCGCAAAACCATATGCATGGCATATAACCTTTGTGAAAATAGTGCAAGACAACTCAGGTACAGCACGTCCTCCTCAGTATCATTTCAAAGCATACCCAGATACTTCTCTTGAAAATGTACCGGTAAGTACTCAAATGACCTTACCAGAGGGTATAACAACAACAGCAACTACAGGTGCAGCTATCAATATCAGCGTTTATATTGGAGTTACCAAGCTAACGGAATATAATGAAGCATCTTCTTCTTTTATACTTCCGTCTGCATCAAAACTTCGTTTAGATGTAGGTGAAGCACAGTTTAATTCAGCTTTGGAAACCGCAGGCTACAAATTACCTGATTTGACGGAGCTTTATTATACTGTTGAGTTTACAGACAAAAGCGCAAGTCCGTATAGCCTGGAACTAACTCTTGTTCCCACTGTGGAGGTAACCTTTAATGAAAACACTGGTACACCTGATTTAGCTGGAACAAAAATGTACGCAACACCAAATGCCAAAATTGACAGTACAAAGCTCCCGACGGTTTCAAAGGATGGCGTTGATTTTTATGGTTGGAAAAGATCCGACTCTAAATATGTATCTCTTGCAAATGTAACAGATGATAACAAATCATCTCTTAAACCAATGGTTAGCGGTGCAAGCGAACTTAAGGCTATTTATAAGGAGAACAAGCCTACATTTAGTCTTGATTTAGAAAACAAAAAGGTAACAGATCTTTTACCTGGCAGAACTTATGCATACCCGAAATTGGATAGTGTTACATGGGATGACACAACAATAGTTGCAGATTCTAACGGTGAGTTTTCTTACGAAACATTATCTGAATTTGAAAATCTGGCACAGCTTCGTTTGAATGAGAATACAGGTGTATCTATCAATTCAAACTATGTTTCTCTTAAACACAGTATACCAAGTATTCCAGTGACTGAAAATACGATAACAACCGCAAGGGTTACAAACACAAATGATTTTGCAAGTTGTGAATTTGCTATTAGAGCCACAAGTGATAGCAGTGCTTTAAGTTGGAGAACTTCCTCTGCATTTACTGGGCTAACTCCACAAACAGAGTATAAAATCTATGTAAAGCACAAGGCTGACGAAAATGGTTTTGAAAGCGATCCAGTTGAATCAATAGCTTTCACAACTTTAGCTGCAAAAGTAGTTTCCAACGATGCTCCAAACGGTGTGACTATTGAAGATATCTCAGTTCAAGCTTATACAAACAGTGCTATAGAGCCAGTACTAGTGATAACAGACGGTGACAAAACACTTGTTGAGGGTACAGATTACACCGCTAGGTATACAGACAATATCAATGTAGGTACAGCAACTGCAACAGTAACCTTTATTAATAGCTATAGCGGTACTATGACAAAGAACTTTGAAATTGCGTACTTCTGGCTTGTTTCCTTCGATAATAACGGAGGTAAAGGAGCAATGTCAGATGTAACAGTAAAAAACGGATGGCAATATACACTTCCAACTTGCACATTTACTGCACCAGCAAACAAAGAATTTAAGGCTTGGAATATTAATGGTACAGAATATGCAGCAGGTGCTAATTGCACAATTACCGTTGATACAACCGTTACAGCTGTTTGGAAGGATTTAAAAAAAGTAAAAACTCCTGCAATTTCACCTAACGGTGGTACCTTCAGTGGTTCACAAACTATCACTTTAACAACTGAAACTGCTGATGCAATAATTTACTATACTACAGACGGTACAGTACCTACGACTGAAAGCACAGTTTACTCCCAACCTTTTTCAATCAGTAGTTCGTTAACAGTAAAGGCTATTGCCGTTAAAGGTGGTATGTTTAACAGTGACATTTCCTCAGCAAGCTTTACTAAACAATCATCAAGTGGTGGCGGAAGCTCCACATACACTACCCCAACATTTGCTGTTATATTTAATACAGATGGTGGAAGTACTATTGATAGCAAGAGTATAAAGCAAGGTTCAGAAATCGGAGAAATCCCAGCACCTACAAAAGATGGCTTTGTATTTGACGGCTGGTATTCGGATAAAGAGCTTACAAAGGCTTATGATGCCAATACAAAAATAACTGCATTAACTACACTTTTTGCAAAGTGGACAAAAGTAGAGCCTAAAACTGATGATAGCTCTAAAGATAGTAACGCTAAAAATGAACTCGTATTAACGATAGGTAAAATTGATACCAACGTTTTTGGTATAGATAAAACAATTGATTCTGCTCCAATTATCAGAAATAACCGAACCATGCTTCCTGCAAGATTTATAGCAGAAAGTCTCGGCGCAGAAGTTTCTTGGAATGGTAAAAAGCGAGAAGTTACAATAAAAGGCAAAAATGAAAAAGGTGAAGATGTAACAATCCTTCTTTACATCGACTCAGACATTGCCTATGTAAACGGTAAAAAAGTGAAATTAGACAGTCCAGCTTTTATAGAAAATGGCAGAACATTTACACCTCTTAGATTTGTAGCTGAAGAACTTGGTGCTAAAGTTGAATGGATTAGAGACGAGCAGAAAGTTGTTATAACAAAATAAGAGAATTACATAATACTTCGGCGCTGTAATAAAAAGTAACTCATTACCCAAATTATTTACAATCTGTTCCGTTGAAAAAACTATCAAAGTGGCTCAATCCCGGTGAAAATCCAGACTGAGCCACTTTTTAAAAAATTCTTCAAATTATTTAACTCTACCTTTTGAAATACCTTTGATTATATCTAATTTTACATTTAATTGAAAAGCCTGAACACAATAGCTGTACTTAATAATCAGTCAGACAATACGTTATATAAAAGAAGAATTGTACATATGAACATAACATGTGTACTTAATAACCAGACTTTTTGCCTGTAATACTATGCAATTGCACTTTGATTACTACTATCTTATTTAACGATTCTTCTGAGAAATCGTGTTCTGGCTTCCCAGTATACTTCTGCATTATAATATTTAATGCGTTTGTTTTTTCATTTATATCATCAACTATAGTAGCTTTTCCAAAACCAACCACACAATAATATCTGGTAGTCCATTTACATGGAATTGCATCTTTAATTAGTTCTGCCTGAGCATCAACCTGAAAACATACATTATCATTAGCTTTTAGTATGTCAATTTTCTTGCCTTCCTTTGCACAATGTAAATATACACAATCATCCTTATATCCAAAATTCATTGGAACAATATATGGCTCATTCCCATTTGAAAGTGCGATTCTGCAAAATTCTGCTTCGTTTATTATTTTTTCAATTATACTTTTATCTGTTATTTCTTTATCTTTTCTTCTCAAAAAAATACATCTCCTTGATCACATAAACTTATTAATATAGCTATTTTTATATTCTTCTAGAAGTTTAATTTAAAAGGCTTTTGACCATCATAGTAATTGGATTTAGAGTTTAAACTAAAAGAGTAACTTTCTCAGTCTTTATCTACTGATACATTACCAACCCCGCTATTCAGTTTCACTCTTGGCCCACCACCATTAATATCTCCTTCAAAACTAAATTTATTATTGTCATTTTTCTTAATAAAGCTTCCAGATAAAAGACCGATACCAGTATGCGCCTCAAGTGACATTCTTGAATCCTCAGGAACGTTAAAATCTATAGTTCCTGCTCCTGTTGAAGCCTCAAATGACTTTATATCATCTACATTACCACTAAAGTCTATATTTCCTGTGCCTGTATTAAGTTTATTGCTTCCTAAAGCTGTAACCTCATCAACATCTATAATTCCAGCCCCAGTATTAATTGATAATTCTGCTGATAAATTTTGAACCTCTATGTTACCTGCTCCAGTATTTACATCAATAGCGCTAATACCTTTCGGTAGCGATATTTTGTAGTTTATCGTAACTTGAAACACATTATAATTATCCTTCAGCCATTCCCAGAAGTCATTTTTATCCTTGGTTTTTACGACAATTTTAAGATTTTTGCCATCTCTTTCAAGTACAATATTCATGTTTTCCAATATTGTATCCTTGTCATTTTCAGATGCACCTCTCACTTTTTTGTCTGCTTCAATCTTTATTTTAGAATTATCCGAATTTTGAAAATCAATATTTCCAGCATTAACTGACAGCATAAGCTTTTCAGCATCTTCTACATTTACTGAAGTAGTAAACTCCTCTGATGCTTCACTGCCAATTGCACTCATAACACCAGATTTTTCTTTTTCACCTACAGAAAACATCTCATACTCCTTACCGTTAATTTTTACACCGCAGCCAGAAGTAAGAACCATCATTGCTAAAAGTACTGTTATTGATATAATTGGCAAATATTTTCTATTCAAGACTTTAACCCTCCATTTTATTCATCATAGCCATTAGCATTTAATATAAACCAAATATCCCCATTCTTTAATATATACACTTTAGTCTATAATATTGAAGATATTTCTGAAACTTGTTTATACTACTTTATACGAACTTATTTTTAAAATGTCTTAAAGAAATGGAAGTTTATTTATATGATATAAATCATCATTATTGCTTATCTTTAACTTATACATGAATAAATATTTGAGAGAGTATCTGAATTTAATAACTCTGTTTCCGGCTAATAGTTCTACTAATTAAAGCTCCCTCATATCTCCATGTAAGATAAATCATAACCGTTTGTATAGGTAGGAAGACTACACATTTTATCAATCTTGATACTAAATCTGCATATGCTGCATTCCCATACAAAAAAATAAGCCAGATAGTATTTAATATCAAGCTTGTAGCTACTATTACAACAAGTGCAGCAAAAAACGTTCTTATCATTGTTATTCTCTTTTTGTATAATATTATGCCATATAGAAAACCCGAAAGAAATGCACTCAAAGTGAAGCCTGGGAAGTATGGCCCCTTTGGAAAGATAATCATTCCTAAAACATCAGCTATAGCAGCAGCAGTACCGGCTGTAATTGGACCAAATAAGATAGCCGAAATTGCAATAGCTATAAATTCAAAGGAAATCCTCACAGTTAGAGTTTCTACAGAAGTGAATCTTGTTAAAATAACTTCAAGTGCAATAAAAAGACCTACAAATAGCATATTTCTTGTTTTAATATGCATAAAGCATAACCCCCTTTTTTAATACGGGCATAAACAGCGCAAGTCGGCAATTCAACACCGCATACGTTATGAAGCCCTGATTTTAATAAACAACACAAAGTTGACAAGCCAACATTGTTATGTTAAAAAGCCACATAAAGAGGTCTGCTCTTTTTGTGACAGCGGAATGCGAAATTTGCACCGCAAACATAATAACACATGAATGTTTAAAATGTTTTTCGTCCAGAAGGCAACTTCCCGTCCTTCCAGCACTTAACGCACAAAAATCTACTCTGCCAATTTTACTAAGTCAATTACAGTTCAGAGACTTCGCGACATAAAATATTGTTCGCTAACATAGATTTTTAGCCGACAGTAATTGACTTTATTTATTCTATATTAGATTTATTACAAAATCAATATGAATACTTGTAAAAAATAATTAATTATGTTTTGCATCTACAAAATTCCCATCTAAGAAAATTTTGTATTGTTATTTTATACAGCTCATAGAAAAGTCCCAAGCTTCAGTTACTTTCTACTTTATGAAGCTGGGACTTTTTATGGTTCAATATTAAAATAAACAACTCAACTTTACACATAAAAAATCTATTGGTGCAGTAGTATTATCAATGGTTTGTTGCTAAAATAATTGCTAGAATCAGTAATGATTCATCGAAGTGTTTTACCAAATTAATTTGATTACTATAGTCAATTACGTTTCAATGCCTTCGCCTGATAAGCTATCGGTTTTTAGGCAAATTATACTTTGAACGTAAGCTATCGGCCGATACCATCTGATATTTAGCCGATAGTAATCAGCTTAATTAATTTTGCCCAATAACTATTGTCTGTACTCTTCCGCCATTGTTTATTGGTCTGTCTAAATACAGCTTTATTGATGAATAATCAGTATTCAAATCAATATCAGCATATTTTTTAGCTGTTAAATTCCCCTTATAATCCTTAACATATATAGAAACATTTGAATCAAGCAAATATACTATGTTGTTTAATTTAATACGTTTACTATCTATAGCTTGAACACGTACGCCTATAATATCATAATTTACTATTTTTGAAAAAGTGCTAGCTTTATTGTTATACATCTTCATACTTAGTACAGAGCCAACAATAGCTCCTGTTATACCTGTTCCGGTTTTAGATACATATGTATAATTATCAGAGCCAAATACAAGATTATATTGATAATATGCTGAATTCTCATCTGCTAGATTCTTATTACTAGGTTCTTTGATGCTTTTAACCACATAATTTTTGTATTGCTTATTAAAGATATCATTTGTCAGAATAACACATACATCATCAAAGTCGCCTGCAGTTGCAAGATATTTAACTTTTCCTGTTGCCAATGTACCATCAGGTATATCATTCCAATTAATTAAATTTACAGATTCATCAGTATAATTGAATATTTTCACATTATCGGCAATATAGTTTTGTCCTATCTTTCCCAGATACCTGTCTGCAACGATTTCCGAATCAGTTCTATAACCCAGATTTAACAGAGTTACTGTTTCGTCATCTACACTTGAATACTTAACAAGTTTCCATTTATAATCACTTGCATTCTGCGAAATTTTATATGTTTTTGTAGTACCATCAACATGCATAAGTTTAACTGTATAATATGTTTTTCCGTAATCAGCAGCAGCTTCAGATACCTTAGTTTCACAGTCAACAACAAATGCATATTCCTTGTTATTATCATCTTCAACGTAGTATGCATCAACCACTTTACCGTCATAACCTAATACAACAGATACATGGTCATCAACATTAAATGTTTCGTTTGAAGAATTGAATTTTTCAATTTTTGCATATTCACCCAAATCATATTTTGCATTGTTTATTTCAATTGCTGTTGGGGCATACTTACTTGGATGAATACTTGTAATGCTACCTTCAATTTTGTTATCAATTACTAGATAATATATTAAAACATTTAGCTTGTTATACACTTCATATACAACATCCTTATCTTTAATATCATCCAAAGTAATTTGTTCACCAATTACGCTTGTCGCAGGTGATACACCGTTGTCAATTGTATTTCTCAGAATAGGTATATTTTCTTTAAATATAATATTTCCAAGCTTTCTGGTATCTGAATTAAAATTAAAAGCAATCTCTGGTTCACCATATACCCAATTGGCCTGATCATTTGTAAGTCCTGCTGATTCCTTTAGAGTTATGTTTTTATCTGCTGTATTGTTTTTCTTAATATCTGTATTAAGCATTCTTCCAATCATAGTAATAACGCTGCTTGTAGATATTTCATCATATGTATTATAGTTGAAGCCAGTGGTAAGTCCCAAGCTTTTGGCTTTTTCAATATACCCTTTTGGCCATATACCAGCAATATCACCGCTAGTATATCCAAGTGCATTAACCATAGCAGTACATAATTGAGCAAACGAAACATTGTTTTTAGGCTTAAACTTTCCATCAGCGTATGCTGATAAATAGCCTTTATTTACAGCTGCATTTATATACCCGCAAAGCGCAGATGTCTTTGATACATCTGCGAAGGTAGTTGATCCTTTTAAGGACTGCGCCAGTTCGTAATTTCCAGATGAATTAATTATTATTTTTGAAAATACTTCTCTAGTCATTTTTCCTGTTGTATTTAAGTCTGATTCATTTACAATACCCATCACTTCTAGCTTTGCAAGTGTATCTTTCCAAGCTGATTGAGTCTGTGTACTGGTTGCCGCAAATGAAAATGTAGTTGAGATACACAGAACAGCAATCATTGTAAGTGTAATTATTTTCTTAAGCATTGTTTTAACCTCCTAGTTTAAATAATATTTATTTGACTTTCTCAGTTTAAGTTAGCACAAAATCTCTACACCGGCAAAAAACGTTTGCGTTTTTTGAGACCCGAAAGTGCACGATGTTAGCATACACTATACTTTCGGGTTATTCGAATCTAAGCGCTTCAATAGGATTTAATCTTGCTGCTTTATATGCTGGAAAAATTCCAAATAGAATTCCTTCCCCTAAAGATATTGTGAAAGATAGTATCATCCAGAATGGTGAATACACCTCTGTCGTTATATTTAATCCACCAATTACAAAGTGGATGATACAAACTCCAATCAAGATACCAAGAAGTCCTCCTAGACCAGTTAGCATTACAGCCTCTATTAAGAACTGAACCAATATACTTCTTCGTTTAGCTCCAATAGCTTTTCTGATACCTATTTCCCTTGTTCTCTCTGTTACTGAAACCAGCATAATGTTCATTATACCTATACCGCCGACAACAAGCGAAATAGCTGATATACCTGCAAGTACAACTGTCAGAGTATCTGTGATTGAACTCAGAGTATCTAATATTTCTGCCTGATTCATAACACTGTACAAATCCTCATCACCATATACAGAAAACAAATACGCTTTAATATTAGTCATTGCAAGATCAACTTGATTTGCATCAGCTGCTTGAACAGTGAAATTTCTTATCGCTCCATTTCTGCTGATTCTCTGCGCAACTGTTACAGGGATAATAACCTGATCATCAGCTCCTGAATCCTGACTGCCATCTGTTTCCTGTAAAAGTCCTACCACCTTAAATTCATTTCCATTTATTTTCATTGATTGCCCTACAGGATTTAATCCTGCAAACAAATCATTTGCTACAGTTGTACCTATAACCGCGGTTTTAAGCTTATTATCAGTATCAAAGGATGTTATAAATCTACCATCAGAAACATGCTTGCTTTTTATGTATTCATATTCCTCACTTGTTCCTATAACTGTTGTAGTTACACTTTTAGTTCCTGCTTTCAACGTCATACTATTGGTTACAGTAGGTGCAAGCAAACTAATAGTATCACTGTTCTCGTCTGCATACTCCTGAAGCTGTGCATATGTAATTTGCCTATTACTGCCTCTTCCGGTTATGCTTATATTAATCAGATTACTGCCCAGACCTTTAATTGAGTCCGTTATGCTAGCCGTACTTCCTTGTGCAAAGGCTACTGCTGTGATAACAGCTGCAACACCAATAATTACACCCAGCATTGTAAGAAAGGATCGTCCTTTGTTAGTTTTAATGCTTTTTATTGCCATTTTGAAGGCTTGAAAAAAACCCATCTACACCGCCTCCTTGTCCTCGATAATCTGACCATCCTGAATTTTGATAATTCGTTGCGCTTGGGCAGCTACACTGTTATCATGTGTTATAAGTACAATTGTATTTCCTTTTTGATGTAAATAATGTAACGTTTTTATAACATCTGCTCCTGACTTAGTGTCAAGATTTCCTGTGGGCTCATCTGCCAATATTAACGGAGGATCGCTTACAAGTGCACGAGCAATTGCAACTCGCTGCTGCTGACCTCCTGACAATTCATTGGGAGTATGGTAAACTCTATCTCCAAGACCAACCATTTCAAGTGCTTCAATACTTCTTCTAACTCTTTCCTTATGTCCAATACCTTGGTAAATAAGAGGCAATTCAACATTTTCAACCGCTGTAAGCTTTTTCAGAAGATTAAACCCTTGAAAAATAAAACCTATTTTATAATTTCTAATTTCTGCTAGCCGATTGTCTCTCAGCTTGCTGACTTCCTTTCCATCAAGATAATATTCTCCGGATGTAGGTACATCCAAGCATCCTAACATATTCATCAGCGTTGATTTACCAGAACCGGAAGGACCTATAATTGATACAAATTCGTGTTCTCGAACATGCAATGATACATTATTTAATGCATATACAGAGTTATCGCCCATATTATAAACCTTACACATATTCTCTATTTTTATCATATTCATATTCTCCAAGTTTATTTATTTCGGTTTTCACCCGAGGACGTTCCTCTACCTCCTGAAAACATTCCTCCGCCTGACATTCCTCCACCACTAGGCATTCCTCCGCGCATACCACCGGCCATACCGCCCATGTTAAAGCCACCTGATGCTCTATTACTTCTGCTTTCCCCATTGCTTGCTTCAACAAGTGGTGGAAGTATAATCTCATCACCTTCTGATAATCCACTCTTTATTTCGATATATGTACCACTTGTCAATCCAACCTCAACAGGTAACATAGTTGCATTTGCGTAATACTCCTTATTTTGGGTAAAGCCAGTCGGCATTTTTTCAGATTTAGTTGATGAACGACTTTCTCTTTGTGAATTTTCATCGTTATTTCCTGTTCTATCAGCAGGTTTTTGTTCACCATATGATCGCCCCATATTTGCAGAAGGTCTCTTTCTATCTCCGCTAGCTTGAGCTTGCTGGTTGCTATCATCTGAAGAGCCTTTAACCCAAACGAAAGCATTATTTCCCATTTTAGTTACTGCTTCAAGAGGCAACACTAATGCATTCTCTGCTTTATCCAATATAATTGTTGCATTTGCGTTCATACCCGCAAGTAAATTCTCTGTCTCATTTATTTTAATAGTGACATTATATGTAGCTACTCCATTGGAAGAAGTCCCTTCCATTGCCTTGTATATAACCTCGCCGCTAAGAGGTTTTTTTGTAGTTTCTGTTAAAGCATCTACAGAAACTGAAACCTCCTGCCCAACTTTTACCTTTGAAATGTCAAGTTCATCAACTGATATTGTAAATTCCATTTGTTTAAAATCTCGTATGCCTAGAAGAGTACCTCCTCGCACCAAGCTGTCTCCCTGCTTAGCAGTAATAGCAGAAATTGTCCCATCAAAAGGAGCATATACTTTATAATCTTCTAAGGTCTTTTTAGCTGCATTTAATTGATTCTGTAAGTCCTGTATTTTTAATGCATTTGTCTTTGATGTTATTTGTAAGTCGTCGTTTTCAATTGTAATTAGCACATCACCTTTGTTGACATATTGGTTTTCTTTGATATTTACAGAAGAAAACTCGCCTGATGTATCCGCTTGAACAGTCTTTTTGTTCGCAAATGCAAATGTTCCAACTTCCTGACTTGCTATTTCTGCTCCACTACTATTACTCAAACTTACGCTTGCTGTAGAAGAATCAGTTATTGTTCCAGGATTAATAACCTTAACCTCTACATTTTTAACAATTCCACCATTTGAAGCTGTATATGTATTGTCAGCAATTTCAGTAACTACTCCCTCAATTGTGTCATAGTGTTCTTGCAAATTAACATTAACCTTTTGACCAACTTTTATATTATTTATATCTGTAGTACTAAAGGGGACTGAAATTGTCATGTTAGAAGTATCTGTTAATGTAAATAAGCTCTTACCATTATTAACGCTCTCACCTTTTTCAGCTTGAATATTAGTTACTTTGCCACTAAAAGGAGCAGTTATAACGAGATTACCATATTTTTTGTCATTACTGCCTGCACTTAAATTAGCCTGACTAATAGAATTCTCTATTTTTTGAATATTTAACTGCGCATCATTATCGTCTATTTCATACAGTAGATCTCCCTTTTTAACTACATCCCCCTCCTTAAAATAGGCTTTAATGATTTTACCTGCAACATTGGACATTAAATCAGCTGTATTTGCTGATGTAATAGTACCGGAACCTGTAATACTAACCTCAATGTTTCCTTTAGTAACCCTTGCAGTTCTCTGAGCGGTTGCTGGACTATTTTGGGATGCATTATTCTTCGTTAGAATGAATCCCCCAGCAGCGATTGCAACTATGATTACACCTACTATGGAACACGTAATAACTTTTTTACGACTCCTACTACTTTTCTTAACACCATTGTGCATGAACTCCACCTCTTCAATTAGTTTTAGGTAAACTTTTCTAGTCTCTTTGGTAATATTTTATTTCACGTTTATGTTAAACCTGTGATTGTAATGTGATGAAAATGTGAAGAAACAAATCAAAATAGTTAATATGGTACATTGACTGGGAGACTAATTTCCTATCTAGTTGGATAAAAAACAAATCAAAATAGTTAATAAGGTACCAATTGAAATGAATAACCATCTTTTCCTCATAAAAAACTTCAAAAAACGAAAAAACAAGGAATGCAACTATTTGCACCCCTTGCTTTCTATAAAAATTATTAAAATCTAAAAATTATTTTCTGGCAATAAACCATTGATAAATCTCCCGCAACGATGAACTTTTCATGCAGGAAAGTTGGGTTATTATTCTAATTTACTTATCACTTCATATTTATGTATCCATGCCCAACATTTCAACTAACAATGGCGGTAATCAATAATTCTTTTACTCTTCTTTTCACTTCTAGGAAGACTTCCAATTCCACTAACCTCAGCAATAATATGTATACCTATTCTCTTTTTGAATATATCTACAATATTATCTTCTATATCTGAACGGTCTGTGTCACCGTCTGAATTATATTCAACCTTAAGAGTCATAACATCTTTTCCATTGATATGGTCAATCAGTATTTGATATTCACTGCTGGCTCCTTCAACTTCGCGGAGAACTTCATCTATCTGACCTGGATATATATTTACACCCTTAACCTTAACCATGTCGTCTGTTCTGCCAATTATTCTGTCTATACGAGGATATGTACGTCCGCATTTACATTTACCTGGAATTATTCTTGTTAAATCTCTGGTTCTGTACCTTAAAAGAGGTGCACCCTCTTTCCTTAATGTAGTAATAACGAGCTCACCTGTCTCACCTTCAGGAAGAACCTCTCCTGTTTCCGAATTAATAATCTCAAAATACAGGTAATCGTCGTAGTAGTGCATTCCCTCATGGCAGTCACAGTCTATTCCAATACCAGGTCCGTAAATCTCTGTAAGTCCATATATATCATAAATATCTATATTAAGCTCGTTCTTTATGCGCTGTCTCATTTTTTCTCCCCAGCGTTCAGAACCAATAACACCTTTTCTTAATTTAATCTCGGAACGAATTCCTCTCTTTGCAACCTCCTCAGCAAGAACCAGTGCATATGAAGAGGTTCCGATTAAAACTGTAGACTGCAAATCCATCATCATTTGGAGCTGTTTATCTGTGTTCCCTGGTCCCATTGGCACTGCCATAGCACCAAGCTTTTCAACTCCGGCTTGAAAACCAATTCCTGCTGTCCACAAACCGTATCCAGGTGTAATATGTACCCTGTCTAAAGGAGTAACTCCAACTATTTCAAAGCTTCTTGCCATCATTATAGCCCAATCCTCTACATCCTGTGCAGTGTAAGGAATTATTATCGGTTTTCCAGTGGTACCTGACGAAGAATGTATTCTAACTACCTTTTCATCTGGAACAGCCTGCAATCCAAGCGGATATGCTTCCCTCAGCTCCTCCTTTGTAGTAAATGGAAGATTTTTGATATCTTCTATAGATTTAATATCTTTAATGTCAATACCACTCTTTTTAAATTTTTCCTTGTAAAATGGACTATTTTCATTTAAATTAATAAGCAATTTTTGAAATAACTCAAACTGACTATCACTCATCTTACTCATCTCTTCTCTTCTAATATAGTTTTATTTATCAACTTAAGCACATAAAAATTCTATCGGTGTAGGAGAATTATCAATGGTTTGATAATTCTCCCACACCTACAATTTTCACCTGCTGAAGTTGAATTAATTTCTTCTATTATTATACAAAATACCACATAAAAAGTCTATCCTAATAATGCTGCTGAAATATATTCATATCCCATAACAAAAGCCTTCTCGTTTAATTCTCTGAACTTCTGAGGTACATTTTCAACAATTGCTTCAAGCATAACTTCTTTGCTAAAAGGCATCTTGCCAACAGCAGTAGCAGCACCTAAAAGAACAACATTTACTGCTTTTACCGAACCTGCTTTATTAGTTATATCATAGCCATCAATAAAATAAATTTCTTTGGAATTATCGTTAATGTATTTTTTAATTTCTTCAATGTCATATTGTGAAGTTCCCAGTGAAGCAGATACTGGCTTAATAACCTGAGTATTTATAATACAACAGCTTTCCTTTGAAAGCCTTTGCATATTTCTTGCAACCTCTGCCAATTCAAAGCCAATGAGCATGTCAGCACTATTAAGAGGTATTATGGAACCTGAATTTTCGCTATTTATCCTTACATGACTTACTACACATCCGCCTCTTTGAGACATTCCAATAGTTTCAGAAGTTCTTGCAAAGCTCCCCTGTTTAATAGCTGCTGCCGCTATAAGTCTTGATGCAAGCACAGTTCCCTGTCCTCCAACACCGGCAATTAAGATGTCATATTTTGAATTAATCATTTTTCACACCTCCCAATGGCATTAAATGGACATACATTTGTACATAAACCACAGCCATAGCAAAGAGACGGTTCTATAGTAACCTTTCCATCCATAATAGAAATTGCTGGACAGCCAATGGTATTAATACACTTTTTACAGTTCTTGCACTTGTCATTTACTTCATATAACTCTGTAGGCTTGAACAATGCAATACAAGGGGCTTCAAAAATAACTACTGATGGCCCTTTAAACTCCGCCGCTTGCTTTATCAGCTCTACAGCATTTTCAAAATCCAGTGGATTACCCTTTGAAATATGCCCAACTCCACATGCTTTGACAACACCATAAATATCTATTTTATTTGAAATGCTATTCATCATTGTTTTTCCGATACCTGGATGAGGCTGATGCCCAGTCATTGCGGTAGTGCTGTTATCAAGTATAACCACTGTAATATCAGTATTATTGTAAACAGCATTGATTATGCCCGGAATTCCTGTGTGGAAAAAGGTTGAATCCCCAACAAACGCTATATTCTTTGTATCAAGCTGTGTTCTGTGAATTCCCTGCGCAACAGTAATACCTGCACCCATGCATAGGCAAGTGTCAACCATATCTAATGGCTTTGCATTTCCAAGGGTATAGCAACCAATATCCCCTGAGAATACAGCTTTTTGTCCCTTCAAAGCCACCTTCGCTGCATAGAAAGATGCTCTGTGCGGACATCCAGCGCATAGCACAGGCTGTCTTGTTGGAAGTGCTGGCATAGCAGATTTTTCTGATTCAACGATTTCTGCTCCAATAAACTTTGCCAAAGCAGCATGAACTAATTCAAAGGTATATTCCCCTGCACATGGCAAATGCTGAGTTTTCTTTCCTAATATTTTTACATTTTTCTGATTAGCTACACAGTGCATAATCAATTCTTCTTCAAGAACAGGGTCAAGCTCTTCAAATACAAGTACCTCGTCTAATCCAGAAAGGAACTCCTCTGCAATGTCCTTTGGCATTGGATACGGTGTTCCAGCCTTGAATACTTTTATATCAGCTTTTAATTTTTCAACTGCTTCAGAAACATATGTATAAGCTACACCCGATGCTGCAACTCCAAGCTTTCCTGCTCCATATACTTTGTTAAACTTAAGCTTTGAGAATATATCGCTTAAATCCCTTTGCAGTTGCTCAATGTGAATGTGTTTTTTATATGCAATGTTAGGAAATATAACCCAATTGGGGTCTTTAACAAAACCTTCTGGCTTGTGATTTATTCTCTCATCAACTACATCAATTGTGGCACATGCATGACACACCCTAGTTGTTGGTCTTAAAAACACTGGCAGTTTAACCAGTTCTGAAAGCTCGAAAGCATATTGAACCATTTCATATGCCTCTTCTGGTGTAGAGGGATCTAATACAGGTAGATTTGAAAACTTTGCAAAATGTCTGGTATCCTGCTCTGTTTGTGATGAAAAGGGGCCAGGATCATCCGCAACTAATATTACCATTCCACCCTTAACGCCTATATAAGCTAATGTCATAAGTGGGTCAGAGGCAACATTTAGTCCTACCTGTTTCATTGTAACCATTGTCCTCGCTCCGCTGTACGCTGCTCCTGCTGCAATTTCCATTGCAGATTTCTCATTTACAGACCACTCAACATATAAATCTCCGGGATTATTATGTGCTATTGTCTCAAGCACTTCAGTTGAAGGAGTCCCGGGATAGCCTGTCACAACATTAACCCCGGCTCTGATAGCACCGAACGCTATAGCCTCGTTACCCATAAGTAATTTTTTACTCATTTTACCTCCAATTGCCCTCTTGGGCTAAAACTACCAGCAAAGAACCCCTGCTTCGCAAAGGTATGCTCCTAAGTTTACCCAAAGGCTAAACATCAAATTAATTATAAATAGATTCTATAAATCGAACTCTTTTTTATTAAATCAAATATAGATAATAAAATCTACTGTTTTAATAAAAAAACAACATTATAGAAATTATATTACAATTTCTTTGTTTTTGCAAAAAAACTCGAAAGTATAGCTGGTGCTTACATGCTGTACTTTCGAGTCTCAAAAAACGCAAGCGTTTTTTTGCACAATTTAACGAAATGGATTATTATTTTCTATTTTCTAACCAAAAGTAAAAATCTATGAATTCTACCTTCAATTGCACCTTTTTGTTCTAAAATTTCCTGTGCATGTAATAGATTCGGTAAGCACTTGTCTACTGAAAAGTCTGGAAACTCCCATTCAATAATATGTGCAAACCACACCAAAGCACTTACATCCAAAAATTTAATTGGGCGAAAAACTTCTTCTGCTCTTAATGTAGTAAAGCCTTCTTTCTCGAAGGCTTCCTGTGCAATATTCAAATACTGATTTGGAAATGGTAATGGCGGTACATCGTTATATAAAAGCTCAACTAATTCACGATCATTTTCAGCACCAACTTGCTGGGTAATAGAAATTCCATTTGGCTTTAAAACTCTATAAATCTCTTTTGCGTTTAAATCACCATGTCTATTAATAACAATATCAAAGGATTCATCTGCAAAAGGAAGCTCACCTGTTCCATCTGCCTCCTTGAAATCTACACCCAATGATAACAATGTTTTTTTGCAAAGTTCTACGTTTGGTGGATAAGCTTCTGTTGCACTCAATTTATTATATTGATGGTTCAATGAAAGCAGGAATTCTGCTCCACCCGTATCAATATCCAATAATGTTTTTTCATCAGTAAGATTTTCTCTTATTATCTGTTCATAATCCCAAGGCAAATCATACTCTTCTTCGTATCTTCCATGAATATGTGAAAAGTCCCATCCATGAATATGCGCAACTTTTTCTTCTTGAAGCCATTGATCTATTAATTGTTTTTGGTTCATTTATCTTTGCTCCTTGTAATTATTTCATTTAGTCCTTTGAGCAAGTTAGCTAATGCAATTTTTCCAGATTATTCAGATCAATAGAGAAGGTAAAAAACCTCCTCAAACTATTAATTTTCAAAGAAATGTTTTTTTACGTTATATTCAATTGTATTTATCCCGAATTTTTCAAATTTATATCGCATATAGTTTATTTTTTCATCTTCATGTGTAGATAAAATGATTTGACACAAATTAAATTGATTTCTTAATACTTCAACTAAAGATGCTATATTTACATCATCCATAGTTTGTACTGGATCATCAATCAATATTGTATTAAACATATTCTCACTTTCTTTTTTACATAGATATAATCTATTAATAACTAATAAAAATGCTATTGTAAATCCAGCCAATTGTCCTGAACTAAATGTATTAATAATATCGTGTTCAGTTTCTTCCGTATTAGGAGTAAATACAATATTGTCTACATTATTATCATTTCTCACAAATACTCCTAAACCACCTTGATAATTCTGTATTATTTTTCCTGTGTATATGAATAAAGGTATTTCTATTGTGCTAATAACATCTTCTTTAAAAGACTTTATTTCCTTTTTATATATATCATCTAACTTTTTCAGTTCATCGCTCAACTTTTCCATTTTAATTAATTGCTTAATTTTATTATTAATTAGTTTTTTATCCTTAGAATCTTTAAGACATAATTCATTTATAAAATATTTTTTCTTATTTTTAACATTAATCAAAAATTCATCTCTATTTGTGTAAAATAAATCTTTATTATCCAACTTAAATATATATTTTTGATAAGTTATAATATCATTATTATAATCATCTTTAGTATACTCCGCTTCTTCTTCAATCAATTTTAATTTTAATAACGATTTTATGTAAATTGTAGAATCATCTTCATTATTTACTTTTATCTTTTCAATAACACTATTTAATAAATTCTCTTTTAAAAAATAATCGATATAATTTTTTATAATTTTATTTGTTAAATACTTTCTTAGTTTCTTCAGCATATTATCAATACTTAATCTATATTGACTTAAATCTGATATTTTAAGCTTTTCTTTTCCTTCTTTTACTACAGTCTGGAATATATCTTTAAGACTTTTTTCTTTTCTTTTATCATCTAAAGATATTATTTTTTCTAGTTCTTCAATGTTATTTTTAATAATTCTTTGTAAATCTTCAGCACTATCAAATTTTGATTTACATAGAGGACAACTATTTTGATTTTCTTTATCTACTGAATTTAAAAATAATTCATTTAATTTTTCTATACTATCTTTAAGTTCTTTTATTTTAGCTTTATATTTACTCAACTTTTGATTTTGTACAATCACTTCATTTATACTTAATTGAATTTCTTCAATATCTAATTTGAGATCTAATTTGTCGTTTACTAACATTAAAGCAGTTATTATTTTATTATCTTCAAACGAAAAATTTTCAATCTTTTTTAACGCATCACATATATATGTTAGAAAATCCAAAAATTTAATTCTATTATTTATATTATCCTCATATTTTATTTTTGTATCATAGTCGCAACTGTTTAAGACATAGATAAATTCTTTAATCAATTCATCTTCAAATAACCTTTCTATTTTTTCATTATTCATTCGTGCCAAAAACACATTATAATTATTTATAAATTTTATTAATTTATCTAACTCATTTATAGGTTCTTTATCTTTTATTAAAAAATCTTCTGCATCCCATTCTACTTTACTATCTTCTCCAAAGAGAGTGACATTAGGTTGATATTCACTACAATTATCATTTACATAATATAATGTTTTAATATCATTTTCAATTTCTTGTCTTTTTATAGTTATAAGTTTTTGTATAGATATATTAGTTTTTTCACCTACTAAATTATTAATTTTATTTGCCAACTCAGTTTCTTTTTGTATTTTCATTAAAGTTTCAAATAAAGGTTTCCTATCATTTAAGTCCTTTTTTAAAATACTTTTACTATTATCTTGGCTTATGTAATATATGGAATTAAAATATTCATTATTTATTCCAAGTTTACTTTGTAAAAATTCTTTTAAATCCTCTATCTTATTTCCATAACTATCTTCATTTATCTTATCTAATTCAATTTGATCCTCTACCCAAAAACTATCAATGCTTTCATCAATATTGTCCTCTTTGTTCTTTCCACTTTTTTTTATTCTTTTAATAAGAGTTATTACTTTGCTATTCTCATCATTTTTTAACTCTATCCCAATCGTGGCATTATCCCTATTTTTATATATTAATAAGTGGTCTTTTACTTTCTTATTCCCTTTATTTATAGAAATAATTCTTCCTATTTTATCACAAAATGCTACTTCTATAGCATCGAAAATTGTGGTTTTTCCAAAGCCATTAGGTCCACCTAATGCTATTAATCCTTTATTAACATTAAAATCTACAATTATTCCATTTTCATTTTTTATACATTTAAAATTTTTTAAATATATTTTATTTATATAATATTTCATAATCATTCACCTTCTACTTCATTTTTTATAGATATGCTTTTTAAAATATCATTATATAACTTGTTACAATCTTCTTCCGAAGGATCTTCAATAATAGTATTGAATAGCTCATAATATTTATTATTTTCACTATCCATATTTTCAATAATATCAAGAAATATTTTTTGGTTATCAGTAGTTTTCTTATCTATTCTTTCTTGTAATATTGGTAATTGCTCCTCTTTGTTAAAATCATAAATTAAAAATGGAAGTTTTATATAAAGCTTAGAAATAATATCATATAACAATGCATCTTTATTAAATTTATGTTTTGCATTTTCTTCACCCTTCTTACTATTCTTATAAGTTCTAAAATTATCCTTACTTGATAATATATTTAAGTAATCCTCTACATTAATATCTTTTATCAATTCCTTTTCTTCTTTTGTATATAAAACTACATAACGTTTAAAAAAGTATGGTGATTCTTCAATATCATAAATTTTATTACTTAATTTATATTCATCGTACACAGAACTTACTTCAACTGTTACAATTAATGATGTATTCTTTTTATAGTCACTTCCAACATTGTATTCTTTCAACACATCATTTTCCCAGTAGTTGCTTACTATTTCATCAATAATGCTATCCATTAAATTACCTTCTATTTTTGCAATGTCTACATCAATAATGAAATAATACTCTTTTCTCTTTTCATTTTTATTACTTGCTATAAATCCATTTTCATTTATATCATTAAAAGCATCTTTAAACTTATATCCTTTATTCAAAAAAATATTTTTCATTATATCTATCATTCTAATTCCCCCTTTATATTGCCCCATTTTTTTACTGCTGTTACTCTTATCTTATTATAATTATCCACCTCATTATATTTTTCATCTTGCAAATTTTCATCAACTTCATTTTTTCTAACTTTATAGTATTTATTATCATAAATATTAGCTATATCAATATACTTTGTTATAAGTATGTCTGCATCTCTCAAAATGTTTGTATTATTATTTTCTTCGTCAAATAACTGTTTTAAGAAAGTATTATCTTTATCAGCTAAAGTTGCTAAAATCCAATAGTCATTACTTTGGACATTAATTCCCACATTATATTTTTCTTCTATTCCTATTTTCTCATTTTCACACATACAACTAAATATAGTTTGATTAATTGCATCCTTACTCGGAAAATCATTATAATCGTTTCGTTTTAATATGCTTATATTATCTAAAAATATTTTTATTTGATCTTTTGATAAACCCTCTATTTTTTCTAGTTGTTTTGATAATTTACAATCATCTGTATTGCATTTCAAGCACTCTTCTTCAACATATTCTTTTTTATATGATTTATAAAAATCATATAACTTTTCTTTATATTTGTACTCATAATATTCGTTACTAGTTCCCCATTCGTTTAAATCCATATCTAAAATATCCACAAATTTTTCAAAACTTATTTTTTTCTCGAAAGAATCATCTTTAGACCTTTTATCAATATTTTCATCTATTAAAGTACCTATTTTGCATCTTTCTTTTTCTAAATACTCTTTATTAATTTTATATTCTGATTCAAGTACTTTTGAATGAAAAAATGTCAATTCTTCTTCTATCTTTTTCTTAATATTTTCTATACAGTCAAATGTTTCTTCATATTCAATCAAATTTTTAAAAATCTCTTTAAATCTCTCATTACTAATAAAGTATTTATTAATGATACTATTTATTTCTGCACATAGATAATCAATACATTTATCTCGTTCATGCTTATTTTTTTTATCTATCGAAGATTCATTCATATAATCTCCTAAAATTTGAATAGGCTTTCCTTTAGTTTTACTTCTAAAATCTACTGTTTCTTTATCCTTTAATTCTAGCATTTCACTTTTTAATAACTCAAAATATATTTTCAAATTACTTTTTAAACTTTCTTTTACATTTTTAATTTTATCTTTCTCATTTACATGAAAATACCCTTTAATCTCATGCTGACCTTTATCATCATACTCTAATAGCTTTAAATATAAATCTCTTACATCTTCATCTTTAATTATGCTTTCACCACTTTTTACTTGGTGAAATGAATTATATTCATCTTTGTATTTAACCGCAAAATCCTCCATATATTCCAATTCTACACTATAGTCTTTTATTATTTTTTTTACATCTTCTATTTGAATTTTTTCTGTTATATCTGATTTAGTATTAATTAATTTATTTATTTGTTTTATAGTGTAGTAGCACGCAAGTACGCCTTGATAATCATATCCATACCATGAAGCAATAGCTTCAAATTTATGATAAAACATAATATTCCCACCTTATTCATATTTGCCAAATCTTTTACTATATTTTATTACATTTTCTATATTAATACAATTTTGTTTAAAAATAAAGAAGCTACTATTACTAGTAACTTCTAAATCTTGTATTAACTATAATATTTCATATTTTATAAGGTACAGACTATGTCCCACTATCTACACAATTTCAATTTAACCTACTTCTTGCAATCAATTCATTTTCTCTACACAATCTTCGTAGTCCAATTCTCTACATTCCAAACATCAGTTACCCAATCCTCATAAAACTCAGGCTCATGGCAAACTAAGAGTACAGTACCCTTGAATTCTGTCAACGCCCTTTTTAGTTCATCCTTTGCATCTACATCCAAATGGTTTGTAGGCTCGTCGAGAATCAACCAGTTAACATCCTTCAGCATGAGCTTGCAAAGACGTACCTTTGCATTTTCTCCACCGCTCAAAACCATCATCTGGCTGGTAATATGCTCAGTAGTCAAACCACATTTTGCAAGTGCTCCACGTACTTCTGCATTTGACATCCCAGGATAGTCGTTCCAAACTTCATCTAATGCAGTTTTGGTGTTATAGCGTTCGCCTTCCTGCTCAAAGTAACCCGGATATAAATAATCATCTAGTGCAACCTCTCCTGCAAATGGCTTTTGAATACCCAGCAGGGTTTTTAGCAACGTGGATTTTCCCAATCCATTAACACCCTTTATCGCAACCTTTTGTCCACGCTCCAAAGCTATATTCAATGTACCTGTAAGAGCTGACTCATATCCAATAATAAGATTATTTGTTTGGAATACATAACGCCCCGACGCACGTGCTTCCCTAAACTTAAATATCGGCTTAGCTTTTTCTTGTACTTTATTGATAATTTCCATCTTGTCCAGCTTCTTCTGTCGGCTTTTAGCCATATTTGCGGTAGCAGCTCTAGCCTTATTTCTTGCAACAAAGTCTTCGAGCTTTTCAATCTCCTTTTGCTGTTTCTCGTAAGCCTGCTGGATTTGCTGCTTTGAAAGCTGATACATTCTCTGAAATTCATCATAGTTTCCTGCATATCTGGTCAGCACCGCATTTTCCACATGATAAATAACATTAACAACATCATTTAAAAACGGAATATCGTGAGAAACCAATATAAAAGCATTCTCATAATTCTTTAAATAGTTTTTCAACCAAATTATATGATTTTCATCAAGAAAGTTTGTGGGCTCGTCCAGTATCATTATCATCGGACTTTCAAGCAAAAGCTTAGTAAGCAATACCTTTGTTCTCTGTCCTCCACTTAAATTAGAAACATCAGTATCTAGCCCAATTTCTCCTAAACCCAAACCATTTGCAACTTCCTCTATTTTAGAGTCAATTATGTAAAATCCGCTATGCTCTAGCTCACTTTGGATTTCACCAACATCCTCCATCATTGCGTTCAATTCACTTTCTGTAGCCTCGCCCATTTTTTCATAAATAGAAAGCATTTCCTGCTCAAGGTCAAACATATGCTGAAAAGCTTCTCTCAAGGTTTCACGAATAGATTTGCCCGGTGCAAGCACAGTATGCTGATCCAAATATCCAGTAGTTATTCTGTTACACCATTCAACCTTTCCTTCATCTGGCATAAGCTTTCCAGTAATTATATTTAAAAAAGTAGACTTTCCTTCTCCATTTGCACCTACAAGACCTACATGCTCACCTTTTAATAATCGGAATGAGGCATCTTCTAATATAGTTCTAGCACCAAAACCATGACTTACATTTTCAACAGTTAATATACTCACAATTAATTCCTCCGCATTTAAAATCAATATTATAACGCCTAGATTCAAAATGAAATTTTTAGATTGTAGAAAAATTCCATTACATCAGCGGTATTTCAACGAGGCGGGATATATTCTCACCGTCATAAAACCAAAGCGGTACCCGCCACTTATAGTAGTGGGGGGACATTTTATTGCCTCGTATTAATTATACTAATTTATAAGATATAGTAAAGTTAAAATTGCATTAAACCGTTAGTTTAATAAATTAGAGGAATTGCTTATATTAATAGCTTTACTCAAACTATTTTCAAATACCAGTTTTACCAATTTCTCATTTATAATAGTTTAAGAACATTCAGACTAGAGCCTTCAATAAAAAATTTGTAAAAAGTTACATTTTTGTTACCATTATCTTCACCGGGTGTTATATAATAAATTGTGGAAGTTTATTCACTTTTACTGGAACTATAAGAGTAAAATTTCGTCTAATTCTCAGTGAAACTTTTTTAAGGGAATTAATCGAGATAATACAGATAAACAAAAGATATCATAAGGAGGTTAAATATTGGATAGTTTGATTGAACTTAAAGGAGTAAGAAAGGTATACAGGGTAGGTAACGAAAAAGTTGTTGCTCTACAGAATATCGACCTTACTATCCAAAAGGGTGAAATATGTTGCCTTCTAGGAACTTCAGGCTCCGGCAAATCCACTCTTTTAAACCTTTTGGCTGGGCTTGAAAAACCTTCCAGAGGTGAAATAATCATTAAAGATATACATATAGAAAAACTGAATGAGCAGAAACTTGTTCTATTCCGGCAAAAATATATTGGTTTTGTTTTTCAATCATACAATCTTATGACAAGTATGACTGCTCTAGAAAATGTTGCCTTGCCTCTAGTTTTTAAAGGCATCCCCCGCAAATCAAGAGATAAAAAAGCTCAGCAAATGCTCAAAGCCGTTGGGCTCACCTCTCATAACAATAGAAAGCCTTCCCAAATGAGTGGTGGGCAGCAGCAAAGAGTAGGTATTGCCAGAGCCTTCGTTGGAAATCCTCAAATAATTTTTGCAGATGAACCCACCGGAAATCTGGATTCGAAAACAACTATTGATGTTATGAATCTCATTACTGAGATGGCAAGAAAGAACTCGCAAACATTGATAATAGTTACACACGATATTAGCATTGCAAATTATGCAGATAAAGTAATTCATATTCTAGATGGAAACATTGAAAAAGTAGTAACTCAAACTCCGTTATCTAATCAACCGACGGAAAAAATAATATAATCATGTTAAGTATAAAATTTTATGACAGTCCAATGAGGCTTGGAGGTAAATACATATGAACGCATTAAAAAAAATCATAGCTATAAGTTTAATTTGTTTAATTCTATTATCACAAATGTTTACGGTAGCAATACCGGTATCTGCCGCACAAGATGTACGTCTTGTAGGTTATAGCGCTAATAAGGCAACCATTAGATCAGGTGATGAATTCATGATGTTTCTTAGAGTAGAACATATAGCCGATATTTCTAATATATACATAGCACTTGACAGTGATTCCTTCTCAAGAAAAAATTCTGATCCCTCTTCCTTTATACCTGTAGATACAGTTATCAATGAGACTACAGTTATTACCGATGGGTGCGATTATACATATAACGGTGGTTCAAATAAACTTCAGGTTACTATAAAATACACTTCACCGTCAGGAGCCTACTCCAAAACGGATTTTATCACTATCTCTGAGGCTATTCCTGATGGTGCTGACACTCCTGGCACTCCTTCTACCCCAGTTGATACTGCAAAAAATGCCCCTAAAATCCAAATCGCAGAAAATTCAGCCATTCCCTCCGGACAAGCTGGTGATGAAATCACTTATACTCTTCCACTGAAAAATAATAGTTCTTATTATGCAAGAAATATTGTGGTTTCTCCAGTATTTGATGACTCTGCTCCAATTTCAGTTGAAGCAATGAATCTGTCTCAGACACTGGAATCCCTGCAACCAAAAGAAAGCAAGAGTGTTAAATTCACCTTCAAAATATCCTACGGCGCAACGACTAAAACCCACCCCATAAAGTTTAATCTCCAGTACTATAATGCATCAGGGGATTATTTCAGCGATACGGAAACAGGTTATTTAAAAACACTGGAAGGCCACAAACTTCCAAGGCTGGATTTAAAAGAAGTCTCAACAAATCCTTCACCAGTGCTTCCTGGAAAGGACTTCAAGCTTAATTTGGCTTTAGAAAACAACGGTGCCCTGTCCGCAAAAAATGTGACGGTCACCTTACTTGGATTAAAAAATGACGGTGCCAGTATCATTGGCAATACAAACCAGAAAAAACAATTATCCATTAATTCTGGTAGCTCAGCCGCATTTTCATTTAATCTGTTCGCTTCGCCCAAAATTGAAGCAGGTGCAAACAGTCTAAAGTTAAAAGTTGCTTATTCAGATAATACCGGCTCAGTATATTCCGATGAAATAGAATTTTTCTATAATGTGGTGTCGGAAAATTCACATACTATTGTCGAGATGAAGAACATTGTGTCACCTGGATCCACTCTTTTGCCAGGTGATAGTGCATCAGTATCTTTTGATGTAGCAAATACAGGTTCAGCTGACGCTCGCAATATAAAAGTGACAGTATCATCAGACAAGGAATTGATACCAAGAACTCAAAATACAATTTTAATTCCCCTACTAAAAAAAGGTGAGTCAAAGAAGGTGCAATTTCAGCTTTACGTTTCAGATGAAGCGACAACAAAGAATTATGCCGTTTCATTGAATGTTGAATATGATGCGCCTGTGGACGGAACTGTGACAAAACAGACAGTCATGCAGTATGTAGGATTAAATGTAGAGAATACTACTGGAAAGTCTGTCCCAAGACTAATCATTGAGAATTACAGTGTTAAACCGGAAATCGTCAATGCAGGACAGCCCTTTACGCTGAATTTATCAATATTGAATACCAGTAAATCTTCTACCATCAGCAACGTTAAAGTAACACTTAATTCCGATGATGGAACCTTTACAACAGTTAATTCCAACTCTTTTTACATTGATAGTATAGCCCCTAAAAGCAGAGTTCAGAAGCAGGTCAGCTTCTCTTCAAAATCGGATGCTGCACCTAAGCAGTATATGATAAGTATAAATTATGAGTATGAGGATGAAAAAGGAAATCCTTATACAACTAAGGATGTTGTAGGAATTTCCGTTCAGCAGACACCACGGCTGGTAGTGGGAGATATCAGCATCCCGCCGGAAGCCTTTATAGGTTCACCGCTACCCATTAATGTGAGCTTCTACAATATGGGCAAATCCACATTATACAATTTGCTTGTAAAGCTGGAAGGCAATTTCAGAGTTGAGGGAACAAGCTATTATGTAGGCAATTTCGAACCCGGAAAAACAGATTCTTTTGATGGTGCGGTTACTCCTGAAGCTGCAGGTCCTGTAACAGGGTTTCTTGTTTTCTCATATGAAGATGCAGATGGTAAAAAACAGGAAGTAAGAAAAGAAATTTCTTTTAATGCCTCTGAAATGCCCGTAGAACCTCCTGCTGGTGGTGAAGGAATGATTCCTCCGCAGGAAGCAGACAAAAAAATTCCACTCTGGGCTTTTATCGCAGGAGGAGCAGTTGTCCTTGTAGTAATAATTATTACTGTATTGGTCGTTCGTAAGAAAATAAAAGCAAGAAAGGAATTTATGATAGATGAGGAGCTTTGATATATTTTTAATGGGTTTAAAGAATCTCTTTAGAAGAAAAACCAGAACTATTCTGACTGTGCTTGGTGTTGTTATAGGAACCGCAGCCATTGTTGTTATGCTTTCTCTAGGAATAGGTATGAATGAGAGTTTTGAAGCCCAATTAAAGCAAATGGGCAACCTTAATATAATTAATGTTACCAAGTACAGAAATACTCCCGATAACTCCGGCGGTCCACCGAAGGAGATCGTTCTTGATGATGCCGCCATCGCAAAAATAAGTAAAATTGAAGGCATTCGGGGAGTAACTCCGGTTATTGAAGGAAGCATAAAGCTTATATCAGGTAAGTATATGGCATTTGTTCAGGTTATGGGTATTGATGTGAATTCAATGCCAAATTTTGATTACCCCATCGCCCAAGGACGTTTACTCCAGGAAGGCGATTCTGACAAAATAGTAGTGGGCAGTAATATTCCTCAATATTTTTTCAACCCAAAGAGCCACTACGGTTCGGTAAACGGAAAACCTGCTGTTGATGTAATGACCGATAAAATAGAGGCAACCTTTGACATGAATTACGGAGAAAAACAGCAACAGGGTACAGGTGGATCTGACACTTCCGAAAAAGCACCAAAACTCTACAAAATAAAAGCTGTAGGTATCTTAGATATAACGAACGATTGGCAGAAGGATGGATACATATTCATGGATTATCTCAATCTCCAAAAGCTCATGAAGGATGCTGCCAAGGCTCAAGGCGGGCAGAACCAGAGAGGTATGATGTTTGATACCCGCAGTACCAGTAAGGGTTTTGAGCGACTTATGGTCATGGTGGATAAAATCAAGGACGTTGACAGAATTCAATCAGAAATTGATGACATGGGCTATGGAACTAACAGCCTTGCAGATATGCGCAAGTCCATGCAGAAGCAGTCTCAAACCATTCAACTGGTGCTTGGAGCCATTGGTGCGATATCCCTCATTATTTCTGCTCTTGGCATAACAAATACAATGATCATGTCCATATATGAAAGAACCCGTGAAATAGGAGTAATGAAGGTTCTGGGCTGTAAAATGAAAAATATAAGGCAGTTGTTTCTACTAGAGGCAGGTATCATCGGATTATTAGGAGGCAGTATCGGCGTTATTTTGAGTTATCTCTCTTCCTTTGCTGTAAACACAATAGGCAAGAGTTTTTTGAATTCCGGAAATGGAGGCATGCTTGGCATGGGAATGGGAATGGGCATGGGAATGGAAGGTGCCGAAAGCAGGATATCCGTAATACCTCCCTGGCTGGCACTTCTCTCCATTGTTTTTGCTATCTTAATCGGATTAATTTCAGGTTTTTCACCTGCAAGAAGAGCTATGAAACTCAGTGCTCTGGAGGCAATCAAATCCGAATAAGTTTCTTTGGCAGACTTTCCTAAATAGATTATTTGCTCAACTTTCCTACATAATAGTTCTATCGGTGTTCAACTGGGAAAGTTGAGTAATTTATAAAAAGCATCCGATTATTGGCGATATGCCAATAGTCGGATGCTGCTATAATTTTCATTGATACATCTGAACACTTACAGCTTCAAATGATTAGTATGAAAACTTACAATTTTCAACTGGGAAAGTTGAGTTTATTTCTAAAAAAGAGTGCGATAACTGGTTATAACCTCTTTCGGATCTTCACATTTCATTAGCTGAGACATCAAGCAAATTCCCTCTGCTCCACATTTTAACACATCATTAATGTTATTATGATTTATTCCACCTATAGCAAAAACAGGAATGGAAACCGATAGGCAAACTTCCTGCAAAAAATCAAGTCCACGAGGAGGAATACCCTTTTTGCAATCAGTATCAAAAATGTGTCCTGCAATTATATAGTCTGCATCCATACTTTCTGCCAAAATTGCTTCTTCCACAGAATGTACAGAAACCCCGATTTTTCTGAAACTGCTTAATTCATCCCTATACGATAGATATATTTCCATAGGAAGATGAATATTGGATACCTTTATTTTATTAGCAACATTAATATGCGAATTTAATGCAAATGGTACATTGTATCTCTCGCATATTCTTGAAACCTCTAGTGCCATCTGTTCATACTCATTAGGCTGTAAATCCTTTTCTCTTAAAATTACGCAATACGGTAGAGCTTTTGCAATTTGTTCAATGCGTTCAAGAAAATCCCCTTGACAATGCAGTCTATCAGTTACACAAATAATCAATACATTCACCTCATCTACTAACTTCCAAATACTCTTATATTTATTGAGCCTTATTCAAGCTCACACCCAGCTTGGACAAACGCCCAAAGGCTATTATTCACACCCGCACATAATCTGTATAAACCGGCTGCAAACCCCTCGAAAGTATCACCTTATGTATTTCATCTACATCTCTAGAATCAGATATTTCAAATTGTTCATCACCTTTCGCCTCTTCATCATGTCCGCCTACAGTTACCTTTACACCTGCAGAAACTCTATTTGCAACCATTCCAATTACATTGTCCCGAAATTTTGCTCTCTCTCGTGTTGAAATTGTAATGCTTGCAAATGGCATAAATAGGCGATAGGCCAACATAACCTGCAAAAGCTGTGGCTCATAGACATCTTTAGGATTATTACCAGAGTTATTAATATATGGGCGTAATCTTGGAACAGAAAAGGAAATCTCCGCATGAGGATATTTCTGCTGCAAGAGGTACGCATGAACACCTGTTGCAAACGCATCCTTTCTAAAATCATCTAGCCCAAGTAAACAACCTAAAGCCACTCCTCGCATTCCGCCTTTTAGTGCACGTTCTTGGGCATTAAATCTATATGGAAATATCCTTTTAGGTCCGCTTAAATGCATTTTCTTGTAAGTCTCAGGGTTATAGGTTTCCTGATAAACGCAAACAAAATCTGCGCCACATTGCTTAATATACTTGTACTCATCAATATTCAGCGGAAAAATTTCAACACTTATAGTTGAAAAATACTTTTTAGCCAGTTTAATTGCCTTACCGATATATGTAACACTGCATTTATGGCGTGCTTCTCCTGTTAAAATTAAAATATCCTTTAAACCCGTTCTTGCAATTGCTTTAAGCTCTTCATCAATTTCTTCTATAGTTAATTTTCCTCTATTAATTTTATTTTTACAGTTAAAACCGCAGTATACACAATTATTCTCACAATAATTAGATATATATAATGGTGTAAAAATAGAAATTGAGTTTCCAAAATGCTTATTTGTCTCCAACCTTGCTCTTTGAGCTAATTGCTCTAAATTTGAAGCTGCTGCAGGAGATAAAATAGCACCAAAATCATCCACAGTTAGTACCTCTGTTGATAATGACTTTTCCACATCTCTATTTGAATATTGTTTATAATCATAATTTTGAGTTAAATTTAGCACCTTATTCATAATATCTGATTCAATTGCTTCCATTCCTTCTAAATACTCTATAATGTTATTTTTATCGTTCATCATTAATCAGTCTCCATTTTTTAAATATTTCCTCTAATTTTCAACTATGCCTACGTTCTCTCAAGCGCAGGCGATAGTTTTGTTTTAGGGCTGGATTTTAACTTAATCCTGCAAGAATCCTGTCAATGGGCTGGATGCTTCTGCTTTATATTCAAGCACACGACCAAGCCCTGCCAAATATGCTGATCTCCCAGCTTCAACAGCAAGCTTAAAGGCTCTTGCCATTATTGATACTTCCCTTGCGGTTGCAATAGCAGTATTTGCCATAACTGCCGCCACCCCTATTTCCATAGCTTCGCAAGCTTGCGAAGGCTTTCCAATTCCCGCATCTACTATAATTGGAAGATTAATTTCATCTACCAACATTTTAATAAAATCACGTGTCAATAATCCCTTATTACTGCCAATAGGAGCACCAAGAGGCATGACAGCAGCAGCTCCGACACTTTCTAAAGCCCTTGCAACATTCAAGTCAGGATACATATATGGCATAACAATAAAGTTTTCTTTAGCAAGTATTTCAGTTGCTCGAATGGTTTCATAATTATCTGGCATTAAATACTTAGAATCATTAATTACCTCTATTTTGATGAAATTACCACAGCCAATTTCCCTAGCAAGTCTGGCAATTCTCACAGCTTCATCAGCAGTTCTCGCACCAGAGGTATTCGGCAGTAATACTATATCCTTCGGAATAAAATCCAATATATTTTCTTCTCCTCCAATATTTGCACGCCTTAGTGCTACAGTTATCATTTCTACCTGTGCATTTTCTATAACTGCTTCTGTCATACCAAGTGAAAACTTTCCAGAACCCAATATAAATCTTGAATTAAACTCATGTCCACCAATTACTAATTTATCTGTCATCTTATTTCTCCTGTTATTTTTACTTTAATATTTTGGTTTTTAAACATAAAACTTCCAACCTCAATCCGAAACTTTTAAAACAGTAAGCTTCAAATATTCCTACTGTTCTTTAGTTTTTTCCTTTAAAATTTTTCTTCACCTTTAAATTTTTCTATTTTTTCGCTTTAGGCATCCTCTATTCCTAATAACAATCTCAGAATCATATTTGCCTGATGTGCTGCACAAATCTGTACTCTCGGTGCCATTAACCCATTGCCTACTCTGGCTTCATTTTCAAAATCTCCGCATATGTACAGATTTTTCATCTTTCTTTCCGTTCTTATCAGATTAGAGGTATCATATCCTGCCATGCCTGATGCTGCTACAACTTTCACATTTTGTAATCGTTCCAAAGCAGTATTTACAAGCATAGCTTTAGACTCCGCATTATCAAACGCCTCACATATTACATCATATCCAGTAAATAATTCTTCCACATTCTCCTCTTCTACCTTGATAGCTTTTATTTTTACATTAATATATGGATTAATTTCATTAATCTGTTGTCGAAGTGCAACTGTTTTTGGTAGACCCAAATGGGTTATATAATAGCTCTGTCTGTTCAAGTTACTTGGTTCAATAACATCAAAATCAACCAATAGCAAATTACCGACACCTGTTCGAGCAAGCATTATTGCCACATTAGATCCTAATCCTCCAAGACCAGCTATAGCTACTTTAGCAGCTTTTACCAATGAATGTACTTTAGGTGTATGACGAGCAGCCATCAAACTTTCCAGCTGACTTTCTTCAGGCATAACACCCTTTTTTATAGTATAGAGCTCATCATTCTGAGATAACTTACAGTCTTCAGTTATTTGATATCCATTAATTATAATTACATCTGCTTTAGTATTTAATTCTTTGCACAGCTCGTATGCAGTAAGGCAATTTGTTTCCAGTATCTTCTGGTTAAATTTAATTTGCATTAAAACTGTCTCCCCCCTTTAGCTCCTGCTGAAATTTAATTTGGTTTACCGAAATCAGCTTTTGTCTACCTAGATTAGCCTCCTCCCACAAAACTAACAACTTCTAAAGAATCATCTTCCTTAAGCAGAACATTCATATAATCTGCTTTTGGAATAATATCTCCATTAAGTTCTACAGCAATTTTAGAAATATCATATTTGTTTTGTTGTAGAAATTCTAGCAAAGATAATTCAATATTTATGTTAACTGTATGCCCATTTAGCTTCATCATGGCTCCCCCCCTTTTTCTGTTATTAATATTTTTTAAAGTTTATTACTATTTCGTTTTTTAAATAAAAAGAAACTATTTTTTAAATGCAAATTAATAAAAATAACACTGATTCAAAATCTTGCAATGCTTTTTATAAATAAAAAAGCACGAAAAGTAATACACCCGCGGTGGTGTACCCCTTTTCGTGCTTAATGTACGAAACTTAACGAAAACTATTCAATTGCTTTTAACTTAATACAGTATTTCTAATTTACAGAAGCAACTGTACTAAAATCGCCTACCGATTAGCTTCTTTGCCATTATTTCAGGCTTTTATTGCTGAACTTCTTCACTTTTTACTTGTTTTATAATTTCCTCAGGTTTGATACCGCCCTTTTTCAATAAATCTAAAACGTTCAAACCTGTAATTGCCTCAACACTCTCAGGTAGCTGTGAAATAATATCTGTCACATATCCTGTAACCTTTGCTGCGCCTTTTGCTTCTCCGCTGTTGCCATTGTCAACAATAACAATTTTTTCAGTTTTAGCGAGAGGACTTGCTATTGCATTTGCAATCTCAGGCAACTTTTCAATAACCATCTGAGTAACAGCAGCATCATTGTACAACTTGAAGGCTTCGGCTTTCTTTGCCATTGCTGATGCTTCAGCTTCACCCTTTGCCCTGATAATTTCTACCTCGGCCATACCTTCAGCTCTCTTTGCCTTTGCCTTAGCTTCACCTTCCATCTCTATTGCACGAGCTCTTGCCTCAGCAGTTGCAAACTCTCTGTACTTATTTGCATCGGCAATTTTTGTTGCCTGATAGTTATCTGCATCTGCCTGCTTTTTAATAGTGGCTTCCAATTCCTTTTCTTTTCTGAGTGCTTCTTGTTCTGCTAACTCAATTTCCTTCTGCTTCTTAGTTATCTCAACCTGCATTGCAGTCTCGGCAACTTCTTTTTTAACGATATTAGCTTGTATTTCGTATGCAAGGTCTGCGTCTGCCTTCGCAGTCTGCTGATCCTTGTTGTAGGATTGAACCTTAAGTTCTTTATTCTTATTTTCTTCCGCAATCCTTGTTTCAGACTGTATTCTAGCAGCTTCTCCCTCTCTATTAGCCTCAGCAGTCTTAACCTTTGTTTCCTTGGTTGCCTCTGCCTCTGCAATCTGGGCATCTCTCTTTACTTCTGCAATTCTTGGCTTTCCAAGTGCTTCTAAGTAACCATTCTTATCAGATATGTCCTTGATAGTTAATACCTTTAGCTCAAGTCCCATATTCTGCAATTCTGTAGCTGCTACGCCCTGAACATGTGATGCAAATGTCTCTCTATCCTTGTAAATTGTTTCAACTGTCATTTTTGATACTATTTCACGTAACTTACCTTCAAGTACCTGTTGAGTTGTCTTTGAAATAATACCCAACATGTAATCCAAGCCCTTTGATGTATTAAACTGCTCTGCTGCTGACAATATAGAGTCTTTATCAGATTTGACCTTTACAACAGCCACA
The DNA here is from genome assembly GCA_023444055.1 of Bacillota bacterium. Taxonomy (GTDB): domain Bacteria; phylum Bacillota; class Clostridia; order Acetivibrionales; family DSM-1351; genus Ruminiclostridium. The sequence goes on from JAEZRV010000023.1 coordinate 61,338, forward strand.
CCGTCTGCAACAATTCCAACACCTTGAGATGTTAATGCACCATCAATTCTGATATCAATTTGCATGTTTTCTAATGATATAACATCCATTCTTTCAAGCAAAGGTACAACAATACCGCCTCCGCCTGTAATAACTCTTCTGCCTCTAAAACCTGTAACTACTAATGCTTTGTCCTGCGGTACCTTCTTGTACATGTTGAACAAACAAATAATCAAAGTAAATAGAACTACTGTAATAATAGCTGGTATTACGTAAATTGAATATTCTCCTGTCATTTTAAATGCTCCTTTTCTTATTTTTTTAAATTAATTATAACCTCAGTATATATTTTTTTCATTTGAGCAACATCGCTCACTTTGATGAAAACCCTTTTCCCTTTGAATCTAAGCTATCAAAACCTCAAAATGCTATACGTAGAGAATGAGTTTTTTTATTAACACTTTTTAAATACTAGATATTTCACTTATATAAAATATATTGTCTTCTATTTTACATATCACTACTTTTTGACCTTGCTGTACAGTCTTCCCTTCAATATGCTTTGCTGGTGCATTACACCTCAAAGAGTTCACTGTATACGTAATAGTTCCAAAGCCATCAGCAAGTACATCTGTGGTAACTTCAGCAGAAGCTCCGATTAACATTTCTCTGGACACATTTGAAGTATTTTCACTCCTGTAAATAGGTTTTGCCACAAAATTGTATAACAGTGCTGAAACAATCACTCCTGATGCTGATGCAATAACTAATGTAATTGCATCATTCCATTTAAAATAATTTACTCCCAATATTCCTAATCCACCAAAAACAGTTAAAAAGGATACTGCAACTATTGGATTTAATATTATTGCAAACCAAGATATCACACTGTGTGAAACTCCTGAGCTTTCACCTGCAGAATGTCCATGATGTGCATCAACATTACTAACTTGGCTCCCATCTGCAGAATGTATTGCGTGTCCTGCATCTGTTTGAACATGCCCACCTTCAATATGCCCACTATCAATGTGTCCATGGTGACCACTCATATCAGCTCCAAAATCCCCTTGTGAATGAAGTGATCCTGAAATTCCGCTAATAATTAACGAAATCACCGTATAAAAGACACCTACTAAAAATACAACTACATAAAAATCAGACATGATTAACCTCCTCTCCAATAACTCTGTGACAATGAATATGTAATTACAATTATTTACCACATGCACACATTATAATCTATCTCTAGAGGTTCCACAAGAGCTGCTTTGACTTGATTCTATTCTAATTGTACCATAAATTGTTACTAAATTCACAAGTAATTTTTTGTCATTACGTAAATACTATTATCTTCGATTATCTCCGTTTTTCGCCCTAGTCCATTTGATATAAACAGTAGTCCGCTTGGTGAGAACACAAGTGGAAAAACAGCAAATTTTCACTCTCATCATATCAGCGGTAGCCAATAAGATTCATAAAAATTTACTGTTTTTTAAACACTGACTAACAGTTGAGTTATCTCCACTATTTGAGATTGGCGAGAACATAAGTATAAATATTATACAAAAACTATTGCATTAGGATACAAAAAATACCAGTGTAACAGCTAATTTTTTTTAGCTATCACACTGGTATTTAGTGGTTAAAAAGTTATTTTAATTTATGCTATTTAGCCCTGTCTTTATGGTTTATGTGGCAGTTGTGTAACAGTACCCAGCAGATATTGCTTGAATACTGCAAAATCAAGTGCATCAATTGCTTTATCAAGATTTAAATCTGCAGCTAAAAGGTCATTTTCTACAGAAAAATCTGTAACAGTGCCAAGAAGATACATTTTCATTAATGCATAGTCTGTAGCATCAATGCCTTTATCCCCATTAAGGTCTCCTACAATAGTTGTAGGTGCTACTGCTTTTCCAAATACAAACCAGTTGAGGTTGAGCAGGTAACTTCCTCCACCTGTAAATTTAAGGTATAGATCATGTTTTCCGCTTACCTTTTCAATATCACATTTAACATCAGCCCAAGTCTGCCAGTCGCCGGTTCCAGTAACAGCACAAGTTCCAATCTTAGTGCCGTCAGCCTTATCTAGCCTAATCTCAATATTTCCTCCGCTAGCATTACCACTGGCTACTCTTGCTTGGAAGCTTGTTGCACCATCGCCAAAGTCAACATTTTGATAAACAGCATAGTCACCGTTCTCAATATATCCTACATTGTCCCCACCGTCAGTATCCTTACAAGCTTCAGTTTGAATTCCAAACGAATCATCATATCTCTCTGCTTCGACTTTTGTAAATGGTGATATTGGTCCACTACCAGCATCTAATTTCTCACCGTCAAAAGGAACAACGATAACCTTACTTCCATGTCTATCATTTCCACCATCTTTGTCTTTAGCAACGTCTATTACTGCAAGTGTCATCGCAACTACATGACCGTTCTCTATGTACACATTAGGACGTTCAATCTTATTCCAATGATTAACCGTACCGTCTGTGTATCTTAAAAAGTTTGTTGTTGGATCATAAGCAATTCCAGACTCAAGCTTCCAGTTACTTATGCCATCCTTAGAGGTAAGGTGATAAGCCTTACGAGTATCCCACTTATTGGCAGTAACATGATACTTTCCACCGCTATACCACATGCAAGGGTCTTCCATGTTAACTGTTGGACAACCTGGAGTACTTGCAAAAATATTTGTTCCCTGAATAGTATAAGGTCCACATACATTGTCAGCTATTCCTATTACTCCGTCTCTTTCAATCAAACCATATTTTCCATCTGGTCGAAGCATAATGAAAACATTAGATGCTGAATAATTGTTTGAATATTGATTTTGAGCTATGGAAACACTTCCCAGCTTTGACCATGGTCCATCTAAAGAATTAGATACAAAAATATCTGCAGGTCTTCTAGTCTCACTTACTAGAACAGCATAACGCCCATCCTTTAACACCAACGGAACAACATTGTGACCTTTTCCACCTAAATCATTTGGCCAGATCATTCCCTTGTCTGTATAAGGTCCATATAAATTTTTACTTGTAGCATGTACAGCTACTGAGCCAAACCATCCGTTGTGACCAGCACCTTGATCCCAACGGCTAGCAAACATATGATATGTACCATCTTCTCCTTTAATGATACCACCATCCCAGTAACAATACTTTGACATTGTTCTGTCTTCCAAACCATTTCCTTGGTCACGGGGTCCTACATCCTGAGCACCCCAGCATGAAGAGGATAAAGGTTCAATAATTGGCATAGGTTCAAAATTATCAATTAATGGTGCTGCAAATACTGATCCCTGAAGCATCATTAATGATACAACTCCTGCTAAAAACACGGATAATTTTTTCATATATTCACATACCTCCTTTTTCGAAATTCATAATAATACTGGAAACATCAGTTTCCGTACTTAACATTAGCATTTGTTTAGTTATAATCTAAACTTCTATTTATCTAGATTCCCCCATCTAATAAATTTTAAGGAAACCACCTATTATTTATATCTCTATAACAAAAAACTCAATTCGATTGACCAACATTGTTATGTAATTGAATCAATAGTCACACACCGCAGCTTTTGGTAAATGTGACTATTGATATAAATTCTTAAACTGCTTGTCCGATGTTTTATCAGAGTTGCTTAAGAATAAACCTTAATCTACCAAAAGCAACTCTACTAAAACCATTTTATTTTTGTAACAGCGCATTATAGCATTAAGCTATACTAATTACATTATTTAACAGATGGTAATTCAGTAACAATACCCAACAGATACTGCTTAAATACAGCAAAGTCAATTGCGTCAATTTCATTATCACAATTCAAATCTGCTGCCTCAAGGTCATTTTCTGCTGGGAAGTCCGTAACTGTACCAAGAAGATACATTTTCATTAATGCATAGTCTGTCGCATCAATCTCGGTATCTCCATTCAGATCTCCAACAATAGTTTTAGGAGGATCAGGTATTGCATTGACGAATTGGAACCAGTTTAAATTAAATAAGTATCCGCTTCCACCAGTAAATTTGAGATATACGTTGTGCATTCCGCTAGCACCGGTTACCTTACATTCTACATCAGTCCAAGTCTGCCAATCACCGTTTGGGGTGACTTTACAAGTTCCTACTAATGGACCTGTAATACTGTCGAGTCTGATTTCAATATTACCTCCGCCACCGTTACTAGCTACTCTAGCTTGAAAATCTGTTACTCCGTTGTTGAAATTGATATTATTGTAAACAGCATAGTCTCCATTCTCAATAAACCCAATATTCTTTCCACCTTCGGAACAGTTTTCAGTATCAATTCCTGACTGAGAAGAGAAATTTTCAGCTTCAATCTGTGCTCCTTTTACTCTTACTAAGCATGCAGATTCACCAATCTTTTTACCTTGTGCATCTACAACAAACAACTTGTATGATCCTGCTTTTGTAGGAGCCACAATAGTGGTTGCTGTTCCTGCTGCTTTAGTCATGCTTGCGCCCTGAGCAAAACTAGTTGTGCCAGATGGTGCAAACCATACAGTATTTGAAGCGCTTCCGCTACTTCTAATATTGATTACATCTCCTGCTGATGCCTGACAGCTTGCAGGGAACACATAATCCGCTACTGGAATTACGTTTTCAGGTACAATGCTTCTGTATTCATCCTGAACTCCAGATTTCACACATGTATTGTACGCATTCATAGGCCATACATTGTCTGGAACAACAATTATAGGATCAATCGTACTGTTTGGAGGATTTTTACCCATTTTACTAACAGTTGCATATGTTCTTTGAATTGTTAAGTGATGTTTTTGTCCATAATCCTCACAGTTAATTGTGTAAGTTACGCCAGGATCAATGTCCAATACATTATCATTCTCAGTTACATAAGTAGTTCCTTCATCATTATGCAATCCATAAGTAGGTCCAGTTGAATTGTTTGGAATACCCTTTACATAGTTCTCATTGATAGTGGTATAAGGCATTTGTCCTATAGTGTATATTGCTCCACTGTCATGAAGTCTGTTTAATGCATTATATATACGGTTGTTATTTATTACATTGTCCTTACATGTAGTTGAGTCCTGGAAATTACACCATCCCCAGCCTAATGTAATACCATTATAGCCTGTTGTGTGGACTGTGTTTTGTGTTATTTTAAGTTTATTTACAAAGAATGCTGTTATACCAGCACATCCACCAAAGCCAGGAGCTGTACTACAATCCCATAACATATTATTATTTATTACGTTATTTGTACAAATTCCTTCTATGCCCGGAGCATATTTCTGATTTTGTCCACCATCACCTAAATATACATGCTGTGGATGTCCTATAGTAATACCACTTGCTGTAATGTCATAGATGTAATTGCCGATAAGGTTTGAGTTTATAACATCGTTTATCATTGTTATACCATCAGAACCACTGTGTTTAATAACATTACTAGTAAAGTTTACTGAATCACTGCTATTTAGGCTTATTATTCCTGGATATGTATCAAGCAGAGTGTACTTGGTATCATGCCAATTGCCGTTGTAATAAGCTATAAACGCATCTGCACTCTGACAGGTAGTTCTGCCATAGGAATCTCCAACTTTAACTAGGTTCCAATCTGTATTTGCAAATGTTATTCCCTCAAAAGTTATGTTTTTAACCCTAACTGAATTTGATTTTCCTGAAATGTCAATTAGCTTTTCTACAAAAGGAGCCTCAACATTTGCAGTTTCCATATTTTCACCTGAGCGTGGATAGTAATAAAGTGTTTGTGTAGTCTTATTAAAATAGAATTGCCCTGGAGAATTTAAAAACTCAAATGCATTATAAATAGTATGGTTACTTGTAGTAGTAAAAGCTGCACCCCAACCTGGTAATTGTGCTATTGAACCATAAGGCTGCTGCAAAAGAAGTACTCTTGAAGAACCATTTGTAATAACATCTCTAGTACATACAATATTCTCATTCCATGTAGTACCATTTACAATCTCAAGGTCATCCTTATTGCTTGCAATTTCAGGTACATCTGATGCATTGTACTTAACTCCATCACTATGACTTCCGCTTGTCCAAGCCCAACTAGCTTGTCCTTTTGTTATGGAATAAGTTCCGTAACCGCCTTGACCTTTGACAGTTTTTTTAGTCATTTGAGCTCTCTTGTCATTTACAAAAAGATATCTCAACTTAGTTTTACGGTTTAGCGTAGCCTTATATATTTTGTCGTTGTACTTTGTCCATCCTGTAACCTTTGTTGAACCATTAAGTACAGGTGTTTCACCCTGATATGCTTTGTAATATATTCTGAAGCCATTTGTTCCAGAATCCTCTGTTCCAAAATTAATGGTACTACTAATACGATAATCTCCGCCTCTTAAATAAATACAAATGTCACCAGTCATGTTTTTGTTTATAGTACGCACAACATCTCGAGCCTTTGTAATAGTCTGAAAAGGTGCATCAATCGTACCAGGATTGCTATCGCTTCCCGTCGGTGATACATAATAGGCCGCCTGTAATGCTACTACTGCTGATGCATCTGATGGAAATGCAGTAACTGTTATACCGCATAACATAATTATAAAAGAAAGAGTTAATACCATACACCTTTTAAAAGTTGTCATTTTTATCATGATTTTTCCTCCTATAATTATTTAGGATTATTTGTCTGCAGGGAATTTTTCTATCATACGTAACAAATATTGTTTTACTAGTGCAAAGTCAATTGCATCTACTGTTCCACTTCCATCAACATCTGCAGCTTTTATTTGGTCTGCTGTGAAATCTTTTGTTCCAAGTAAATTTTGTTTTATTTGTGCAAAGTCAATAGCATCTACGCTACCGCTTCCATCAACATCGCCGTATTTAACTGTTGGTGTTGAAGCGCCATTGAATTTCCAGTTATTTATATTTAATAGATAACTGCTTCCACCAGTAAATTTAAGGTATAAATCATGTATCCCTGTAGCGCCAGTTACTTTACAAGTCTTGTCTACCCAAGTCTGCCATCCGCCTGTTCCTTCTACAGCGCAAGTTCCAACCAATGTACCTGTTGGGCTATCCAAACGGATTTCAATATTTCCACCACTATTTGCTGAAGAAACTCTTGCTTCAAAGGATGTTGCGCCAGTACCAAAATCAACGCCCTTTATTTTTAAGTAATCACCATTTTCAATCATTCCTACATCCATTCCGCCTTCACTACATACTTCTGTTTCAACACCTTGTCCCCAAGCAAATGTTTCAGCTTCGGTTTTAACAAATGGATTCAGATTTCCGATCTGATTTGGTCCATTTTTTGTCATTGGGATAGTTGGTATTGTTCCATCTGAATTATATTTGAATTGTTCTACACATACAGAACGGTGATAGCTTCCTCCACCTGGAAGATCCCCTGTGTGATAAAACATGTAATCATTTCCATTAAATCTCGCTACTCCAGGATGATTTGTAAAGCTATTTTTAGAACCCATAAAACTTCCTTTGGAAGTCCATGGTCCCATTGGGCTATTGCTTGTTGCATATTGAAGGTTTTCACCACCACTGCCCATACCTGCATATACCAAGTAATACATATTATTTTGCTTATAAACCCATGGTCCCTCTATATATCCATTTGGTTTTGTAAATGTTTGTATACTACCCGAATAAGAAATCATATCCTTGTTCAATTTTACACCGTAAAGGTTTCCATTTCCCCAATACAAGTAAGCTTGACCATCATCATCAATAAAACATGTTGGATCTATATCCTGTCCACCGTGTTTTTCAGCTAAAGGCTTTCCTAATGGATCAACAAATGGTCCTGTTGGGCTGTCTGATACAGCAACACCAATTGCATAACCTCCAGTTTTTCTTGTTGCAGGTATATAGCAATAATACTTTCCATTTCTTTCCACAGTCTGAGCTGCCCACGCATCACTCTTCGCCCAGCTAAAATCAGCTAAACCTAATATTGTGCCATGATCAGTCCAGTTTTGCATATCTTTTGTTGAATAGCATTTCCAGTTTTTCATCGTATAGAAGTTGTTTTCAATTGTATCTTCATCATGAGTTGTGTAAAGATATAAAGTATCGCCATGTACCATTGGTGCTGGATCAGCAGTGTAATTGGTTTGTACAATTGGATTGTCCGCATAACATACTGTCGGAATACATAGTGAAACTGCAGTTAAAAGACCTAACAATTTTTTTGCTTTTTTCATTTTTTTACCCCCCAAAATTTTTGTTAAATTGTTTTTATAGCAAGGGTTCATAGTTTTTAAACAAAAAACATAACCCCTTGTTCCTGTAGAAATGGAGTCTTTATGCACTAAAATTCGAAATGATAACATGTAATGCGACTTAATAAGACGTTTTTTTATAGTATATAATATAGCAAATTGCATAATAATGGTTATTTTACTTATATTATAAAAAAAGTACACTCAAATTACCATGCACATATTTTTACTTGCGTTGTCATTTGTTTACCTCTTTACACTCAATTTATCAAAAAGCAGTCCCGATATATCAAGTTTTAGCAAGCTGATTTGTAAAAACTTATCTTTAATTTTCGCCTGTGATTTTTACAGTTAGAACATATTGCCTATTACAAACACTGTTAAAAAACAAAAAGGTCTGACTTCAATTAATTATAGAAATCAGACCTTTGTTATAATTTTTATTTACATCTTCAATTTTTAGTGCTATACGAATTTCTATCACACTTCCTTGCATCTTCTTGAATTTATTGTTATCTGCAACAGGTATCATAATAGTTTATTCTATCTACTTTTGCCTGTGACCCACCACCTGCGAATTCGGATTTAAGCCAAATATCAACAAGTTGTTTTGCAAGTTCTAAGCCAATTACTCTTGCACCCATACACATAATCTGTGCATTATTACTCTTTCGAGCACGTTCTGTTGAAAACGAATCGTGGCATACTGCTGCACGAATTCCAGGCACCTTGTTGGCAGATATCGCCATTCCGATTCCTGTGCCGCACATCAATATTCCTCTTTCAGCCTCACCATCCACTATTGACCGAGCTACCTCAACAGCAACATCTGGATAAAGAACCGGCTTATCATTAAAAGTACCTTTATCAACCACTTCATACCCCTTTGCTTCAACATATGCTTTGATTTCTTCTTTAAATGAACATGCCGCTTCATCGCAGCCCATTATTAATTTCATTCTAACACCTCCAAAATTCCATCTGCCATAGCTGTAAGAATAATACAACATGACGTTGCACCCGCATCTATAACACCTCTTGAGCGCTCACCCAAACGGCTGGAACGGCCAAATTTAGCAACTAAATCCTTTGTAGAGTCCTTACCATTTTCAGCTGCAGTTTTCATATTTTCAAGTGCCGCTTTTAAATCCTTGCCATTCGCAGCATCTGACTTTAATGATTCAGTAGCAGGTGAAAGCGTATCAACAAGAGTCTTGTCGCCCACTTTTGCATCAACAATTTGTTGTAACCCATCCAAGCCTGCTTGTAGCATACTTCCCAGATTATTCAATGTAATCTCTTCAAGCCCATCTCCAGCTTCTGCCATTTCAATAAAAATCGTACCGTAGATTGGTCCCATTGATCCGCCGATTTCAGTCATCAATATAGTACCCAATTCATCAAGTCCCTCAGTGAAGGAAATGTCTTTATCTGCAGTTCTCTGTTCGAAAACAGTAAACCCTTTATTCATATTCATCCCGTGATCCCCATCACCGATAAGACCATCAACCTCACCCAAATATGCTTTATTGCTTTGTATTGCTTTTACCATAGCAAGTAAAACCGACTTACCACTTGCATTTTTAAATTTATTCATTGCATCCATACCCCCTGTTTTTCATTTTTGTCCTGAGTAGACTCTAGGTTATATGTTAACTTAATATCGGAAATGCATTATAAAGAGTAAAGCTTTTCAGAGCTTCTCTTGAGATTATTTATCCGATATCTACCTTTACCTAATACCCCTACTTTTATATGCGTGTGGGATAAACGGCGCTATGACCCTATATAATAATTCCTTGCTTTAACCTTAAGTTAGAACTCTTCAGATGAAGCAAAAACTTCCACCTGAAGGCAAAAGCTCTGTTTATCATTAAAATTGCTTTAACCCCATGGTATTTACAGGCATATCTATAAGTTCCTTAAGCTCGTCATCCAGTTTCATCACTGTCAATGTGGCACCCATCATATCCAAAGAAGTAAAATAATTGCCTACATATGAACGATATACTTTAATTCCCTTTTCTGTTAGCAACTTATCAATTTCGTCATATAATACATACAGCTCCATAACAGGAGTTGCACCTAATCCTGAAACCAACACTGTAACCTCGTCACCAGCTTCAAATGGATAATCCGGCAATACTACATCCACCATGCGCTTCGCCATTTGCTCTGCTGACTCAAGATTACAAACCTCAATACCTGGTTCACCATGATGTCCAATACCAACCTCCATAGTTCCTTCCTTAATCTCAAAGTTGGGATGTCCAACAGCTGGAAGCGTACAAGGAGTCAAACCGATTCCTACACTACGTGTATTATCAATTGCTTTTTGAGCTGCTGCAATAACTTCATCCAGAGTTGCACCAGTAGCAGCTTTTGCACCTCCAGCCTTCCACATAAATATTTCACCTGCCACACCACGACGTTTTTCTCTCTGATCCCTCGGAGCAGAAGCAACATCATCGTTTGCTACAACTGTCTTTACTTCCAGCCCTTCCTTTTTGGCCATTTTAACAGCCATTTTTACATTCATATTGTCACCTGAATAGTTTCCATATAAACAGGCTACACCTTTTTTTCCATCTGCTGCACGAAATGCATCCAAAAATGCTGCTGCTGTCGGTGAAGAGCAAATCTCACCCACTGCCACCGCATCAACCATATTCTGTCCTACATAGCCGATGAAGGCAGGCTTGTGACCAGAGCCTCCTCCTGTTACAACTCCAACTCTATCGCTTGGAGCACCTACATACTTAACTACTCTTGGATTATTTGTCTTTGTTACAATATCACTATGTGTCTTTAAAAAACCTTTAAGCATTTCATCTACAATATTATCTGGATCATTTAAAATACGCTGCATATCTTTATCACCTTCCGTTATTTAATGGTATATCCACCGTCAATCAACATATTATGGCCAGTAATCATCCCGGCTGCACCACTGCATAAGAATGCTATTGTGCCAGCAATTTCATCCGGCTCAGCAAAACGTTCAGAAGGCATTTCCTTCTTGAAGGCTTCACCAACAGGACCATCCCAAGCTTTTTTACCTAAATCTGTTAGTACTACTGTAGGTGAAACTGCATTTACTCTAATACCATATTTGCCCCACTCATATGCCATTACCTTTGTCATTGCAATAATTCCACCCTTACTTGCGCAATATGCAACATGCTTATCAAGTGCAATAACGCCTGCCTGTGATGCCATATTTACAATAGAACCGTTCTGTCCTGCATCAATCATATATTTTCCAACTGCCTGAGCCATCTTAAATGAGGCTGTCAGGTTTATGCTTATTGTCTTTTCCCACATACTGTCACTTATGGTTTCAGCATTATCTAAAGCTACTATTCCTGCACAATTTACTAAAATATCAATGCAGCCGAACTTGCCTACTGCTGCATCTATTACAGATTTTCTATAGTCATCTTTTGTAATATCGCCTGGAACTCCTATACAATTATCGCCTAGTTCCTTTGCAATTTTATTTACTTCAGGATTAAGGTCAGCCAAAACACAATTAACCCCTTTTGCAGAAAAAAAGCATGCAGTTGCAAGCCCGATCCCTGCTGCTCCTCCTGTTATAATAGCTGTTTTACCTTGTAAAGAGAAATCTAAATCTGCTCCGCTGTACTTTAACATATTATCTCACTCCATTTTTATTTTGGTTTTTAATGTGATTATCGATTTAAAGAAAGGAATTTTTCTCTGCAATTTATGACTATTCTATTATTGTGCTCTCTGCTTAAACTCTGCTACGTTATCCTTTGTAACTGGTTCAAAGTCAATCCAGTATTCCTTATCAACAGTATTACCTTTTGCAGCTGAAACTGCAACCTCTAAAGCTTTACTTCCCTGTCCTGCACCATCTTGGAATATACTTGCAATTAATGTTCCTTTTTCTACTGCATTCAAAGCATCTGTTATACCATCAACACCTATAGTCGGAATATCCAAGCCCTTTGCTTCTATAGCCTGTCTAGCACCAAGTGCCATTTCATCATTTTCACCGACTACTGCATCTATCTTATCAAAAGCCTGCAACCAGTTTTCCATTACTGTCATAGCTTCGGAACGTGACCAGTTTGCTGTTTTTTCAGCAAGAACTTTAATGTCAGGATACTTTGCTAAAATATTATTGATACCTTCACTACGTTCAAGTTGTGCAGATTGTCCCAGAGGACCATCAAGTATAACAATGTTGCCTTTTCCGCCGAGTTTATCTGCAATAGCCTGCATTTCCAATTCACCTGCATATACATCCTTAGAACCTACATAGCTCACTAGTTTATCACTGTCAACACGTGTATTTACACCTATAACGGGGATGTTTGCAGTTGCTGCCTTATCAACTGCTACGGCACATGCTTTTGCATCCTGTGGATTTAGAATAATCGCATCAACACCATCAGAAATCATTGTCTCTACCTGACTGATTTGAGTGCTTGGATCATAGTTGCCATCATAAATTTTTAGTTCTACGCCCAATTCTTCAGCTTTCTTTTTTGCAGCATTTGAAAGACGAACGGTGAATTCATTTTTAAGACTGTACAAGGTCATTCCTACAACAATTTTCTTTTCTGCTGGAGCACTACTTGTCACTGCTGTTGAAGAATTAGTTGTTGCAGCATTATCTTTTGTTTCAGAAGAACAAGCTGCAAGGGAAGTGAGCATTGTTGCTGCCACCAAAGACATTGCCAATAGTTTTTTTAATTTCATCATAACGGGATTCCTCCTATAGTTTTTTTGTTTTATTTACATAAACCGGGCAAACGGTTTTAGTCATTAGAACTGTTCAAGCTGTCCATCATTACAGCTGCAACTATAATTATTCCTTTAATGATTAACTGCCAATATGATGAAACTGCCATCATATCCAAACCATTGTTCAAAACGGCTATTATTAGTACACCTATTAGAGTTCCCCACAATCTGCCTTTACCACCGGCAAGACTTGTTCCACCCATTACAACTGCCGCAATGGCATCTGTCTCATAGTTTTGTCCAGCCATCGCCAATCCAGAAGAAACACGGGATGTTAGAACTACACCTGCAAGTCCTGCTAGAACACCTGCAATCATATAAGCTGAACAGGTAATTTTTTTGACATTGATCCCAGATACACGGGCTGCTTTTGCATTCCCACCCACACCATAAATATATCTTCCGTATTTAGTCCAATATAAAATGATACTACAGATTAAAAATACAACAGCTAGAATAATAACAGGGATAGGAATAATTCCAACACTTCCGCCTCCGATTTTCAGAAAGCCTTCACTTAATCCAGGTACAGGCTGGGCATTACTTGCCAGATAGGTAATTCCTCTTGCAACACTCAGCATACCCAAGGTAGCTACGAAAGCAGGTACTTTTAGCCATGAAACTACCACACCATTAATAGTACCCAGTAGAAGTCCTACTCCCAAGCCAGCAAGAATGGCTACAAACCATGGAATTTCTTGATTTTGAGCTACCAAGGCTGTAAAAATACCTGATGCACCTAAAATCGAACCTACAGAAAGATCAATTCCACCAGTTAAAACAACAAACGTCATACCAAGTGCCAGCAAACCATTTATAGATGCTTGGCGTAATAAGTTAAAAATATTATTAACATCTAAAAATTTTGGCTTTAATATTGAGAAAATCAATATTACCACCAACAACCCTATCAAGGTTGCAAACTTTTCAAAGAATTGACCCGTGGTCATTTTTTTATTAGCATTTTGCAACTTTTCCATTATATATACCCCACTATCACATTTTTGATACTGCAAGTCTCATTATGTTTTCCTGAACAAACTCTTCTCTTTCTAATTCTCCGGCTAGCTTACGATTACTAAAAACAACTATTCTGTCTGCCATGCCCATTACCTCTGGCATTTCTGACGAAATCATTATAATTGAATTTCCCTTGGCAACATATTCACACATCAGCTTATAAATTTCAGCTTTTGCCCCTACATCTATACCTCGTGTCGGTTCATCTAAAATAAGTAATTTTGGATTTTTAATCAGCCATTTTGCCAGAACAACCTTTTGCTGATTTCCACCTGACAAAGAGCCTACTAGCTGTTTTTTACCCTGCGTTTTAATACGAAGCGAAGATATTTGATTCTGTATAGCTTTATCTTCAGATGTCTGATCAATTAGTAATCTCTTATCAAAATCGTCCATAGAAGCAAATGTAATGTTGTGAGCTACACTCATGAATGGTACAATGCCTTCACCTTTTCTATCCTCTGTAACGTATGCTATACCATGCTTTATGGCTTCCTTAGGCTTTTTTAGCTTAAGCGGCTTCCCTTCAAAGATAATATCTCCCTCATCTGCAGGTGTAAGTCCAAAAAGAGCCTGCATTGTTTCTGTACGTCCAGCACCAACCAGTCCTGCAACACCTAGGATTTCACCTCTTCTTACATCCAGATTTATATTATAAAATCTGTGTTTAAGTGTAAGATTTTTGATTTCTAATATTTTTTCTCCAATAGGAACATGCACCTTTGGGTAAATTTCATTGAGCTCTCTGCCTACCATATTCTTAATTAATATATCGTTATTGATATCTTTTGCAGGCCATGAATTTACATATCCACCATCTCTAAGAACAGTAATATAATCTGAAATACGAAATACTTCATCCATTTTGTGTGAAATGTATATTATTCCTTTTCCAGCTTTTCTAAGGTTATTGATTATTAAAAATAAATTACTTACTTCCTTATCAGTAATTGCTGATGTTGGTTCATCCATAATAATAATCTCAGCATTATACGATATTGCTTTTGCTATCTCTACCAGCTGCTGGTCAGCAACCTTTAAGTTTTGAA
The DNA here is from genome assembly GCA_023444055.1 of Bacillota bacterium. Taxonomy (GTDB): domain Bacteria; phylum Bacillota; class Clostridia; order Acetivibrionales; family DSM-1351; genus Ruminiclostridium. The sequence goes on from JAEZRV010000023.1 coordinate 76,380, forward strand.
GCTTTTCCCGCGGATTTATATCAATATGGAGCCTTTCCAACAACTCTCCAGTTTGCTTATATAATTGCTTATAATCAACAAATACGCCTTTACCAGGTTCACGCCCAAAATAGATATTTTCCGCTACCGTCATTTCTGGAATAGGAGAAAGCTCTTGATGAATCATAGCAACACCTAAATTTTGAGAATCTGACGGAGAATTCATTGCTACTATTTTCCCATTGATTCTAATACTACCGCTGTCACATTTAATTACACCAGCCAGAATCTTCATGAGTGTAGATTTACCTGCCCCATTTTCACCCATAAGAGCATGAACAGTACCCTGTTTCAGGCTAAAATGAACACCATGTAATACATTAACACCATTAAAACTCTTGACGATGTCCTTCATTTCCAGTAAACTCAACAAATTACACCTCTCTTCCCCGACACAATATTTCTTGCTAGCACTCACATGTTTTATATCAAATTTATTTCACCTTTTAGTTGGTGATTTCATTATACAAGTACAATGCTAATTTTAGAGGTTAAGTATTTTAATATTAAGTTCATTTTTTTATGATGGAAAAAAGCACAAAAAATATACATGAGTTCATTATCACTCATGTATTTATTTAATTTTCTGTTCTCGAAGCTGTAATAGATACTAGTTGCAAATCTATCATATGAACACTTATCATGCGCATCAGAGTCATTTTATACTTGTACAGTTTCTGAATTGGATTTTCCCATCGTATAATATCCAGCTTTGCTTAGACTAACTCAACTGCAAAAGCATGAAATATTTAATTCAGAGCTTCTTGCCTATAAGATGCAGGACTTATTCCGAAGGTGTTTTTAAAAACAACAGAAAAATATTTAGGATTTAAATAACCACATAACTTGCTCACTTCACCAATTGGAATACTTGTGTCTGAAAGCATTTGCTTTGCCATATTCATTCGGATACTGGTTACATATTCATTAAAGCCCATGCCTGTGCCTTTTTTAAATAATGCACTCATGTAAGTAGGAGTGCGTTCAAATTTTTCTGCTACAATATTTAAATTAATATCACTAGCAGCATTGTCTTTAACATACTGTAGAACGTTCACTATTAGTTTTTTATTAGGTACATCAATCTTGGACTCACATGCCAATTCATTTACCTGATTCAAATATCGGATAATTTCTTGCTTTAGCTGCAAAAAACTCCAAATTTCAGAAAACAGAGGAGGCTTTATAAGACTTTCTGTCTTTATACTATTGTACTTTAAAAGCTCGTGGTCAATAGTTTTTATTAAAAGTGAATAACTCTGCTCAATTACTATAAGTGATTGCATTGATGGTGTAAAATTTATTTGTTTTTCAAAAATATTTATTATTTCTGCAATTTTTATATCCTCAAGTGTTTGAATAATTTTGTTAAATTTCTCTGGCTCGTACTTCGTACTAACTGGTATTTCACTAAATGTCTGTACACCTTTACTTATATCATATAGTTTAAATTTTGTAGCTTCATATGCTCTCTCAAAAGTTTTATTCAGAAGTGTAGGTCCAAAAACCACGTCACCAATACCAGCGAACACATTAATGTTTAAGTATTTGCGGATCAGACTACAAATCTTGTTTAGTATCTGCTTAGCCGAAAGGAGTATTGTTTCTCGTTTTAATCCCTCAAATATAGCCACTATTCTTCCAGAATCATATTGTACTGTAGTAATAAAGTCAGCACCTATATCTTGGGTAAGTACTTCGTCTGCAATATTCTTTATTGCAAAGTCAATATACTCCTTATTTTCCTCGTTCACTTGATATTGCAGCATTGCACAAAGCATAAGCTTATTATTAAAGCATATTCCTAAATCGCATAGCTCTTCAATAGTTTTTTTTGCCTCATCAACATCAGAGCAATTGAGCAAATGCTTCAGCAGCTTTTGCTTTACATTTTCTGTAACTTTTTTATTTTCACCCTCACGGACAAGCTTCTCATCTATTCGCTGTTTTTCACTCATCAGAGTTTTTATATAACCCTTTACCGTAGTGACAAACTCCTGTTTATTTATTGGCTTCAGCACATACTCTTTAACACCTAATTTAATTGCACTTTTTGCATATTCAAAGTCTGTATAGCCAGATAATATAATTATAATAGGTGCATGTCCAGCTTCTGTAACATTTTTAATAAAATTTAGTCCATCACATAAAGGCATTCTGATATCGCTAATGACTAACTGAGGGTTATGTTCATTGCAAAGTTTAAGTGCTTCTATACCATTTTCCGCCTCCAAAAAGCATATTTCTGAGTCCAGTTCCCTTTTTAGTATTGAAACTATACCCTTACGAATAATATCCTCATCATCTGCTACAAGTATTTTTAACATAGCTTTCTCCTTTGCTTTACTCATCCTCTTAAATAACTATTGTAACGGTAATTTTTGTTTCTACACCATACCTGCTTTCAATGCTCAAGCCGCTTCCAACAGGACAAATCATTTCTATACGTTGCTTAACATTTACCACACCAATAGAGCTCTTAGACTTTTTTGTATCAGAAATAGGCTCATTTTTGCTAATACAACTTCTAATTTGTTCAAGACGTTCTTGGTCTATACCTTTGCCATTGTCATTAACACAAATAATTAGCTTATTTTCGATTTTAATAACATTAACTGATATTATCCAAGGCGGAATAGAATCCTTAAAACCATGTGTAAAACAATTTTCAACCAATGGCTGAAGAATGAACTTAGGAACCATAATGTTTTCTAAACCATCAGGGCATTCTATATTATAGACCAGTCTATTGTTAAAACGCATTCTCATAATTTCTATATATTGATTGACATTATTGATCTCCTCAGCAAGCATTACTTTTTTGCTTTCCCAATGCAAGCTATAGCGCATCAAATCTCCTAAATTTGCAAGACCGTTTGCCACTTTGTAATATTCATCAATTTCGCACTGCATTCTCATATTTTCCAAGGTGTTGTATAAAAAGTGTGGATTTATTTGTGCCTGAAGAGCATGTAGTTCTGCTTCCTTTTGAGATTTCTCTTTCTCAATCATTGAAGCTAAAAGACTTTGAAGTTTTTCAGCCATATGGTTAAAGCTTTCTGAGATTCTGAAAATTTCGTTAAAGCCGCCTACCTTTATACGTACATCAAATCTTCCTGCTTCTATATGTGATATCATTCTGTCCATTTCGCGTAGCTTTCTGAAAAAGATACGAGCTGCCACATTGGTAAATAATATTATTATCGCAATGCTAAAAATAGCAAGTAAAAGCAAAAGCTTATCGACATTTGAAGTAGAGGCAAGTATCTTCTGCTTGTCCATAGCAGCGACCCTCATTAACCCTGTATTGTTATCCTTATCATATGCAATCAAATAGTGAGCTTTTTCAATACTTATTTCAGTAGTTCCCGAATTACCTATGAAAGTAACATCAAATAATAAATTATTATCATCAGTAGTAAACACCATCTTGCCATTACGGTCAAAAATAAAGTATTTTACTTCCGATGCCTCATTCAGAAGTTCGTTGGCATTTACAAGCTTACTAAGGGTCATGTCTATCTCTATAATTCCGATACAATCCTTTGTCCTTGTGTCGGTGATTTTCCGATAGATTGGAAGCACTAATTCTTCCTGTTTTTCAAGCTCTTCATAATCAACAAGATTCCCTAATGTCGTATCATAACTACGAACATTTCCATATATATGTTGATTATTATTCAGCATTATCTCCGCATAATAGTCACGATCATATAATCTATCCATGTGATATGACCAGTCTACATATTCATCAATCTGATTATTTTTTGAGTATATTACCAAACGGCTAAATTTATTAGTATTAACATGATGTATATTAAGAAGTTCACCCTGTGCGCTGTAAACATAGTGATTCTTTTCATGTGTACTCAGCTTATTTTCAGGATTTAAATAATATTGAAATTCCTGACTAAAAACAAGTTGATTAAGTACACTATTCATGATACTAATGTTTGCATCCATATTGGTGTCCATTTTCTTCAGATTCTCATAAACCTTTTTGCTGCCTTCTTCCAAAAGGTTTTTCTGCAGAATTTCAACATAAGAGGAGGTTATAACTATAGCCGGAATAATCATTATCAGTGAGAATACAATCGTAACCTGCCATACCAATCCAAGTCTTGTAAACTTTTGTAACAAACTTTTCATTTAAACTCATCCTAATCCGTTTTATTGCTATTATTGTAGATATACTTTCGACAAATGTCAACAATATTTTTATGCCTCAATTTTAGCTTTTATATAAATTTTGCACTAAAATTCTAGCGTTCATACTATTCTTATCTTTTATGTTGTAAAGAGATTACATTTCAATCTCAGATGAATCTTTTTTTCCTTCATCTTTACCTATCTCAAGCCTTTATTGTAGTTTCAATAACAAGCTGATACAAAAAGGGCACTAACCTTTTTAGTCAGTGCCACAATTCATTCTTAAAGTATCCCCGCAATATCCTTTATCCCCTTAATTTGCTTTGCCTTGTACATATCCGATTTTTCCTTGTGTTTATTAACTTCATCCATGTTTTCAAAAGCTGTTGAAATCATCAGTTTAATTCTATTGAGTTGATTAACCTCACTAGCACCAGGATCATAGTCGATAGCTACTATATTAGTTCCCGGATAAACTCGTTTGAGCTCCTTCATCATGCCCTTACCTGTAACATGGTTTGGAAGACAAGCGAATGGCTGCATACAAATAATATTTTTTACTCCACTGTTTATTAGCTCAATCATTTCACCAGTTAGGAACCAACCTTCTCCTGTCTGATTTCCTAAAGACAGTACTTCCGCTGCACCCTTAGCCAATTCCTGTATTTTTTCAGGGCCATGGAACCTGTTACTATTATTTAATGCCTTAACTAATGGGCGTCTATAAACTTCTATGGCCTTTATAACTGCATTAGCAACAGTTTGAGCCATTTTACTCCCCGATAAATACTTGTATTTGAAATCCTGATTGTAGGCACAGTACAATATGAAATCTGTTAGTCCCGGCATTACTGCTTCCCCGCCTTCAGCTTCAACTATGTCAACGACATTATTGTTCGCTGTAGGATGGAATTTAACTAATATTTCTCCAACTAATCCTACCTTTGGTTTTACCTCGTCAGTTATTTCAAATTCATCAAATTCACGAACAATATTTCTAATATTTTGCTTAAATATTCTCCTGCTTGGCGATTTAATCGAATCAATACAAACCTTAGTCCATTTCTCATATAGGGCATTTGCTGAGCCTTTAACCTTTTCATAAGGTCTGACTTTATACAGGACATTCATAAACAAATCTCCGTATACTAGAGCCATCATTGCCTTATTCAGAAAGCCAGGTGTGAACTTAAAGCCAGGGTTTTTCTCCATTCCATTAGCATTTAAAGATATTACAGGAACCTTTTCTAAACCTGCATCTTTGAGTGCTTTTCTCAAAAATCCAATATAGTTTGTAGCTCTACAGCCTCCACCTGTTTGAGATATCATTACTGACGTATTGTCTAAATCATATTCACCTGATAGCAAAGCTTCCATAAGCTGACCAATAGAGATTATTGCAGGATAGCAAGCATCATTGTTTACATACTTCAGCCCAACATCAGTAGCTTTATTATCAATCGAAGGAAGTACAACTAAATTGTATCCTGACAGCCTAAATGCCTCCTGTAAAAACTGGAAATGCATAGGTGACATTTGCGGAGCCAAAATGGTATGATTTTTTTTCATTTCCTTCGTAAACGGCACTCTTTTATATTCGGTATCTACTTTTTTAAGCTTGAATCCATGTTTATCTCTTTCCGCAATTGTCGCCTTCAGAGATCGAAGCCTAATTCTAGCTGCTCCTAAATTATTTCCCTCATCTATTTTCAGTGTAGTATAAATCTTTGAATTTCCAGCCAAAATTTCCTGAACCTGATCTGTTGTTACCGCATCTAGTCCACAACCAAAGGAATTCAGCTGCACAAGCTCCAAATTCTGCTGTGTTTTAACAAAGCTTGCACTAGCATAAAGTCTTGAGTGGTAAGCCCATTGGTCAACTACTCTCAGAGGTCTTTCAACCTTTCCCAAATGTGATACAGCATCCTCAGTTAATACAGCCATCCCCAGTGATGTAATCATTTCTGGTATTCCATGATTTATCTGAGGATCAATGTGATAAGGTCTTCCAGCAAGAACTATTCCTTTAATTCCGCTTCGCTCAATTACTTTTAATGCATTCTCTCCTGCCTGTCTAATATCATTTTTAAAGTTTTCCTGTTCTGCATATGCCTTAATTACACTATTTTTTATTTCATATTTGCCAATGTTAAACTGTTTAAACTCGTCAAATAGTCTTTGTACCATCTTGCTTTCATTGTCAAAAGGTAAGAAGGGTTTCATAAATAATATTTTTTCTTCTCTTAGCACATCCATATTATTCTTAATAACTTCTGGATATGAGGCTACTATAGGGCAATTAAAGTGATTGTCTGCATCAATTTGTTCCTGCTGCTCATGCGTTATAGAAGGGTAAAAAATAAATTTTACGCCCTTTTCTATGAGGTTAGCAATGTGCCCATGAACCAGCTTTCCAGGATAACAAACCGACTCTGACGGTATTGTTTCAATTCCTTTTTCATATAGCTTATTTGATGACCTGTCTGACAACTCAACTCTAAAGCCAAGTTCATTAAAAAATGTGAACCAGAAAGGATAATCCTCGTACATATTCAACACTCTAGGAATGCCTACTGTTCCCCTCTTTGCGGCTGATTTTTCTAATGGTTTATATTTAAAAATTCTATTATATTTGTGTTTAAATATGTTTGGCAACAAATTCTGTTCTTTCCCTTTACCAGCTCCCTTTTCACATCTGTTACCAGATATAAATTTTTCTCCGTTGCCAAACTTATTAATTGTTAATAAGCAATTATTTGAGCACAAACCACACCTTGAAACCTTTGTTTCAACATTAAAATCATCCAGCTGATTTTGATTCAAAAGCTCCGAATCAGTGCCTTCCTCATAACGCTCTCTAGCTATCAACGCTGCTCCGAAAGCGCCCATTATACCTGCAATATCAGGTCTGATAGCTTCTCTTTCTGATAGCTTTTCAAAACTTCTGAGAACAGCATCATTATAGAGAGTACCGCCCTGAACTACTATTTTTTTACCCATTTCCTTTGGGCTCTTTACTTTAATTACTTTGAACAATGCATTTTTTATAACTGAATATGATAATCCTGCTGAAATATCTCCTACAGTTGCGCCTTCCTTTTGTGACTGCTTAACCCTAGAATTCATAAAAACTGTACACCTTGAACCAAGGTCAACAGGATTTTGAGCCTCTACAGCTTGAGCAGCAAATTCTTCAATTTTCATACCCAAGGAGCTTGCAAATGTGTCTAAGAATGAACCACAGCCTGAAGAACAAGCCTCATTTAATAGGATGCTTTCAATATTTCCATCCTTAATTTTCAAGCATTTCATGTCCTGACCACCAATATCTAATATAAAGTCAACTCCTGGGCAGAAAAAATCTGCTGCTTTGTAGTGAGCTATTGTTTCTATTTCACCAATGTCTATATTTAGTGCTGACTTTAGCAAGCCTTCACCATAGCCTGTAACAGTTGAATTAACTATTTTCGCTTTCTCAGGCAAAACGCCATATAGCTCTTTAAGCACTTTTACAGTTGAATTAAGCGGACTACCCTCGTTACTGCCGTAATAAGAATATAAAATTGCACCTTCCTCATCTATAAGTGTAGCTTTTGTTGTAGTAGAGCCAGCATCAATTCCCAAAAAGCAATTTCCTTCATAGGTAGAGATATCCCTTCTCTTTACAGAGCTTTTCTTATGTCTGCTTTTAAATTCTTTATATTCACTCTCATTTGCGAAAAGAGGCTCTAATCTACTTGATTCAGCTGCATGTACTTCCGCTAGACTGTCTAAATTATTCAATAAATCGTTAAATTGTAAAGGCTTTTCATTAACAGACGATAGCGCAGCCCCAATTGCAACAAATATCTGTGAATTTTCAGGAAAAATCACTTGGTTTTCTTCTAAATCTAAAGTATCTATAAATCTGTTTCTCAGCTCTGAAAGGAAGTATAATGGTCCTCCCAGAAAAGCCACATTCCCTCTGATTGGTCTTCCACAGGCAAGACCACTTATTGTTTGAATAACAACAGCTTGAAGTACAGATACTGCAATATCTTCCTTAGCAACACCTTCATTTAGCAAAGGTTGTACATCTGTCTTAGCAAAAACTCCACATCTCGCTGCAATAGGATAAATAGTATTGTAGTCTTTGGCCAATTCATTTAGTCCTGTTGCATCTACTCTCAGCAGAGTAGCCATCTGGTCAATAAAAGAACCTGTTCCACCAGCACAGGTACCGTTCATTCTCTGCTCAACGCCACCGTTAAAATACGTAATTTTTGCATCTTCACCGCCTAATTCTATCGCCACGTCCGTTTCAGGAAAATAGGTTTTAATAGCCTTAGTTGAGGCAATAACCTCCTGTGTAAAAGCTACTCCCATAGCATTTGCAAGACTGATTCCACCAGAACCTGTAACAACTACTGTTAGCGCTGCATTATTTACAATTTTATATGCATCGAGAAGCAATTCTTTTAGTTTATTTTTTATATCAGAAAAATGTCTTTCATACCTGCTGTAAATCAAATCGTTCTCATTATTTAGAATTACCACCTTAACTGTAGTAGACCCTATATCAATCCCAACATGATATAAACCATTAATATAACCCATTTTTTGCCCCCCTTGGCACTTAATAATAAACATTCAAAACCAACTGCTTATTCTACATTTCCAACTCTATAACGTCACTTAGCACTTGACTTAAACATACAAACCAACTGCTTATTCTATATTTCAAAATACTTATGTCAAATTCCATCCCATTCTTTATGTCAACAAATAAATGTTATTAAATACTAAAGTCAATTACCTATATACCAACACTCGGCAAACATCAATGAAATGTATCTTCATCAAAAAAGTGGTATGAGCTAGGTATCAACTATCGGATTTCACTTCATCTGAAGCTTTAGAAAGCATTATCCAGGTCGTATTGCCACATACCCTCATATTGAAAGTAGAGGCATTAGTGGCAGTAGATATTATATAAGCAACACTTTGTCGATTAACCATCTATATGTATATTATATTATATTTATTCACCAAATCAATGAACAATTATTGTAAATTGTGTATATTAATTGACACATCCATCTTATTTGTCTATAATTTAAATAGTACAATAATTCTATACTATTAGTATATGATTTCAATTGGAGTTGAGAACATGATTAAAGCATCAGATGACAGAAGATCACTACGGACAAAAAAAATGATAAGAATTGCTTTATCACAACTTATTGAAGAAAAAGACTTTAACGATATATCAATAACTGACATAACAGCAAAAGCCGACATTAATAGAGGTACATTTTATTTACATTATAATGACAAATATGATTTATTACAAAAAATAGAGGATGAAGTAATTCAAGAGCTTGTTTCTAATTGTAAGACAATGAGCAAATTCTCTATTGAGGATGTAGCTTCAATAAATAAGCCAATACCTTTTTTGGTAAAGCTCTTCGAATATCTGAAAGAAAATGCAGTATTTATGAAAGCCTTTTTGGGCTGTAATGGTGATCCTGTTTTTGCACGTAAGCTAAAAGAAATTATACGGACTTCTATATTTTCTGACAATTCAGTGTATTTAAAAGAAAACATGCTGGTGCCAGAGACATATTTCATTGCTTATGTTTTATCTGCACATTTAGGCGTAATTCAGCAATGGCTTGAAAGCGGTATGGAAAAAACGCCGGAGGAAATGGCATTAATCCTTTCAAATATGTTTTTGCTTGGACCCTTTAATTCATCGAGTTTGACAAATGACATATCTCAAAATCCTCAAGCTTGTAATAATTAGGAACCCTAATTAATAAAGTTAGTATCTCAATATTCCATCATAAAACTCTATTAGCAAAGTGCTTTTAATGAATCGTTATTCTTGAACGATTTGTTATTTGCAAAAAGAGACTGTTACAAAATACATCTTAACAATTATATGCTGTACCTGGTTTTTCAACCTATACTATATATTTCGTTAATAGTTATTTTGCAACAGCCTCTTTAATTTAAAAATTCTAGTTATAAATCCTTTGACTATTTAAAGTAAATCTTATAAGCTATTACTGCAGCTTGAGCTTTAGTAACCTTTCCTATTGGATCAATCATCATATTTCCAGTCCCTGATATAATACCTTCTTTAATCATTGTTGCAGTACTTTCAACAGCGTATTGAGATATTCTTGCGGTATCTTTATAAGATGCAATATCACTAATGGTTCCCTTTGTTGTTATTTTGTTAGCTATAATTAAGGCCTTATTCAATATTGTCATCATTTCCTGTCTAGTTATCTCTGTATCAGGATTAAATTTATTCTCTCCAACTCCTAATATGATTCCTAATTTCTTAGCAATTGCAATTGACTCATAATAGCTGTCATTCACATTAACGTCACTAAAATTAGTGTCTATTGAAGCTGTTAAATTTAAAGCTTTTATAATATAGTCGACAAGCATTCCACGTGTGATGTTTTTACCAGGATTAAAATTAGCTCCTGGCACATCATCAATTATACCCTTAGATGCCATTAATTCTATTTGATTTTGTGCCCACTTATGTCTACTTAAATCATTAAACGTTACATTATTATAAGCAACAACATACTTACTAAAGTGAGTAACATCAAATACAACTTTTTCTGTCTTTATGTCATACTTAGCATTACTGATCGCTTGTACATTACCTTTGTCATCAATATACCATACAACTATATGGTCAGGATCATTTTGTTCTTCTGCTGTTAGTTTATACTTGAATGAAATTGTAATAGGTGTCTCTATATTATTCCAAGTAAAATCTTTACCATCCTTTTTCATTTCTAGTTCAATTGCAGGTTTGTTACCTATTTTTTGTCTTAATGTATTGCTTAATTTAGATAAATCAGCCCTTGTGATTGATATACCAATATTTTCGACATTATTGACTTCTTCTGGCTTCAAAATATTGTTTTGTAATATAAGCGTGCCATAATTGGTTACAACCTCAAACACTAAATCTTTTGTTTTTGATGAAACTTTACTTGCAGGAATTTCCAAAATATATTCATCAGCATCTTTAACTTCTTTTAATTCAACAATAACTGTTTTTACACCATCTTTGTTGGTAGTTGCCTTCAAAAGAGCTTTTTCCAAATCTGCATTTTCCAGCTTTGATTTTGCTACTTTATCAGCTAATGCTCCTGTAATGGTGATTTTGTTATTATCAACTACTGAGGTACTACCGCTTGGAAGTACTGGAAGCAACATTGGGAAAGCGCCACCGCCACCGCCGCCAGATGATTCAGAAGTAAATGTTAATATAGCTGCAACTCCTGCATTCGTTTTATCAATAGCAGGAATTCTTACTCTCAAGACTACATTCCCGTGTAAATCTGGAAGTGTGCCACTGTATTTAGTCCAGTTTATTCCATCTGTACTAAATTCCATTGTATCATCAATTCCGCTAACAGTGTTTTCGCTATCTTTTCCTGTTACCTTTGGCTCTGCAGGTCCAGCAAGTATGTCTATTATTTGATCATCCCCAGCAGGTACTCTTAAATCTGCTTTAACCCTTACTCTTATATCATTTATATCACTAATGCTATTAAGTTGAGCTGGTGTAAGAGCCATATCGTTTGCAGTTACTACAAAATATGTAAATCCACCATCTAAGCTAAATTCCATATTAGGTGTTGTCCCCATAATTTTCCCAGCATTTTGACCTGTAAAACTAAAATCAGTCTCCGGAATAACATTAATCTTTGGCTCTATGGTTGCTGACAAAACTGTAGAACCAGTCACATCATCATATCTTCCAGTTGAAATCAATTCTTTTGCTACAGTGATATTTATTGGTATGTTGGTATCATAATCCGCTTTACTATTTCCAACTAAATATATTTTTAAATGAGTATCATCTATTTGAGTAACTATACCCTGCTTTATCCCATCAGGTAAACTATACGGATCAATTGAAACTGTTGATCTATTATAAATACTAGTCTCTTCTTTGAACACACCATTCATAAGCTCGACTAATATAGTTCCACCATCTTCTGCTCCTTCTAATATGCTAGAAGCATCTACTAATATTTCTGGTTCTCCCAAAGTTTTTATGTATTGTGATTCACTCCAATCACTAGAGCTATTTGCATTTACCGCTCTCACAAGATACTCATGCCTTGAATTAGCAGGCAAACCTGTATGCTCAAACATATTTGTTGTAGAATAATTTTCTACACCGTCAGCCAATATGTAATAACCTGTCGCATCCTGTGAAGCATCCCAATTAAGAGTTATAGCTGAACCACTAGTATTAAATATGAAACCAGTTGGAACAGCTGGTACATCAGCGCCTTCAGTTGCTGTTATGGTAAAGCTTCTTGTATTACTCAATGAACTAACAGTGATGTCATTTACTCCAGCTATTCTCCAGTAATATGTTTTTCCATTTTCTAGCCCTTGTGCTAAAGTACAAAAGAATTTATCACCTAAATAATTAAGCCCATTTGACCTATCAACCTCATACTCCAATACATTAGCAAAGTCACTACTTTCTGCAATTTGAAGAACAAAGAATTTAGCATCTGAAGTGACTCCCCAAGAAAATATAGGCTTTGTACCAACAACCGCCATATCATTAGGAGACATAAGTGTTGGTTTAAACCCACTTGATGCTTTAACTGTGCAATCCATTGTAGCATTGATACCATTTAGCTTGATATTCTTCAATTCAACATTTGTGGATTTATTAGGTGTAATGTTACTGTAATTAAATCCATATAAAGTATCTCCTCCATATGGCAAAATGTCTTCACCATGATACAACGGTTCACCTTTGTATACCTTTATTCCGTAAGGTGCTCCGATAAAGTTAACATTTCCAGTTATTCCCGGAAAAGGATCTCCATTATCACCTGTATTATTAGGGAACCATAGATTCCACTGTCCATCTGCTTGTTCAAGCTCAACCCCTAGCTTTAAACTGTTATTATTGACCTCATTACTATTTATTGATTCTAAAGTTGTTTTTTGTTTATCTATATGCCATACTAAAATTCCATCACCTGGTAATGCAGCATCATATCCAATCCTTCTTTTATATTCAATCAAGAAATATTCACTGGAATTTATATCTCCATTGGGCCATAACCTATAAACAGTGCTGTTACCATTAGAATTATTCAGTTCTAAGTTAGTGTTGTTTGTTACATCCTGAGGTACAACCCATCCAAGATACTCTTTACTCCAAGCTGATAGGTTTGTCGGACAGCTACCTGCAGGCTCTCCTGGAAGTGAAGTCCATGAACCATTTGACATTACGTCCCAATCACCAACTCCTAGTGTAAAACCATTTTTTGAACCATCAGCATCATATAAGTCAGGAAGTCCCAAGTCATGTCCAAACTCATGACAATATGCACCCAAAGGACTTTTCTCAGATAAAGTAACATAGTTATACGCATATACTGCATCAACTAATTGTCCATCTCTATAATCACCCATAGTATTATCACCAATAGCTGAACTATGTGACCATATCAAAGTATTAGTATTATCGTGGATTCTTGCTTGGTCATCACCTGCGTGAATTATTATAATATGATCAATAACGCTGTCATTATTAGTATCGAACTGAGAAAAATCAAAGTTAGAAGAATCAAGTAAATTTACGGCTTCTCTTGCCATTTCTGTTATATCGCCATTGGCATCATCTATTCCATTTGTAGTATCTTTACCATAGTAAGACATGTTATATTTGCTTGTAACTATATCAGTTACTACAGTTTCTATTCTTATTCCTTTATTAATATTTTGTGAATAGCCAGAATTTTTTTCGAAGTAATCTTTTAGGCTGTTTTCAGAACCAGATAATAGCTCTTCAAAATATCCCTTATTATATGTAGATGAAAACTGAGTATCCTTAAATTGTATTGGTATAACTAATATTTTTTCTGTTTTACCTTCGTTTAATGCTGGAGCCTTACTTACTGCATAGGTTTTAGTATTTTTAGCATTTAACGACGATGAATAAAATACTTTGTTGTTAATGTTTTTGCCTTCCTCAAATGAATAAGCCTCTGGGTTTGGAGGCAAATAGTTAATATCAATAGCTGAGCTATTTGAACCAACATGTGCATCTGCCACAATAGGGGTGTAAAACAATTGAGTTATAACAAAAAGTAATGCTATTATGACTACTCCTGCTGTTTTTGAATTTTTCATTATTATGTCCAGGTCCCGCATTCTTCACAAAACCACATGAAAGAAATGACATGGACTCGGCACCTCCTTTTTTTATTTTTTTAAATTTCTTTCACACTTCTTCTCCTTTAATAAAAATACAAATAATATAAATCTTTCAAGCCGCCGTTAGACTTTACATAAAGATTATATCATTATAAACTATTTTTCGCCATTTGTAATATAAACAATAAAGAATTCAGCATTAAAATAATGACAAAACGAATTATTTACCATATTTTCAACTAGAAAAGTTGAGTTAGTTAGTTGTATCTTTTAGTACCATAAAAGTGTAAGTGTTACATCATATCATTAGTGCTTAAACAATTGCACTTATTTTTATATTTAATTTCATATTGCATTATTATTGTATATTTTTTCAATGAATTTATTTTCGTTATATTACACATATTTATAATAGATTTTTATGTTATAGATAATACTAATTGCTATTAAAATATGGATAACACATTTTAAATACAAATTAGTATAAATTGGACTCATGAAAGGGTTGATAAAATGCAGAATCGTAAAAAGAACGATAATATTTCCGTAGATATAATTGGTGAAAATGAAATTAAATTTGAAAGACCTGGTGGAAATGCAGGTAAAGATCCTTTTTGTGTTTATGACCATAAAAGGCATGCTGTAGGCTCAAAAATAATAAACGACGACGGCACAGAATCAATATGTACGGCAGATGGTTCTTGGAAAAACAGTAAAAATACTTGAAACCATTGGCGATTTGACCAACAAACTAATTCAAAGCCAAATTAAAAGCAATTGTCTTATATATATGTCAAGATATAATTTCTACAATTATGCTTTTAAGCTGGCTTTGAACAAGTTAAGCTCTAAATTTGTTTTTGCATTTTACATACATCTCTTTAGAATTAGCATATATATCCTATCAAATTCGTCCTTACTCTCTAGCTGAAAATTGTAGTTGGAGACTTTTAATGTAAGAAATTTTATTTTTATGATATAATTAACTTCTAGAAATAAAGTCACTAGATACGACTAGATAGGAGTTTACTATGATTAAAGATATTTACAAAACAAAAAAAAGCACCTTCTCTTTAGAGGTATTTCCACCAAAAAAAGATGAGGATTTTCCGCTGATTTTTAAAGCTTTAGATGAACTTAAGAATCTAAAACTTGATTTTATAAGCATTACATATGGAGCAGGAGGTAGCACAAGTAAAAGAACTATGGATATTGCTTCATATGTTCAAAACAAATGTAACATAGAAGCTCTTGCTCACTTAACTTGCGTTTCTTTAGACGAATCAACTTTTAACAAATATCTTGGTGAATTAAAAGAGAATAACATAAACAATGTCTTGTCGCTCAGAGGCGATCGTCCAAAAGACATGTCTGATGAGACTTATTTTAACAGACCATATAAATATGCTATAGACCTTGTTAATCTTATAAAGCAAAAATCAGATATCTGCATTGGCGGTGCTTGCTATCCTGAAGTACACCCTGAATCCCGCAATCAGCAAGAGGATTTGTATTTCTTGAAATCAAAGGTAGATGCAGGAATAAGCTTTTTGCTTACTCAATTATTCTTTGACAATACAAAATTCTTTAATTTCTATGAACAAGCCAGAAATTACGGTATATCTGTTCCAATTTCGGCTGGTATAATGCCTATTACTGCTCCAAGTCAAATTCATACAATAGTAGATTTGTCCGGCGCGTCAATACCTCAGGAGCTAAAAACAATATTCACTAAATATGAGAACAATCCTGATGACTTCAAAAAAGCTGGTATAGAATATGCTACTAAACAAATTAGCCAATTGCTTGACTATGGTGTTCAAGGCATACATCTTTATACGCTTAATAAAGTTGATGTCAGTACTTCTATATTTGAGAATTTGGGGTTGAGGTAGCTAGTTGCTATAACTTATAGTTATGTTAAATGTTCAGATGCCAAAACTGAGTTTAAGCTGGGTTTTGGCATCTGAGATACCTGTACTAGAAATCACTAACACATGCAATTAATGTGTCTATTATACTCAGTTCTACAACTCATGAGCCTATAAAATATTTTTTATAGGCTCATGAGTTCTTTAATAGTTGTGCATATTGAAAATTATTGATATTATTGTTGCAGGATAGTTCGATATATTAAAATAACAATATATTAAGGGGATATGATTATGAAGCAAAGACTTGAACATATAGATGTATTATCAATAATAACTATATTAATTCTTGCCATAGTATCAATTGCAGGTGTATTATCGCTAGACTTTTCTAAAAGCTATGAGGTTGTTAATCAATATGGAGATTCTGTAAAAATTTATGGAAATGGTATATATGCACATGACTCATATCTTAAAGCACCAATATATATAGGTACTGATTTCGCAATCTTGTTAGTTGTTGTTCCATTGTTTGTTTGTTCATTTATCAGAAATAAAAAAAATCGCACACAAAAAACCAAATTAAATTTATTATCCATATACTCTGCCGCATTGTATTATGCCGCGAGCATTTCCTTTGGGGTAACATATAATAGGCTTCATTTGTTATACATAGCATTATTCTCATGTACATTGTTTGGTGTGTTTTCATTAGCAAGGAAAATAGATACTAAGGAATTAAGCTATGTGACTACAAAAGGTACAAGCATTTTTTTGGTTCTAACAGGAGTTGCATTGATAGCTGCATGGATGCCAGATATTATTCCCACTATTTTTACAGAGAAATCGCTATCTCTGATTGAAGTGTATACAACAGAAATTACATATGTACTAGATATGGGGATTATTGGACCACTGTGTTTTGTGTGCTTATATCTTCTGCGTAAAAAAGATGAACTTGGAACAGTATTGTTAGGAGTATTGCTAAAATGTTGTATTGTTGTAGGAATTATGATGATTCCACAGACTATATGCCAGATAATATCAGGATATGAAACAACATTACCAATACTAATTACTAAGTCAGGTTCTTTTGTTTTGCTAGGTGGTTTTGCATTATATTTTAATCATAAGCTATATAGTTCAAACCCACAAGTTTGTTGATACAGGCATCCAATGTCACAAGCTCCTAACTTCCCAACCCCTACTTCCTCAACTTCCCAATTATAATAACCCCCAGCGCAACAGCAACCACGCATATTACAATATTAAAAATGAGCTTATAGTCAAATTGCTGCTTTTCTGGAGTTTTAGTTGTGTTCGTCTTAATATCTTTTATACTTAAAACATCATATCCTTCTTTCAAAATTTGATCCTTGTAGTTTGAAATATCGTAGCTCTTTGGGGCAATGCCTTGGCTATTACCATACTTTAGAGTGTATTCCTCTGCTTTTGAGCCTTCAAATATCAACTCATCAACTAGATATTTCGCTTCAATTCCTAATATTTTAATAGGTTTATCATCGTTATTGTTTATTGTAATTTCTGCTGTATCAGTAGTCACTCTGTATTGCGCTAGTGGGATGGTCAAATCTTTATACTTGGTGCTTTCAAACTCCAAATTATAAAGCATTTCGGACTCAAAGCCATTAAAGGTCACCAACCTTTTAAACATGCTATCTGTTTTAAGAGTAATACTACTTAGCTTTAGATTTTTAAGCCCCTTAATTTTAATAACAGTTGTTTTTTCCTTCTCCTCAGTGGTAAACTCTGGAGAAATTGTGTCGGTAAAGTATTTTTGCTCTTGAATAACATTATTATGTTTCAATGTAACTTGAGTAAAAGAAAGCTTTTCTAAGTTATTTGATATCTTGAATCTATAATGAGTGTATTTTTTTATACCATCAAAAGCTATTTCAAGTTTTCTATTGCCATCAACATAATATAAAATG
Source organism: Bacillota bacterium (assembly GCA_023444055.1). Lineage (GTDB taxonomy): Bacteria > Bacillota > Clostridia > Acetivibrionales > DSM-1351 > Ruminiclostridium. Next base: position 94,606 of record JAEZRV010000023.1, read on the forward strand.
TCATCCTTGACTTTTTCCCATTTAACATTGTCATAGCTTCCGAATATCTCAACTTCCTTTGCAAAATTTTTATTTTCGGTTTCCACTTTGATTGATGAAGCTACAACATCCTCATCCTGAGGCGTTTTGAGTGCATAATCAAAATAAAAATAATCGTCTTTTACAAAGGAGTTAATTTCCTTCATTTTATAGGTAGAATTAAGTACAAAGTCACTTTCCTCTGAGCTGTTTATAAAATAAGGTATTGTCTCGTTGTCCTTGCTATACAGCTCTATGTCTGCCATGTTTTCCTGTATATTATTATATATTTTAGGTGTAAGCCGCACTGCCTTATATTTTTTATTCCCGCTGTTTTCAATTGTTGCACTATGTGATAAATCAGCCGCATATACGCCTGTATAACTTAATGTAAGCAATATAACAATACTAGCTATTATTCTTTTTATCATCTGAAACCACCCCACTTATCGTGTCTATTCTTTTATTAAAATATTGATAAACAAAGGATATTGCGATTAACGTCACGCCAAATACAAAATATGATACTATTCTATAGCCCTGTGACAAGAAGGAAAGGTCAATAATAAACAATTTCGCAACTGCCAGCATGCACAAGCCAAGTCCAAACCGCCTAATTAATGCATATCTCTTCACAAACCCAAATGTAATCCATGCTAGAGCAGTAATTAGATATATTATACTGATAACTGCGTTATTTAATTCTAGGCTAAATTGAGTTATCAAATTTTGAGTTAAAATCACCACAAAGTAAAGGGATATAATCAGTGGGTACCACTCTATTCCAAGCTTTTTTTCTGTAACAAGAGTCAATACTAAGTCTCTTACCACAAAGACTGATAACAACGCTATAAGCAACAGTTCTATTGTACCAATTATACTTATGGACAAAGGTACTTCATTCAAGTGTCCTATTACTGGTGAATTGAAATTTAAAGCAAATAGTGTTATTAATGCTATGCCATAAATTATTACAGAGATAGCCTTCATAAATTTGTCTAATAGGACTTTAATTCTAGGAATGAAATATGCTATAGCAAAACTGACTAAAACCATAGCAGCAGTAATTAAGTAATCCCAATCAAAACTACTGCGTAACAGCAGATCCGATAAATGACTTCTTAATTTACTTCCTATAATGTATAACGAGAAAATCCATATATTTATTGTAGTTGCATACTTAAAAATCTGTATTCCTTTTCCATCCAGACTGTTTTTAAATATTGACATGCCCAGAATAATTATACTTCCGACAGTTATAGCCAGATATTTATAAACAAACAGATAACTATCCATGTTTGTTAGGTCGAAAATAATAAAAGCCCAAAGGCATAGCATTGAAATAATTACTCCAGTGCGCTTAAATGCCTTTATATCTTTATATATTCCATAAGAAAGAATTGCAATACCCTCTACCAGCCAACCTAGTGAAAGCCATACACGACCAAATTGGAAAGGTATTACTAGAACAACAAATGTGAGTCCTGTAATGAAAAATATAGCTCTTGCCTTCTTCTCATTCGGCATAAGCTTTTCAACAAATCTGCCCAAAGCTATATACACAACTGCAAAAGCAATAGCAAGAAGTCCTGTATAATCTGACAAATCAACAGCATAAAAGATTGAATATAAGAACAAAGTACTTATTACAGTATTTAACGCCAGCAGAACAATATCAGAGCTTTTGAAGCTAAGTTTTTTCTTGATGGTTCCAGCTACAGGAATAAGAGTATAGATTACAAAGGCAAATGTAATATAAATAATTGTTATCAAATCATCTATTGAAAACGGTGAACCATTACCTCTTCCACCAATCATTATAGAAGAAGTATAAAGCGAGCCTAAAACATTTAAACAAAATCCGATGTATGCCGTTATAGTCCACTTTTTATTAACAGATAGAATAAGTGCTAAAATATTCAGTATCACGAAATAAACCATAGCACCATATATCATTGTTTTATTTCCGGTAATTGAGAAAATAGGCAAGTATCCACCTACCATTGCAAAAGCTGAAATAGTTTGAGAATTGTACCTTTGGGACAGAACAAATGCACCTGCCGTTATAAGAACACATAGTCCTAAAGCAGGATATTTACCTATAACTTCGAATTTAAAGAAGCTCAGCGCCAATGCAACATATAATATTGCTATACCTCCACTTGTGAGACCCAGTGAAAAAACATTTGGTTTTTTTCGGTTCAGAATTTCACCGACCGCAAGAAGAGCAAATCCTACAATAAATACAACAGTGCATTTAAGCACATCGGGTAATTTAAAATATGTGAATTGTGATGCTGCAATTACACCAATGATTAGCAGAAGAATACCTAGCTTGTTAATTAGATTAAGTCCTATAAAGGATTCAATATTGTTCTGCTTTACGCGTCCTTTTATTTCCTGATCTGTAACCTGCTCACGTCTTAACTTTTCAAATTCTGTTGCTCTATTAGCATCAAATTCTTTAGAATTTTTTTGAAGTTCTTGGCGAGCATCGGTTACTTTTGTATTAAGCAACATTTTCAACTCTTCAAGCTTTAAATAAATGTCGTCTGAGATGTCTATTCTGTTTTGTTTTAATGTACCTACCATATTATCTATTCGCTTTTTAACTGACATCTCAAAGCTGGTTAATCTGTTTAGCTCCCCCTGTATATTAGAGCTATAGTAAACTTCCAACTTCTTATTCGTAGAGTTTAAAATCTGAATTTTTTCGTTATATAGTTGCTCATATATAGCATTTCTAAGATTTTTATTTTCCTCTGATATTCTTGAATTATGTTCTTTTTCGTTCTTCAAATCTGTCTGACATGTTGATAGCTCTGTTTTCAAGCTTTGATTCTCACTGACTAAATCACTTGCTTCAATACGAGAAATTTCACTTTCCAAATTTCTTAGAGTTTCTTTCTGTTGGGCAAGAATACTCTTTAATTTATCCACCATAAACATTATTATGTCCATGTCCCGCATTCTACACAAGAACCACAAGGAAATTTATATTTCCCTGAAAGAAATGACATGGACTCGGTACCTCCTTTTTCTATTTTTTAAATTCTTTCAATCTTTCTCCTCTATTGTCGCTATATAGAAAAAGATTATACAATCTTATATAATCTTTTTTATACTTATAAAATACCTAACTATTTAATTTATAATCAAAATGTCATATATATTTCTAATTCTATCATTTATTCCTGTATTTATCCATATGGTCTTAATATTACTTTAGTCAATTTAAATAATATATGCTTAGTCCTGCTCTTTTTTACGCATAATTAATATTGTAGCCACTGCAACACCCAGTAAAATGACACTTATCACAACACCAACAATTATTCTTAAGTCAATCCCATTTTGCGTTACAGTTTCCAATTTATTTGAAGAATTTGAGACGTTAGTGGTCGCATTATTTGAAACATCGTTTTCATTTGCTGAATTATTTAAATTCGCAAGTCCATCAGATTGTATATCTACTTCTGGTGAGCCAGATGCTGATGCTACTGCAAAAGTTTCATAAGATTGAGTATTATTTTCATCAGACACATTTATTTCTGATGAGCCAGATGCTGTTGCAGATGCTGTTACAGATGCTGTTACAGATGTATTAGAAGATGTATCACCATTTCCATCTGAATCCTGTTCTGGGACTTTAAATTTTATGGTTTTCTGCTCTGTACGATCCATCCAATCTGTTAATGTATAAGTAATATCGTATTCTATACCAGGAGTTAAATCTCTTAGACCATATGAGGTCGTACCTCCTCCCAAATCATCTTCAACCACATTTCCATTTTCTAAATGACTAACTCTAATTTGTGTATTTACCGGCTCTTGTCCGATGATATTGCATTTTGCAATGTAATAGTCATACATTTTTTGAATTTCCATACTATCAATTTTGGTGCTTTCTTTTACTATTTTGTCAGCTGGCAGAAAGCTTGCAATATATAAAGCTAATATAGAATTATATTCTTTTATAGCCTTGTTATATAAAGTAATCAATCCTTCAGTATCATTCTTGCTTGCCAATTGCTTAGCTATGTCATAGCCATTCTTTTTCAAATAAACTTCTCTTTTTAGTGTTTCATCAGAATTTAAATAAAAGTCAGGACTATAACGATAGGTATTATATGTGACACTAAGATTATATTTGGGTTCAAAGTCATTTCGTTCCCATACTAATGTGTTCCCTTCAAATCTAAAACCTCCTGGATTAAGCTTCTCAAGCTGATAGGGCTTAATATTTCCAAGCTTGAAGGTAACCTTTGCAGAACCTATCCTCCCCTTCCACATTGACCCGGTTTCTAGTACATATCCACTATACACATTGCCAATCGAGTCATATGTTGGCATAAAATCATAGGTATTGCGAACTGTAATTGTTTCATTCGCTTGAAAAGGTACTGTAAATGTAAAAAACTCACTGTAATCTTGCATATTTAAATTTTCCAAATCATCTTTTTCAATACTCTTTTCACGGGTAACAGGCAATTTTTTCCCGTTTATAAAGGTTTTAAAATTCCTTATTTCAAGATCTACCACATTAGTATTTTCATGGTCTGAATCGTCTAATTGTCCTGGAAAGCCCATGTATACGTTTTTACTGTTTCCTGTATTATGAAATACAAATATACATTCAACATTATTTTTTTCCAAATCAACTATAATTTCTTCCGATTCCATTATTACATCATTTTCCTGCAATGGGAAAACCCCATCAGGAGTTCTGCCAAGGTTTGTGTCATCAGCGTAAATAGGTGTAAAGTTAAATAACGTAGATATAAGTACAATAACAAATATAAAAACTAAAGTTAATGAGTCCCTAATTTCTATCCTCTTCATACTAACCTCCCACGCCAACTTTCAGCATTAAAATAAATGCAATCATCTATGAAGAACCTCAGCTTCGCAGAGTACGCTGCATTATGGCATACTCTCCCCACATTATAAAAAACACTTGTGGTTTAGTTTATCTAGGCATTCCACCCAAATGAATTCCAAGGTCATTACGAATTTGAATTAGCTTTGAAACCTGCTTATTGCTTAGTTCATTGGCTTTACAAATTATATTTCCAGTATACATTAGGACTGTTGCGTAATATTCCAGCGACTCAAGCCTAAAGTATGCTTCAAATACATCTTTACCCCATGTCAATGCTCCATGGTTTGCAAGAAGTACCGCATTGTAAGAGTTACAAAAGGGCGCTATTGAGTCAGGTACCTCCTGACTGCCTGGTGTAGCATATGGAGCTATAGGTACTGTACCAAGATTAACTATTGCCTCGGGTAATATTGCTCTATCAAGTTCAATCCCAGCTATTGCAAAAGAGGTAGCTACAGGAGGATGAGCATGAGTTACTGCCATAACAGAAGGATTTTCCTTGTATACACGCAAATGCATTTTTAGCTCTGATGATGGCTTATTGTTTCCGGATATAACATTTCCATCTAAGTCTACTTTTACAAGCATATCCTGCGTCATATAGCCCTTTGATACAAGAGTAGGAGTAGTCCATAAAGTATCAGGACTAACCTTTATGCTTATATTACCATCATTCGAAGCGACAAAACCCTTCATATACATTCTTTTTCCAATTTCAACTATAGCTTTCTTAGCCTCAGTATCTGTTATATACTGCATATCATTCATATTAGACATTTTATTGTATCTCCATATTTTACTTGTCATCAAACCATTGATAAATCTTCCGCACCAATAGAATTTTTATTGCAAAAGTCGAAGCTAACATTTATATTAAGCTTTTTTTGCAGCTGCTTTTGCTTTAAATATCTCTTCTAAAGATTCATTATAAGGAGCTTTAGCTATACCATATTCAGTAATTATTGCAGTTATAAACTTCGCATCAGTTACATCAAATGCAGGATTAAAGACTTTAATATCCTTTGGAGCCATTCTTCTCTCATACCACTTCTCGGTAACTTCTTCAGGTTTGCGTTCCTCTATATGAATGTCCTGTCCCGTCTTGCAACTTAAATCAATAGTTGAAGTTGGTGCACAAACATAAAAGGGAATATTATAATTTTTAGCTAATATAGCCACACCTGATGTACCTATTTTGTTTGCAGCATCTCCATTTGCAGCAACTCTGTCACAACCAACAAACACTGCTTGCACCCAACCGTTTTTCATAACCATCGAAGCCATATTATCACATATGAGAGTTACATCTACACCTGCTTTGTTTAGTTCATAAGCTGTTAGTCTTGCCCCCTGCAAAAGTGGCCTAGTTTCATCAGCAAACACCTTAAAGTTATATCCCTTTTCATGTCCAATATATATTGGTGCAAGAGCAGTCCCATATTTAGCAGTTGCAAGCTGTCCGGCATTGCAATGCGTAAGTATTCCTATATTGGGTTCTAACAGAGTAAGTCCATTTTCACCGATAGTTCTGCACACCCATATGTCCTCTGATTTTATTTCATTGGCTTCAATATGTAAAGCAGCTTTTATATCTGCTATCCCTTTGCCTTTATTTCTTTTAACACATTCCTCCATTCTGTCTAAAGCCCAAAAAAGATTGACAGCTGTAGGTCTTGAAGATGCCAGATACTCCTTCAATTTAATGAATTCAGTATAAAAACTGTCATAATCGGTGGCTGTTAAAGCCTTTGCCCCCAGATATATTCCATAAGCAGCAGCAACACCAATTGCTGGTGCTCCTCTTACCTTTAATTCATATATAGCTTCCCAAATTTGTTCTTGTGTTTTTAACTTTATGTAAACAGTATCAGCAGGTAACAGCGTTTGGTCAATAATTATCAACTCACTATTAGCATCATCAATCATAACAGTTTCCATATCATAGTTCATCAAAAAACACTTATCAAATTTTGACATAAATATATATCCATCCATGCATTACTTGATACAAACTCGTAAAAGTTATGGCATGGACTCCCCCCTATTCATTTGGTTTTTCTAACCTCATTTCCCTATATAAAACATTCAATTGTAAATTTAAACTAGTTCAAATTAGCAACATATATTCAATTTAATTGCTATTCAAATTTATTCTACCATACTTATTTTATATTTACAGTAATCATATCAAATATTGCCTTAAAATGTTTTGTGGAGCTCAGTGTAAACAAGCTTAGCTATCATTTCAGAACCACTTCAAGTTTATAACAAATTTCTAGTATAATACAACATTTGTATATTAAAAAAGGGCTATGGCACTAAAATAATTAGTGTATAGCCCCAATTTCTATATATAAATTTTATAACGACATTTTCCAATAATTATTATATAATGCTAAAAAAATTATTCCTTCTGTGCAGTTAATATATATGGCATTACATTTTAGCATCCTATTCCCTTATCTTCAAGGCAACCGCCTTTTTAGCCAAATCTATAAACTCAGAATCTTCTTTGTTCACATCGAGGTCTTTCATATCGTCACTTACCAGCAAATCATATACATTCTGAAGGCTTGTGTTACTAGCCCAAGTACTGCCTCTAAGTATTTCCGCTGTCTGAGCTACTAATGTCATAAATCTAAATCTTGGGGTAGCATCATAGAAATTATTACATATTTGTGCTGAATTAATCTGTTTGCTTATCTCAGAAGCCTTATTTGTCTCTGGATTTTTATATCTAATTTTTACTGTTCCAACACTGTCTCCTACATTGCTTTTTAGCTTTATTTCATATAGAGCAGTAACCGCATGTCCAGCTCCAATTTCACCTGCATCAACACTGTTATCTTTAAAATCCTTTGCATCAAGTTTTCTATTTTCATACCCAATGAGTCTATAACTTTCTACACTTTTTGTATCAAATTCAATCTGTGCTTTTGCATCTTTTGCAATCACCTGTAATGTTCCAGCTAACTGTTCTACAAAAACCTTATTAGCCTCTTCTATTGTATCAATATAAGCATAATTGCCATCACCTTTATCTGCAAGTGTCTCTAGGAATATATCATTGTAATTGTCCATTCCAAATCCTAGTGTAGTTAAGGTTATCCCTTTTGTCTTGTAATCTTCCACCCTTTTCAATATATCTTCAGCATTTGTTATACCCTGATTTGCAACACCATCGGTACAAAGGATAACTCTGTTGTTACCACCTTCTAAATATGAGTTGTAGGCCATATCATAGCCTATCATCAAGCCTTCAGCAGCGTTTGTTGAACCCTCAGGTTCCAATTCGTTTATAGCATCCATTATCAACTCTTTATTGTTAGCGCTAGTAGTATCTAGCACTGCTCTTCCTGTTGTGCCATACACCACAATTCCAATCTTATCATCTTCACTCATTTGATTTACAAGAATCCCCAAGCTCTTTTTTACTAGCTTCAGCCTATTATCCATGTCCATAGAACCTGAAACATCAATGACAAACGTAAGTACTGAATTCTTCATATTTGATGAACTAATTTCCTTACCCTGTAAGCCAACTTCTAGAATATGATAACCTCTGTTGAAGGCTGAGGGAGCCATTTCTGTATATATTGAGAATATATCCCTTTTAGGAGCAGGATATTGACGTTTAAAATAATTTATAAATTCTTCTACTCTTATTGCATCTTTTGGTGGTAATGAGCCATCGTTTATGTATTTTCTAGCAATTGTATATGAAGCAGTATCAACATCTAATGAAAAAGTAGATAATGGTTCTTCCTTTGCCTCTCTAAATGGGTTAACTCCATAATCCTGAAAATATGTATCATTATAGGCTGTTCCATCTTTACTCTGCTGTTCCTCTTGTCCCCTGGTGTTACTAACATAGCCGTTAATAATATCTCTTTCTGATTCGCTTACATCCCCCCAAAAATCTACACCTGCTGTTGTTTCTGGCGAAAGCTCTGCTGTGTCATTCTTCGATCCACAACCACTAAATAAACTAGCTGATAACGAAATCACTAATCCCAAAACAATCCACTTATTACCTTTACCATTAAATAAACTCTTCATAATAACCTCCCACGCCCACTTTGGGCATAAAAAATAATGAAACTATCGGTGGAGAACCTCTGTTTTGCAGAGGTATGCGTCTTTTTACAGCTATATCTAGCTTCTTTAACGCTACCCCCCTATTTCTCTCTAATTAAAATGCTTTTTCTATTTTCATTATATGATGAGCTTATTTCTATCCTAATTCAAAGTTGTAACAATCTTGTAACACTAATTTGCAAGCGGTATAATGACTTTAACTTCAGTACCACCTTTATCTATATTGTCCATTTTAATCTCACCCTTATGTTTTTCAATAATCTCTCTCGAAATTGCTAAGCCAAGGCCTGTCCCATTTATGCCGCTCACATTCGATGCTCTGTAAAATCTATCAAATACCTTTTCTAAATCATCTTTAGGGATTCCAATTCCTTGGTCTGCTATGGTTATCTCTGCATGCTTATCTTTTGTTGAAAGCTTTATATTGGCTTTGCTATAATCAGGCGAATATTTAATACAGTTGTCCATCAAATTAACTAATACTTGAACTAATTTGTCCTTATCACCATTAATAAAAACATCTGATTTAATCTGGCTATCAAGTTCAATCCCATGATTAGAGGCTCTATCTCTCATATGCGCAATAGTATCTTCAAGTATGCTAGAGACATTTACCTTTGAAAAAATGAATTTTTCTTGAAAAGAGTCCAACCGAGACATCTGCAAAAAATCGTTTACAAGAGTTGTAAGTCTTGCAGTTTCATTGTTTAAATGATAAATAGCCTTTTCTAAATCTGGATCTCCTATAACTTCATCAGCTAAGTACTCTGAATATCCCTTGATTGCAGCAAGTGGCGTGCGTATCTCATGCGAAACATTTGATATAAATTGCTTCTGTCTGTCAATGTGATCCTTTAGCTGCATACCCATATCATTAATACTTTTGCTCAATTGTCCTAATTCATCACTTCTATTAATATTTACAATGTTAAAATCTCTTTTTGCATAATTATCAGTTGTAGTGACTAGCTTTTTAATTGGTACAACAACTCTTCTAGATATAATAATGCTTAGTAATATTATTATCAAACAAAAAGCAGAGGCACCAATACATAAAATATAAAATACTTTATTAAGTATTATGTCTAACAAATCGAGCTTGTAGTTTATAACTAAAATACCTATTTGCTTGTTATCCATTTCAATTGGTGATGCAAAGTAATATATATTATTTTGTATGTAATTCACTTTTTCGCCTGAACTTGTAGGTTTAAGAACATTATTTTGAAATTCCTCCATATTGAAGTCCGGATGCTCAAAAACATCCACAAGTCCACTCAGCAATTGAAGATTCTTGTTATATATTTGAAGTTGTCCAATACCAGAACTCAAATTGGCAGTTACCATTTTTGCATTTTGTCCATTTAGCTCATTAGACTCCTGTTCATCAAATAAAAAAACTTGCTTTATGTAATTCTGCACTGTATTATTTTGCTCAATAAGCTGCTGTTCAACAGTATTAATCCAATAATTCTCAATGCCCTTTAGAACAAAAATTCCCACTATCAGCATTACAATCATAGAAGTAAGTGAATAATACAAGACAAGTCTCGTCCCAAATTTCATTATTATGCCCATGCCCAGCATTTTGCACAAAAACTTCATGACAGAAATGGCATGGGCTCGGTACCTCCTTAATTTGTTTTTGTATTTCTTTCAACCTTATGCCCATGCCCAGCATTTCGCACAAAAACTTCATGACAGAAATGGCATGGGCTCGGTACCTCCTTAATTTGTTTTTGTATTTCTTTCAATCTTATCTCCATTCCTGATGTAGACAAACAACGCATGTCGGCAAACCAATATTGCTTATGTAAATAAAATTCTCCACATCATAACCGAAACTTATAAAACAATTCAACTTTCCCATATAAAAAAACTATATATGTTCAAAATTATCAACGGTTTATTGCCAAATAATTGCATGAATTAGTAATGGCTCATTTCAGACTTGACCTCCGAAGCGATATCCCATTCCAAAAATAGTAACAATATGTACTGGAGAACTGCTATCATCCTCAATCTTTTTTCTCAGTCTGGCTATGCAAATATCAACAACACGACTATCACCCATGTAATCGTAGCCCCACACCTTTTGAAGCAATTCATCTCGACTAAAGGTTTTTTTCATACTCCGCGACATCAATTCTAGTAACTGGAATTCTTTCTGCGTAAGGCTAACTTCTTCTCCATCTTTATACACAACCATATTTGAATAATCGACTTTTAATCCCTTATGAGTAATTGCTTCTACTTCGTTTTTCTCGTCTTTGCTTGACCTTCTCAATAATGCTTTGATACGAGCCAACAATTCCATTGTCTCAAAAGGTTTAGTAACATAGTCGTCAGCTCCTAGCTCAAGCCCTATAACCTTATCAATGACTTCATGCTTTGCTGTCAACATTATGGTAGGAATTCCTTGGTTTAGGCATAGCTGTTTGCATACCTCATGTCCACTCATATCTGGTAACATAATATCCAATAAAATAAGGTCTGGCTTAAATGATTCTGCTAATAATAATGCACTCTTTCCATCAGCTGCAGTGGCAACTTCATACTTTTCTTTTTTTAAAATAAGTTCTACCAAGTCCCTTAAGGATGGTTCATCATCAACAACCATTATCTTTTTCATATGTACCTCATTTTCATTAAAAATTCTCAATTAAAACTACTTTATCATATGAAACGTTTTTGTGAAAGTATTGAGTAAAATAGGAAAACGACCTTATACTATTAGAATTTTGAATTAAAGATTTTATCATGACATAGAATTATTTATAATGTATCTCTGCCCCAAAAGGGATAAGCCCTAGTTTAGCAAATTTAAAATGCTGAAGCCCAAAAGGTATTCCTATAATAGTAATGCAAAAAATTGCGCCAATTATGCAGTGTCCAATAGCAAACTCCCATCCAAATAGAACAACCCAAATGATATTAAAAACAAGTCCTCCCACACCGAAATTACCAATATCAATTTCTCTTCCAAAAGGCCATAATACAAACGTCGCAATTTTAAAACATTGTACTCCAAATGGTATACCAATAATAGTAACACACAAAAGTAAACCCGACACAAACCATAGAATAGCAGAAATAATTCCGCCAAATAATAGCCAAATCAAATTACCTATAAGATTCATTATTATGTCCATGTCCCGCATTCTACACAAAACCACATGAAAGAAATGACATGGACTCGGCACCTCCTTTTTTTATTTTTTTAATTTCTTTCACACTTTACCCCACACTCTCTTTTATGAACTTCAATATAATCTATGTATAAATTGCAAAATTATTTATAAATGCCAATTCTATTTCGTCTTCCAGCTTATTGCTTCCTAATCATAATATATTGTTCAAGCGCTAGAACATTCTACACACAAGATGTTTACTACTCCTAAATTACTAAGCATAATATATTGTTCAAGTTAGCAATCAGCAAACATAATATTGAGAATAATAGAATATTATTTTTCATCCTTTTTAGATTTCCTTTTACGAGATAGTGATAAACTGCCAAACTCGCTAATAATGGCCATATAGAAACCAAAATCATACCACCAACCTGTATTTACAACTTCATAGACTCTTATGTTATTATCAAATAATCCTACAACAAGTGAAAATGGTGATATCCATCCATGCCAAATACCCCAAAAGAATCCTGCTGGCTCATCTGCTGTATATGTACCATCACCTGGAATACAGCCTGTCAGTGTAAATAGCAGTGAAGCAGTAATAATGGTTAATAATACTATTTTCTTTTTCATAAAAGCCCCCCTAATAACAGTAATTTTAATTTTTCCTATATATTTTAATACAAGATATTACTATAATATGCTTCTATATATTTTTAATGAGATATATTATTTATTACAATATGACTAAAATTTACTATTAATTAATACGCTTTATATGAAATATTGTCTGAAAGTTCCAAAGCAAATAACACACGTTAGCTGTCCATAATTGTTTATCACATTAATAAAGCTCTCGCTTTTTTTAAAGTGAGAGCTTTTGTCGATGCTAGTTAATAATTTAAGGTTCTTTATGCAGTAAAGCTAATATAGTTGATTTGTTATGTATAACTATCTCACCATTCCTTCTGGAAGCTATTTCGCCAATAGATAATGCACCTTCAACCGGAACATTCAGCCTCTGATTAATGTTATTTAATTCTATGGAAAAGTCATCTTCTAAAAACATAGCTCGTGAAATACAATCAAACAAAAATGGTTCATAGTTATCATGTGCTTTTTCTAAGCAAGTCTTAGTAATCTGCAATGACGAACTAAGCAGTAAATCCTTATTTCCCTTAAGAATATATACTTCACACCCTTCAGGAATACTAGCTACACATATTATTTCATTGTTTTCATTTACACAAATAGGGTCTCTGACTATAACATTGCCGAACCCCTCATCAATACCAAAAGGGTGATCCTTTGAAAACCTAAAAAAGTCTTCCCCTGATAGAACAATGTTCTCTTCTTGTTCTATCACTTGTTTATATACATCAAACGCATATTCTGAGTTCAACTCTGAGAGTACATTATCTTGAGATTTGTTAACCAAAAATGGACCTCTCAACTTTTTCCATCCATGCTCAACTGCTAAGGTTGAATCAGCTTTTACAATACAAATATACACAGCATCCTCAAATATTCCATTGTTGTTAAAAATACAAGGTCTATGGTTTAAATCACTAAAACCTGCACCGCCTCCAACGTATTTTACAGAAGCACCCAACCTATTATAAACCGTATCAGTTAAATCTTTCATCCTACTTGATAATCCATCTATTAAAACTATTGCTGTTGACCCTTTAAGTTCTTCATCGGTTAATTTACATCTCATCATATATGAAAATACCATTGAAGAATAAATTGGTTCAAATTTCTTAACAATAAAACCTTCTTTTTCATTTCTATCTTCGACAAGTAGTCCGGCATAAATGCCTCCAAAGAATTTAATTTCTTTGCCATTTAAATATTCCATTAAGTTATTAAGAGACTTTTCTGACCTCTCTCCGACAAAAACCATGAGACTTTCAGATTCTTTTATATCTAATCCATCTACATAATCCATTAAATCATCATATTCTCTAAAATACATTTTGGCGTCTCCTATTTTTCTTTTTTATTAGACATATTATACTTTATTTCGACATATAAGTAAAGTTATATTTGACTACTAAATTCCGTGATATATATTACCGTATCCTTTTTACACCTAAGAATTTAGCTACTATTTTTTTAATTTTATACGTTTAAATAAACTTAAATATATCCATTTTTTTATGAATAGAAAAAATACACTTAATCATAATAAATTTAATATGTTATCTTCAAAAAAAGATAAATGCTTATGATAATTAAAATAATTCTTGGGAGGTGCCGAATCCATATCATCTTTAATATTGTATAGTATGGCATGGATATAGTATGAGCTTAAAAAAATGCATTTTAATAATTACAATTTTGTTTTTATTTCAATCTAACACTTATGCTTATGAGAGTATAGCCTATTTATTTGCAGGCAATACAATAACCTATATTAAAAATGTGGAGCGAACAGGTACAAACTTAAAAACAGTCTGCCCTGATTATTTTGAAATAAATAATAATGGTACTCTCAAGAATACAACTAAAGTAGACCCTTTATTTGTACAGACTATGCATGCGAAGAATATTAAAGTAATACCTTATTTAAGTAATAATTGGGATAGAGTTCTTGGACAAAAAGCCTTAGCAAACCGCATTAACTTTGTAGCACAGCTTGCAAAACAAGTCACACTTCTGCAATGCGATGGAGTTAATATTGACATTCAAAATCTTACTAGCAATGACAGAGATAATTTCACTGATTTTATTAGGCTGCTAAAAAAAGCATTGCCATCTCCAAAAATAATTTCAGTATGTGTCGCACCAAACCCATGGGGCGTTACAACAGGTTGGCAGGGTTCTTATGATTATACTGCATTAAGTAAATTAAGTGACCAGATTTATATAATGGCTTATGATGAACACTACACAGGCAGTGCACCAGGGGCAGTAGCAAGTTTTTCTTTTGTTGAGAAATCAGTTAAATACGCTCTAAAATATGTGCCATCCTCCAAAATCGTCATTGGCATACCATTTTACGGCCGCTATTGGAAGCAAGGTTCACAAAAAGGTGGCTATGGAATTACAGTTGCAGATGTGGAAAGACTTGTATCTACTTATAATGCCACAACGTGGTATGATGAGGTATCACAGTGTGCTCGTGCTACACTAACTATTTCGGAAACTGACTACGCTACAATCTGGGGAAGTAATCGACTTTCAGCTGGAGTCTATGATATTTGGTACGAAGATAAGGCATCTATTGAGAAAAAGTTATCATTGGTTTCAAAATATAGGCTTTTAGGAGCAGGCTGTTGGGCGTTAGGACAAGAACCTGGCCATTTTTGGCAAAACTATAGTGCATGGTTATTTGGAAAACCGTTTATTGATATTGATAATAACTGGGCTCAGAGTTTTATTATAGCCCTTTACGAAAAAGAGATTATAAGTGGTATGCCTGGCAATCTCTTTGAGCCAGATGGAAATTTGACAAGAGCTCAAGCTGCTGTATTACTAGTAAAAATGTTAGGATTACAAAACGTGTCAATTTTAGGTATAGAGCCTTTCTCGGACACAGTGGGTCATTGGGCTGAAAAACAGATATCTATTGCAAAAAAGCATGGCATTTTTCAAGGCTATGGTAGAAATAAATTTTATCCTAATCAAAAAATAACAAGAGAAGAGTTCGCTGTAATTTGTGATAAGGTGCTTTTTAATCCTGATACTGTAGATTTTTCTCAGAAAATTTATAGTGATGTAAGCCCTGAGAATAACATTTGGTCAAATAAATCCATCATAGTACTATCTATGAATGATATTTTATCAGGCTATACTGATGGTACCTTCAAACCTAAAAATACAATAACCAGAGCCGAAGCCGTAAGAGTTATTTCAGGTCTGCTGGATTATCCAGGTGGATTTACCATAAGCCCCACAAATTCACAAAGCCCGACAAATGTTCAGACTCCAACACCTGTCGAGCCTAGATAGAATACAACTATTTTAAGACAATCTAATTAGAATTTCTGCAAAGTATAATTTAAAACATTCGGCTCACATTATTGTGTAACATTGACTATCGCGGTTGTTTCATTGTCTATTTCATTATACTCATAAATTAAATCAGTGGAATCCACTTTAAATAAAACAGTATGATTCCCTGGAGTGTAGAAAGTATAATCAAAACCGCAGTCATTGTTTGTAGAAGTTCTGGCAGGAATTCCTAGATGACTGTATGCCGATACAAGCTGACCGTCTACAAACCAGTTGACGTTAAAAGCACTGGTAGGGGCACCACCATCATTTCTAATACCACATAAGAAGGTTACTCTCTGTCCAACCTTTATGTACTGTACCTGAGAAGTTGTTATCATAGTTGGCACAAGATCTGGAGGTAGTATGGTAATTGTAAAAGATGCCATATTGTTGTTTATATTTGATTCACCTAGTTTATTATCAGGGTCAATCTTAAAGGTTATAGTATAAGTACCTGGAGCACTGAAAGTATAATTGAGCTTGTTTTTTTCATCGAATACAGTGCTGTATGCTGGAACTGCTGCATATCCATTACGGGCAACATGAGTACCATTTACATACCAATCAGCATAAAAATTAGATGCATCCACGCCTCCGTTATTTTTTATGCCACAATCAAAGGTTATAGGCTGTCCCACCTTAATGTTAGTTGTAGCAGATGCAGTAATTCCTGTTGGAGATAGCTCAGTAGGATTTACTGTAATTAAAATTGATACTTGGTTATTATTTTCATTTGATTCACCGACAGCGTTGTCTGCATCAACCTGATAGGTTATAGTATAAGTTCCCGTAGAATTAAAGGTATACTCAAACTGACTATTCCCATTCATAACTGTTGTATTTGCAGGAACATTGGCATGTGAGCCGTAACCAGACTGAATATTGTTAACAAGCCACTTAACTGCAAATGCTCCTGAATCAACGGCTCCATTGTTTTTAACTCCACTATCAAAGGTTATACGCTGACCTTTCTTGATATTTGTAGTTGCGGAAGCAGTTATTGCCGTTGGCTCAAGGTCTGTTGACGGGGATACAACTATTACTTTTGTTTCCGAAAAGTTATTAATCTCATTAGACTCAGTTATTTGGCGATTGCAATCTACCTCAACAGACACCGTATAGGTTCCTGCTTTTGGGAAAACATAAAGTAGTGAAGCGTTATCATCCAGCCGCGATTTTCCTGCTACTATACCAAGATGAGAACTTCTACTGACTTCAACACCATTAACTGACCATTTGACATAAAAGCTTCCCGAGTTTGCAGTTCCTGCGTTTTGAACCAATAAGTCAAAACATGCTAACTTTCCAGCCATAGGAGTACCAACGTATGAAATGTTTTTGGGTCTTAAGTCTGGCTTCGGTTTAACTTCGACTATAGATGAACTTGCTGCAAATACAGGTATACTTGTGCATATCATTAATAAAAATAGTATTACTGTAAGGACAGTTGTCCTAACTAAAAGATTCTCTTTCAAAATTATTTTTGACATATAACGACTCCTTAAACATTTTATTTTTACCATTTAGCCAATACAGTAATTTATTCAACTAAATAACAACCAGATTATAACATAAATTTAAAGCTATATATTAAATAGTATAAAAAGATAAAAAATTTAAACTTAACCAAATATTTATATAATATTATAAATAACCTAACAATTTATATCAAATAAAATTCTTATAATCCTTCCAATTTTTCTTTAATAGCTCAGGTGTATCTAATCCGTAAGGGCAATGATTTTTACAATGATTACAGTTAATGCATTCATCTATTCTTTTCATTTTTTCCTGCCATTCTTCATTTAAATATACTGATGTCGGAGCTCTTCTTATCATCAATGACATTCTTGCCGATGTAGGTATATCAATATTTGCCGGACAAGGCATACAATAGCCGCAGCCTCTGCAAAATTCTGCATAAAGCTCCTTTTTATCATGCTCAATAACATCCAACAACTCTTGATTCAAAACAGGTGGATTGTCAATATATGATATAAATTCATCAAGTTCTTTTTCCTTCTGTATACCCCATATAGGCAGAACATTGTCATACTGTGACTGATATGCATATGCTGCCGCCGAATTGGAAATAAGCCCTCCAGACAAAGCTTTCATAGCAATAAACCCGATTCCATTTTCTTTACATTTGTTTACCAGCTCTATTTCCTCATCTGTCGCTAAATAGCTGAAAGGATATTGAATTGTCTCGTATAAACCTGATTCAGCTGCCTCCATAGCAATTTTAATTCTATGGTTTGTAATACCAATGTGACGGATCATGCCTTTATCCTTAGCTTCAAGCATTGCTTCATACAATCCCGTACCATCACCAGGTTTAGGGCAGAAATTAGGATTGTGGAATTGATAAATATCTAAATAATCTGCTTTTAGTAAGC
This sequence comes from Bacillota bacterium, assembly GCA_023444055.1. GTDB lineage: Bacteria > Bacillota > Clostridia > Acetivibrionales > DSM-1351 > Ruminiclostridium. The sequence continues at coordinate 113,142 of JAEZRV010000023.1, forward strand.
TTAGAGATGTGTTTAATTGTTCCCAAAACTCCTTCACCTTTACAGTCATTGTTTTTGATGCTATATAAATTTTTTCACGGACATCGCTGAGAGCATATCCTATTTTTTCTTCGCTATCAGTATAAAATCTCGCAGTATCATAAAAATCAATACCGCTATCATAGGCCTTTCTTAATATATACTTTGCCTCTTCCTTACTGATACGTTGAATAGGAAGAGCTCCGAAGCCGTTTTTATTAACGCTGATTCCTGTGTTACCTAGTACTACTTGTGACATAATTTTTATTCCTTTCTGAGATTTTTTATAACAATATTTTTTATAGTTATTATCGCATATTTTACATTTTTCAAACACTATATAGTTTAAGTGTAATAATACATATCTATTATATAACTAAAAAATAGCTAAAAAAGTGCAAATGTTTAACCCTCTTATGGGTTAAACACTTACACTTGTATTGTACCAATAAATTACTATATAAGCTATCAGTAATCCTTAACTTCTTACGCGTTCAAAACTCAAATATCTTGTACCTTGGAATGTGAGCTTTCCAACATCCTTTTCTACAAGCATTCCATACTCATTATCACGCACTTCAAATTCCATACGATCTCCGCTTGCCACCTCAAAGGTAACATAATATGTAGTGTGTGATGATGACATATGGTTCATATTATCTGTCCCTGCACTGTGATGATGGTGGTGTACATCCGTTCTTTTTGTAACCACAGTTGCATCAACTGTGAGAACAGGTGAATCATTATTTTTCTTATACTGTTTCAGACTCTTTACCGCAGTAAATATGATTCCTCCAAAAACTATAATAAATATTATAGCTATGAATATAGGAAAAATATTAACTATGATACTTTCAAAAGGTGAAAAACCCATTCCTCCCATTTCCCCCATCTGTTCTATTCCTCCAACAAATTTAGTAGTAGGGGCTGTTGCAAAACAAAAATATGATATATCAACGGTAAACTGCTTAAATAGTACTCCCGTGCAGTATATATCTATGGCTAGCTCACGAAATTGACGCTGAAATAGTTGCGTTTCAGAACAAGCACTTCCGCCGACCGTATTACACTCGACATCCTGTCTCGGGGTAATACTCACAGCTACGTCTTGTAGCTGTGTCGGCTACAATACTTGTTCTTCACCTACTATTTCTAGCATCAATTTCTAACCGAGCTTCTCCATTGATATATATTGCACTCGCGTACTATTCAAGCAATAAGTCATTGGTATACAGAAATTGTTGTTTTGCAACAGTCCCATACAATTAACTTGTTATATTATACCATATTAATCAATCCATAATAGTGTTTACTAAAAATTACTTATAGCACCAAGAAGATATTTCTTCATTAATGCAAAGTCAATTGCGTCAACAGCTTTATCGCTATTTACATCTGCTCTAACAAAAGTTTCTGAATCGAATTCTGTAGCTCCAAGCAAGTACTTTTTCAAAATGGCAATATCAATTGCATCAATGCTTCCACTATCGTCTACATCACCAATCATTAAATCTGGAACTAAATGTACAGGTTCATCACCATATTTAAGTTCGCCCTTGATATATGCAGTGATTTTTTCATTGTCTCCATAGGCACTTTCCATTTCAGGATTACATGAATAATCATTTGTATGGTCATAATCGGATGAGCCATCTATCCTAAAAGGTATATCTCCTGTGCTTGCGCCTGGTGCAAGTTTGCCGGCAGCATCTTTAAATGAAATTTCGCAATATGTATCAGCACCCTCCACAGCATTGTCTACGCTGTAGCAATTACCGGTTACATTTTCCGTACCACAAGGTGCATATTCACAAGCAAATGTATTCTGCTCACTACCATCACATGTAAACCAATAGCGTAGCTTTATGTCTGATAAATTTACAGGAACAGTTCCATTATTTACTATATTAACTGTAGACCTTAATGTTTTTGTTAGGTTGTGAGCTGCGCCATACTTATACTGAACCTTTATTGAAGGCGGTGTGGTATCTGGATTTTCATCAGGATCTGTTGGATTAAGTTTTGGAGCCTCCTCCCCATATACTAGAACACCATCCCTGTATACAGGAACATTTTTAGTTAATATATAATCACTTGTAAGACCTTTTCTGCTATAGTCATTAGTTGGGTCCCAGTGGGTCATATAATTTGAATCCTGCTTCGCTGTTAACGTAAAGGCCAGTTCTCTGTCCCCATATATTTCTCTGCCACTCCAATCAAATTCATAATAGTAGGTTCCAGCATCATCCCACTTAATAGGGCCTTTAAAAGTAATAGGCTCCTGCTGCAGTGAAATCTGTTCATCATATGCAATACACATTTCGACATCCTTTATGGTCTGTCCGCATGCAAGCAGTTCACTGATGTTAAAGAAATATCTTGCCTTCAAGCCTGTTTCATAATGTGGAGGCTGGCTCGACTCATTGTGTAATTTAATAACTACCTGTGAACTTTCCTTTATCTCTCTTTCTACACGTGCCTCACAATAGTAATCGTCAACCTTTGGTTCTGCATGAGGAAAATTAGGTATTACCTCTTGTCCTTCACCATAGTATTTATACAATCCTGCACAAGCACCTACAAATGCAGCATTATAGTCAACAGCAACTTCATTGTAAACGAAATCAGTTGTTACATCCTGATGGTAATCCTCCTTATCAGGTCCACCAGCCAGCGCTCCCCACAAGATATGCCTGTGTTCCAGTGGATCATTCATACTTAATGTTTTAGAGCCATGAGCAGCTCTGTGATGTGGATGCTTTACAAAAGGCAAACCTTGCTCGTAACCGTAGCCTACTATATATGAATAACCCATTGGATTTCTTCCCATAAGATATTCCATCTGATTCTTTGCCCATGCTCCCATATCTGTTCTTTCAGGGTGGTGTTGCATATAAACAAGTGCACATAATTGAACTGCTGTGTTATAACGGGCAGAACCCCACCCATTTATCATTGTATATCCTGCTGGAGAAGTTGAAGTATAGCCATTGTCGTTTGCTTCCTTATGCTTCGCCATACCACCCGACAAATATTCTACATTCCAACGAGCAATATAGTCATATAGCTCATTTTCTGGGAATAAAGTATTTAATTCTATAAACACTCCGCCCCATACAGCATCCCAACAATGACACCATGTGTTGAACCACATATTTGTGTTAAAGGTATCAGGTATAATCTTTTGCAAATATCCAGTATAATATTTGCCGTCTTCTGACACAGACATAATATCATCTATGTAGTCCATATTGCCAGTACAAGCATACAACCATACTGCCGCCCAAGCCATTTCATCATCGTCATATGCTGATGTATAGTAACCATCACCCTTTGACATTCCTCTGTTTTCCTTTGCGAACTTATACATAGCCTTAGCAACAGTCAAGCAACGCTCTGCGTATTCAGGTTCATCATCCTTAAAGTTCAAATAAGAGGTGGCAAGTGCTGCGGCAGTACTACCACAAACATCACTACCAGGTGATTCTACAGTGGCAAAGTCCGCCGGTCTTGGAATATCATCAGGATATAATTCAGGTGGTCCCCAATAGGAATGATCTAAATCCCCTTCACCAACCATATAACAAAAAGCAATTAACTCACCATTTTCATCAAGGAAAGAGCAACGTAAAAAGGTATCTGTAAATGTCTTTAAAATATCAATCATATGTTCTTCTTGCCCTGATTTCTTAAAGGCATCTCTAAATTCATAGAAACCCCATCCAAGAGTACCAGCAGTATAGCTCTGAGGAAGTCCAAACCTTACATGGTCTCCGGCATCATGAAATCCACCATGTACATCTACTGTTCCATCCCCATCAGGGTCAAGTATTTTTCTATACTTTTCTATGAATCCAGCAGTAAGTGAAGTGTTTTCAAGTGGAATATTGCAATCTCCCACATGGCAATCACCTCTCCATTCAATCTTGCCTCCTGAAATCCCTGGTCCGCATTTTTCAGCATCGTAAAAGTAAATTGATTTCTGCAACGCTTCAGCAAAGTTGAAGTAATTGTAATTCTCCCAACCTTCAGCTGGTGTAAATTTAGATTTTGAAGTTGCGTCAGCAGTAGCAGATGCAGTTATCCCCGCCGAAGTTACTTCTTTGGCAGATATACCACTTGTTATAAAAAACTGTCCTGCAATTATTGAAACAATCAATAACATTGATAGAATACTTCTTTGCTTTTTAAACCTTGTTTTTTCCTCTTTTTTAATACAATACAACTCAACTACCTCCTTATGTAGCATTTTTAACATTTTACTCAACTTTCTCAGTTGAATATACTGCTTAAAGTCTAGTAATATAAGGTGTTGTAGCAATACCAATGAAAAAAAACCATTGATAATTCTACCACACCAACATATTTTTGTGTGCGAAAGTTGATTAATTTAGTTTTAAAAACCGTACCCTATCCTGTTTAAATTGTTATTCGAATAAGAGTACGGTTTTTATTATTTTGTTTTAGTTTTGTTTTAGTTTGTATCCCAGATACTTAATCATTTAAAAAAGGCTAACCGCTTACTTGCTTAATGAATTATTCCTCCACCAAGAAGAGCTATTCTAAATAACGCAAAGTCAATTGCATCAACAGCTTTATCTCCATTAAAATCTGCATTTGCAAAAGCTTTAGTATCTAGATCCCAAGTTCCCAGTAAATACTTCTTCATGATAGCTAAATCTATTGCGTTAACATCTCCACTACCGTCTAATTCACCGAGTGTAACTTTATCTTCGATTTCAACAGGTTCTACTCCAGATTTTAGTTCACCCTTAATATAAGCTGTAATTTTATCATTTTCACCAAGAGTGCTCATATTTGCATTGTAGGAATAGTCATTTGTCTTGTCGTATTCTGAATCTGATGCACCATCAATTCTGAAAGGTATATCTCCTGTACTTCCACCTGCTGCAAGAACACCTGCTCCTTCAGCAAATGTAATTTCACAATAGGTATCAGCACCTGTTACTGGATTGCTTACATTGTAGCATTTTCCGATTATGTTTTCAGTACCGCAAACAGCATAATCGCATACAAATGTATTTTGTGAACTAGAATCATTTGTAAACCAATAACGAACCTTAACGTCTGATAATTTTACAGGAACAGTACCGTTATTTTTTATATTGATAGTAGATCTTAATGTATTTTTTGTTAAATCTACCTCTCCTGTCTTGTACAGTAACTGAATTGAAGGAGGAGTGTCGTCTGGGTCTTCTTCTCCTGGATCTTTTGGATCAAGCTTTGGAGCTTCTTCTCCAAATACTAATTTTCCATCCAAATAAACAGGTACCTTCTTTGTCACTGCATAAGTTTGAGTAAGTCCTTCTTTACTGTAATCATTTGATGAATCCCAGTGTGTCAAGTAGTTTTTATCCTGTTTAACTCTGAACGAAATCTGAAGCTCTCTATCTCCATAAATATTACTTCCGCTCCAATCGAATTCAAAATAGTAGGTACCTGCATCATCCCATTTAAATGGTCCTCTTAATTTTATAGGATCCTGTTGCATGGAAATCTGCTCATCATACTCAACAGAGAATATTACATCATCAATATCTTGTTCGTATTCAAAAAGTTCATCAATATTGAAGTAGTATTTTGCCATCATTCCTGTTTCATAATGAGGAGGCTGGCTGGACTCGTTATGAATCTTTAATACTACTTGTGTACTATCTACAGTTTCTCTTGCTAATTTTGCCTCACAATAGTAGTCATCAGTTCTTTTTTCTTTTGGTGGGAAATTTGCTATTGGTTCATGCCCCTCGCCATAGTATTCATACAATCCTGCTAAAGCTCCAACAAATGCTGCATTGTAATCAATAGTTACTTCATTGTAAGCGTACTCAGTAGTTGAATCCATATGATAATCATTTAAATCAGGTCCGCCAGAAAGAGCTCCCCACAGAATATGTCTGTGTTCCTCTGGATCATTCATACTATTTGTTTTTGACCCATGAGCTGCTCTGTGGTGTGGATGATGAGCAAAAGGCAGTCCCTTTTCATAGCCGTAACCTACAATATATGAGTATCCCATAGGATTCCTTCCCATAAGGTATTCCATCGCACCCTTAGCCCATTCTCCGAAATCAGTTCTTTCAGGATGGTTTTTCATGTAAACAAGTGCTGATAATTGAGCTGCTGTATTGTAACGTGCAGAACCCCAACCGTTTATCATTGCGTATCCAGCAGGTGATGTTTTATAATAATTTGTATCTTTTGGGTCTTTATGTTTACATTTTCCGCCAGATAAGAACTCTACATTCCAGCTAGCAATAAAGTCAAACAACTCATCTTCTGGGAATAATTGATTCAGCTTTAGGAATGTTCCACCCCAAACTGCATCCCAGCAATGTACCCATGAATTGTACCAAGTATTCTGCTTGAAGGTTTCAGGAATTATTCTCTTCATATATCCAACATAGTTTCCTGTTTCATCAACTGCAGTTATATCATTTATATAGTCCATGTTTCCTGTACATTCATATAGCCATGCAGCAGCCCAAGCCAGTTCATCCTCATCATAATCTGATGTATAGTAACCGTCACCTTTGTGCTTTCCTCTGTATTGCACTGCAAAATCATACATTGCTTCTGCAACAGTTAAACACTTCTCTGCATATTCTGGATCTTCATCCTTGAAATTCATATATGATGTAGCAAGTGCAGTAGCTGTACTAGCACAAACATCACTACCAGGTGAATCATAAGTTGCAAAATCAGCAGGTCTAGTCCTTTGATATTCTTCAGGATATAGCTCAGGTGGCCCCCAGTAACAATGGTCAACATCACCCTCACCTACCATGTAGCAAAATGCAATTAATTTTCCATTTTCGTCCAAATAAGAGCAACGTAAAAATGTATCAGTAAAGTACCTTAAAATTTCTATCATATGCTCTTCTTCACCAATTGCTTTAAAGGATTCTCTGAACTCATTAAAGCCCCATCCTAATGTAGCAGCACTATAACTCTGAGGAAGACCGAATCTAACATGGTCTCCGGCATCGTGAAAACCGCCATGTACATCTACAGTTCCGTCTCCATCTGGGTCAATAATGTCTCTGTACTTTGCTAAGAATTCCTTAGATAGTGATGTGTATTCAAGTGGAATTGCTGCATCACCTTCATGGCAGGAGCCTCTCCATTCAAGCCTTCCGCCCTTGTCATATCCTGCTTCCTCTCCACACTTTTCTGCGTCATAAAAATAAAGTGATTTTTGAAGTCCTTCAGCGAAATTGAAATAGTCATATGCTTCCCAGTTTTCAGCTGGTTCAAAAGTTGTTGGTGGTGCTTCTGCTAATGCATCTCTCGATACAAAAAACTGTCCTGCAATAACAGCAGCAGCTAAGAATACTGATAGTATGCTTTTACTTATACTACGCTTTATACCTTTTTGAACACTATGCATTTCTCTAACCTCCCCAAAATATTTATACTAATTTGTATCTAGAATATGGCTTTCCAATATCATATAAATGAAATAGTATTTTAAATAATTCTATTACTTTGATATTATGCTAGTCACATTCTTCAATTATATTTTTAGAACAATAAGATTGTAAAACTCTCGTCTGCTAAAGCTCCAAGCAATTCGCTATTAGCAGACAAGAATTCTTATAGTTAAGATAATTAATTAGAGCCAACAGGTAGCTTTATTGTGCCAAGTAAATAAAGTTTCATATTTGCAAAATCTATTGCATTTACTTCACCGTCTTTATTAACATCGGCATTTTTAAATGGTATTTCTTCTTCGCTATTTAACAAGTATCTCTTTAATAAAGCAAAGTCTATTGCGTCTACCTGTTTATCATTATTCAAATCTCCATATACAATTTCCTCTGATCCCCCACCAGGCTCATTTCCATAGACTTTAACGCCGTTTTTATATATTGCAATATTCTCTGTTTTTATGTATTTATCTGTTAAATCTGCTGTAGAAAGGTCATTTTTTGAATCCCAAAGCTTACTTTCGTAATTGTAAATACAGAATTGCACATAAGTTCTTGCATATAAAGCATCACCTGGGAAAGTTATTTCCACGTAATAGATATTCTTCTCTTTATCATATGGCTGAATTGATGATATCGTTGCTTTAGCAGGAGAATAATATACTTTTGTAGTAAACTTAGCAGGATTAATTCCATCAGCAGCAAATTCTGATAAGTCAACGAAGAACTTAACGGATAAATCTTTCTCATATTGAGGAGGTGATGTTACTATATTGTATAGATTAAGGTCAACAGTTACACCCTCAGTATTTGATTTATAAAGTTGAGCTTCTGTGTAGTATTGTGTAGGCTCACCTTCAATACCAGGAGTTGGTTCAGGCAGCTGATCTTTACCAAAGTACTTTGACATACCAGCCATTGCACCAACAAAACCTGCATTATAATCTAAGCCTGTTTCAGAATAAACATACTCATTTACATTGTCATGATATTCATCTTGCATGTCGGCTCCACCTACAAGTGCACCATATAAAATGTGTCTTTCAGGCAATTCCTTCTTTTCATCTGCAGGAGGTCCTTCTAGAACTCCACTAGCTGCTCTGTGGTGAGGCCATTTTGGATAATTATCACCAAAACCAACCACATAAGACATATTGTTAGGATTGTCTCCTAGAATATAATTTATCTGACTCTTTGCGAAATCCAGGCATTTCTGATCTCCAAAATATTTATAATATACAAGCTGAACCATACTTTCTGCTGCTGGATATTTACAAACACCCCAGCTATCAAGGTATTTTAGACCTGCAGGAGTAGTCTTTAATCTACTCTGCCAGTAATCAATATGGTCATCGGCAATTGACTTGTATAAAGGATTAGGTGAAAGTGTTGCAAGCTTTGTAAATACTCCTGTTAAAACATAATCCCAGCACTGTGTCCAATTGTCATTAAAGGAATTACCATTAGCGATTCCTTTTTCAACCATTAACTTATCTACATCCTCCATATACTTACTATCATCTGTTGCCACATAAAGCCATATTGCTCCCCACATAAGTTCATCAAGATATGTTCTTGGCAAGTAATAGCTTTGTCCTTTACTGTTTCCTCTGTATTTCATACCGAAATCATAAAGATCTTTTGCATAAGTTAAGCATTTTGCTGAATATTCAGGATCCCTATCATTGTAATTCAAATACATAAGTGCTAATGCAGCTGCCGCATCACCTGCTACATCTGAGCCAGGAGTTTCAGGCGTTGCAGCGTAGTATGTAGGTCTGTCATATGTCTGAAGCTCTGGTGGCCCCCAATATTGATGATCTACATCACCGTCACCACACTGGTAGTAGAATGTAGTCTTATTAGGGAAGCATTTTATAAAATAATCACAAAAATGCTTCAGAATGTTTAGCATATACTCATCCTGACCCTTTTCCTTGAAAACATCTGCGAATTCATAGTAAGCCCATGCTAGAGTAGACGCCGAAGCACATTGTGGCAGACCAAATTTAACGTGGTCTCCACAGTCATGAAATCCCCCTGTCAAATCGAGTCCAACATCTTTTCCATCATCGCAATGGCATGGACCACGCCATTTTATTCTGTTGTTCCCCGCATCAGGACCACACCAATTAGCTTCATAGAAAAGAATTGATTTGGCAAATGCATCAACATAATTATACTTTGTTTCCGTATCAGCAGCTAAAGCAGACTGCGGAAACATACTTGCCATAAAAGCAGCAAGCAGAACAAAAACATAAATTCTTTTTCCTTTCATTTTTTACCCCCCTAAAAATTTTTAGCTATTACGCCCTTATAACTCTATTTTACTACTTATTGCATATTTTGTAATTATAATTGTGCATAACTTATTAAATATTATTTTATAAATTGCTTTTTCACTACATTTTTTGTCAAAAAACAAAGCAAAACCCCAATTTATAGGCCTTGTTATAAGTCTTATAAATTGGGGTATGTACTCATATGAATATATTTATTACTCAAACTTCACAGTTTAATTTACTACTAAAAGCTTTCTAATATTAGGTGTGATAGCAAGCGAATTTTGAGTTTATTATTAATACAAAATTCAATTACGATTTAAAGCTTCCGCACAATAAGCTATCGGTTTATAGTTGAATTATGCTTTTAATGCAGTATCCAATCAAACGTCTAATATCATCGAATATTAAGCCGATAGTACTTGGCTTCTATTATTTAATTTAATTTTGAATTGCGATCCATAGCAGCTATGAATTCCTTTTTCATATCATACAAATAATATATAAATGGGACAAGCAACCTTATAGGGCTATTTCCCGACTGTTCATCAGCTAATAATTTAACTGTCTGCTCCTGGAATTCCTTGTAAACTTCAGAGCCGTAAGATTTACTTTTTGATAATCCAGAAATCAGTATTATCTTAGCAACAGGGTTTTCCGGTGCAGAAAGAGCCAAATCCAAATACGAGTTCAGAATATTTGTTTCTCCCCATAGGCTTTCTAATTTAACTACCTTGTTATCCACCAGAGATTGGGTCAATGACAATCCTAAAGCAGATAAGTAATTAAATATAATCTCCTTCTTAGGAATATCATAAAATTCTGGTTCTGTAAGTTCAATATCTTTTGTTTCTGTTATCTTCATAATGATACTATTTAGAGTTGCCATAAATTCACTATTATCTTCTGAATTTGATAATTTCATTTCAAAAGTTTGAGTAGATTGACTTTCCTTTTCAAACAGAACAACCTTTACATCATACTCATCCTCATTTCCTGATATACTTCCTGTAACCAACAAATCCAAATCATTTGTACGAGCTGCATCATAAAGGGATTGAGTACCATATTCTGCTATTCTTTCATATGGTCCTTTATCCTTTTCAACTGGAATAAGGAATTTTGTCTCTCTACTATGTTTAAATAATAATATCTCCTGAAGAAGTAACGGTAAGCCTCTAGTTAATCTTGCAGAATTATCATCACGCTGTATTGCAGTCACATTACCTGTTTTATCAGTTAAGTCAGCAAATGCTAAAAAGCCAATGTTTTCACTTTTTAATTCCTTAGGCAAAAGCCATTCAGGTGATTTCAGACCATAAAACCAAATTGGCTTGTCAGTGACAACAAGTTCGTATTCCACACCTTCAGGTTTACTTCCATTATTCTTTTGAGCTTTTTCAAGTGTTTCAAAGTCACTTGCCAATTTTTGTAATACTGCTTTTACATCAGGTCTTTCACTCTTCATTAATTTGTCTATAAGCTTTTGACCTTCTACATGCTTTCCAGTTTGAATATATGCATGTAATATATTCATACCCGCCATTATATCATGTTTTTCAGGGTCATATAATGGAGCTACTATATCAATAATTTCATTTATATATCCATTATTACCCAAGTCACCTGAGATAATGTACAATACAGGTAATTCATCTACAGATGTATTCAATACATACTCATATATAGGCTTTGCACTTTCCAAATCCTTTTGTTCAATATAATATCTTGCTAAATAAAGCTGTGGAAGCCAGCTACCTTTTATTGCTGTAATCTTTTTAAGTAAATCAGCAACATTATTTTGTCCTGCCTCCATGTTCAAAATAACCCACCATTGAAGAGTAGCTTCTTGGTTTGGCTCTAAGCAGAGACTCTCCCAAACTAAATCCTTTGCCCCTTCAATGTCACCCCTCTGATGGTGAACCTTTGCAAGATTTGTTAGAATCATTCCTGTCTTTCCAAATAAATTGATATATTCTTTTAAAGTTTTTTCAGCTTCTCCAAAAAGCTCTTTAGTCATATATGCAATCGCAAGAGTAGTATATCCTCTCTCCTTAATTTCATCTATATGTACAAGGTGTTTTGCAGCATCAAGAGCCTCTTCATTGAAATCATCCTTAAATGCCAAAAGAATATCATTATACAGTGCATCAGCGTTACTCCAATGATTTTTCAGCTGATTAGGCAAGATAGTTTTTCTTATTTCTTCTCTAGAGACCAATATCTTTTGTCCTTGCTCATCATAGCACTCAATCATCTCTCTATTGGCAGGCTGTTGCTCATCTGTTAGGCTTTCTTCAGATTGAATATCCTGAGAACTGTTTAGGTCAGAGTTTTCAATACCTTCTATTTGCTCATTCTTCTCCTTCTCTTCTTTCTGACCGTTCTTATTCTTGTTTTTTGATAAAAACTCATTAAAAAAACCCATTGCGGCTACCCCCAGTTTTATTTTTAAGTAAAAAACTCTTTCATTATTTTATATTATCATAAACAAATATATCTCGTCATTAAGTATTAAAATAAATTAAAAATAGACAGAAAAAATTACAAGCTATACTAATGTATTTATAATATGTCTTTTCGATATTTTAAATGCGAAATAGTATTATATTTCTATGTCTAATTTATACCAACTAACATATTTCATAACAAGCTTCTTTAATTAGTTCTCAACTGCTATACAGATTCTGATTTTCTCTGATTTCTAAACTCATTCATTTGCCTAATATAGTTTATTTGAGTTTCGGTTTTTGGGTAAATATCATTATTAATGTTGTTTTTACTAATCTCAATTGCTATTTCGCTCATTCTCTCAGCATGTTGATCATCTGTAATCTTTTTGTTTATAAGATCCATATTGCATTCAGCAATTAACTTCAGCTCTTTAAACTTGTCAGTATCCAACTCAACACCGTGGTGACAAATAGGACAAAACAATATATGATCTGATGAATATGGAATAATTGGAATAAAGAAAACTGTAAACCATTTTTTTCTGCTATGAAGCACCCAAAACTTTTCATTATTACAATGTTCACAATAAAATACTTTTACTGGCCCGTGGTTTTTAACTGATTGATGTCCCCATCCAAAAATAAAAAACATAACTTTCCTCGATTCGTATATTAATATTATTGTTAAATTTATTTTACCATATTTTTTAATAATGTGCATATTTTTAATAATTCGAGTTAATTATTTAAAAAAAGATATCTTTTTATTTCTATTATTTGACACCAACCTTTGAATTTTAATCTTCGAAAAAAAATTTGTACTAAAATAGCAAAAAAAAAACCAAGCCCATATAAGTAAACAACTTAAACTTTCCATTGATAAATTTGAACACCTGCATTTTCAATTAGTAAATTTGGGTAAATAACTCAAACTTCGCACATAAAAAATCTATTGGTGCGGTAGTAACTCGAAAGTATAGTTGGCGCTTACATGGTGCACTTTCGAGTCTCAAAAAACTTAGAGTTTGGCTTTTTAAAAATGGAACAATTCATTAAATGAATTGGTTAAATATTTTCTATATTCTATCACGCTTTTCAAAATGAGTATGAAGAAGTTCATGCGCCGTTTTACCAAATGGTTCTCCCAAATAGTTTTTATAAAGTTCTAATATTTCTTTATTATCATTAGACTTCCTAACTTTTTTGTTCCTATCCTCTTGATAAATTGCCTCTCTGCGTTTCTTAATGATCTCATCATTACCGTGGTGATAGGGTTGTCCTCCTCCAGCAATGCAGCCACCTGGACAAGCCATTATTTCAATTGCATGATAATTTGCTTTGCCATCACGTATATCTTCTAGAATTTTACGCGCATTACCTAATCCACTGGCAATACCTATTTTTAGCTCCTGTTCACCTATTTTTACTGTAGCTTCACGGACACCTTCAATTCCTCTCAGTTCTTCAAACTCAACATTTTCAAGTGGCTCACCTGTCATCCATTCAGATGCTGTTCGAAGTGCTGCCTCGATAACACCTCCAGCTGTACCGAATATTACAGAAGCACCTGTTGATTCTCCCAGCGGACTGTCAAAATTATTATCCGGAAGGACATTAAACTCTATTCCTGCTTCATGAATCATTGCTCCTAGCTCTCTAGTAGTAATTGTAATATCTACATTGCTTTTATTGTCTTTTGTCAGTTCTGGGCGTTTAGCCTCCGCTTTTTTAGCTATGCAAGGCATAACAGATACCATTACAATATTATCAGGATCTATACCCTTTTTTTCCGCAAAATAAGTTTTGGCAATAGTCCCCAACATAATATGTGGTGATTTACAGGTAGATGGTACATGTATTAATTCCGGGAATTGATTCTCAATAAATTTAACCCACGCTGGACAGCAATTTGTTAGGATAGGGAGTGTTTTATTATTTTTGAGGCGGTAAATCAATTCAGACGCTTCCTCCATAACAGTAAGGTCTGCACCAAAATCAGTATCAAATACCTGATCAAATCCCATACGTTTCAGTGCTGTTACCATTTTACCCGTTACTAATGTTCCTGCTTCCATTCCAAATAGCTCTCCAAGTGCAACACGGATTGCAGGAGCCGTCTGGACAATTACATATTTATTAGGGTCATTTAATGCTTCCCAAACCTTTTCTGTATGGTATGCTTCAGTTAGAGCTGCAGTAGGACAAACCTGTACACATTGTCCGCAGTATGTGCAAGAGGTTTCCACCATAGGTATATTGGCAAAAGGACCTACAAAGGAATTAAATCCCCGCCCTATTCCTGATAAAATCCCACATGTTTGTACCTCATTACATGCAGTCTCACAGCGCCTACAATAAATACACTTGTTGGAGTTTTTCACAATAGCATCACTGGAAATGTCAAGTGGATAATCCATCCTCTCACCTTCCCAGCGAATATGCCTTATATTAAGTTCATTTGCAAGAGCTTGAAGCTCACATTCTAAATTCTTTGGACAAGTAAAACATTCATTGGGGTGGTTTGACAGCAATAGTTCTACAGCCATTCTCCTTGCTGCTATTGCTCTCTTAGTATCAGTACGTACTTCCATTCCTTCCTGTACTTTGGTGACGCAGGAGGGTACAAGTTTATTTCGATTGTTTCTTTGGTCAACTAATTCCACCATACACACCCTGCAGGAAGCTGTTTTATTGTATAATTGCAAATCGTGTAAATCCAAATGGCATAACGTAGGAATCTTTACTCCTGCTTTATGTGCTGCCTCTAAGATTGTTATTCCTTCTGGCACATCTAAATCCTTATCATTAATCTTGATATGCAGATTTTTTTTGTCATCGTTGGGGTTTTGGCTCATTTTTCTATCCATATTTATGCCCATGCCCAGCATTTCACACAAATCATCATGACAGAAATGGCATGGGCTCGGTATCTCCTTTATTTATTTTTTCAATTTCTCTCAACCTTATGCCCATGCCCAGCATTTCACACAAATCATCATGACAGAAATGGCATGGGCTCGGTATCTCCTTTATTTATTTTTTCAATTTCTCTCAACCTTATGCCCATGTCTCACATTTTACACAAGAACAACAAGGAAATGTTCATTCCTAGTGAGAAATGACATGGACTCGGCACCTCCTTTAAAGGTATTACTAATTTCTTTCACACTTCTCCTTGCTTCGTGAATAATCAACATCTTTAACAAAATCCAAATATTCATTCCGAAAGTGTCTTAATGTACTAAGGATTGGATTTGGAGCTGTTTGACACAGTCCACATAACGCACTATCCTTTACCATATATGCCAGTTGCTCTATATCATAAAGATCATCAATAGTAGCGTTTCCAGATGTTATCTTATTAAGCATTTCAAAAAGCCTTTTTGTACCAATTCTACCTGCTCCACATCTGCCACAAGCCTCATCCATTGTAAACTCAAGATAAAATTTTGCTATATTAACCATATTGTCATCCTCATCCATGACAATCATTCCCCCAGAGCCCATCATTGCACCGAGCTTCAGAAGCCCGTCATAGTCAATTGGCGTATTTAGGTTTTTCTCTGTAAGAACACCTCCCGATGGGCCTCCTGTTTGAACTGCTTTAAACTTTTTGCCATTAGGAATTCCGCCACCAATATCAAAAATAATTTCACGAAGAGTTATTCCCATAGGTACTTCAACTAACCCTACATTATTAATCTTCCCTGCAAGCGCAAACACCTTTGTGCCCTTGCTTTTCTCTGTACCCATAGCCGCAAACCACTCTGCACCCTTATTTATTATCATAGGAATGTTGGCGAAGGTTTCAACATTATTAACACAGGTAGGATGTCCCCAATAGCCTTGTTCAGCAGGATATGGCGGTTTATAATTAGGTTCTCCTCTCTTGCCTTCACAGGAGTTAATCAGCGCTGTTTCCTCTCCACATACAAATGCACCAGCTCCATATTTAAGCTTAATATCAAAGTCAAATTTGGTTCCAAAAATCCCTTTTCCTAAAAGCCCCAATTCTCTTGCCTGCTGCATTGCTACCGTTAATCTAGAAATTGCCAGCGGATACTCTGCACGAATATATATAATTCCATTTCTTGCACCAATTGCATAAGCGCCAATAGCCATTGCTTCTAGTACACTATTTGGATCTCCCTCTAAAATGCTTCTATCCATAAAAGCACCGGGGTCGCCTTCATCTGCGTTGCAGATAATAAATTTTTCGTTATCTTCCTGCTTCTTAGTAATCTCCCATTTAAGCCCTGTAGGAAATCCTCCACCGCCTCTTCCTCTGAGTCCTGACTTTTTAATTACATCAACCACTTCGTCTCTTGACATTTGAGTAAGAACTTTACCTAATGCTTCATAACCACCCATTGCAATATATTCATTTATATCTTCAGGATTAATAAATCCACAATTTCTAAGGGCAACTCGATGCTGTTTTTTGTAAAAGTTCATTTCTTCATGTTTATGAATTGTTTCATTAGTCTGTGGATCTTTATATAAAAGTCTTTCCACCATTTTACCTTTTAATATATGCTCGTCTATTAAATCCTTTGCATCCTTTGGCCCAACTCGGACATAAAATACATTATCAGGCTCGATTTTTACGATTGGACCCTGTTCACAAAAACCAAAACAGCCTGTCCTTATAACCTTGACTTCATCAGTTAAGCCTCGAGCTTTTAAAATTAATTCAAGGTTTTTAATGACTTTATCACTATCGCTTGCAAGACAGCCAGTACCTCCGCATACCAATATATTTTTATTTTTTTGTTCAGTATTACTATGCTGACGTATTGATATTTGTTCAGCCATATCCTGTTTAACTTTATATAGCTCCGCCAGTGATCCTATCTTCATACTAACCTCCTACGCCCCATTTGGGCACAAAATTTGGTGAAACTATCAGCATAGCTGAGCGCTACGCAGTCTTTCTATACAGCTCCGATTACCTATAAACTGCAAAAACCACTTGTGGTTTTTGGTGCTCGAAAATGCACCATGTTAGTACAAACTTATTTTTCGAGCTTTTCCTTATTGCGATATGAATTTATAATGTCATCAATATCCTCTACCTTTACCCTTCCGTATACCTTGTCGTCCACCATAACGACAGGTGCGAGACCGCAAGCACCTATACACCTGACATCCTTTATAGTAAACAAGCCATCCTCCGTTGTTTCATTTGACTCAATACCCAGCTTTTCTTTAAAGGCTGCAATAATTTTATCTGCTCCTCTTACGAAGCAAGCAGTGCCCAAGCAAACACTAATTGTATGTTTTCCGCTGGGTTTTGTTGTAAAGTATGAATAAAAGCTAACTACTCCATAGACCTCTGCACCTGGTATTCCTAGCTTGCGTGCAACAAATAACTGCACATCTCTAGGGAGATATCCAAAAATATGCTGAGCTTTATGAAGTATTTCAATAAGTGCACCTTCGGTAGTTTCCAATCCTTCTATAAAAGCATCAAGTTCATCATACATTTCTCTTGGAAATACTCGTCCGTCTGGCTCCATCACATCAATTTCTTGAGGTTTTGTCGTATAAATCACCAACTTTTCAAACAAATTTAGTTGTTCATTGCATTCACCCTATATTCATTCCAAAAATGGTAAGATTTAATGCATTTTTATTGAAATTAAATTTAGAAGAAGTAGACAGAATATGCCTTGAGTACAATAAATACTGTGCGAAATGACCTATGGTCTAGTTTCGGTCATAAGTCTGGTCATAGTTTTAGCTGCGTTTTTGCAGCGGTTAAAACATCTTTTAAATTAACAATAATCCTGTTATAATGTCATGAATGTGTCCATGTCTTTCATTTCAAGGTAATGTGCATTTATTTGTAAGAAATAGCATGGACTCGAATCTCATTTTCTTATATTTTTTAGTACCACATTAATTTTAAAATAAAGGTGCCCAATATGAATGAACAATATTATGAAAAACTACTAGCTATAAAAACTACAGGAGAGCAAAAAATCTTTAATGCTTCAATTCACTATCACAGATATGAGCCAACCTCCTATGCTGCATTGGAGGCATTGACAAATAAATATGATTTTACAGAGAAGGACAGCATAGTTGACTTTGGCTGCGGAAAGGGAAGGCTCAACTTTTACATAAACTATTTTTTTAATTCTTTTGTGACAGGGATAGAGATGAATAATTTCTTCTATAAACAAGCTATTGAAAATAAGAAAAGTTACTTTCAGACAAATAAAGGCAAAAGAGATAATATTAATTTTTTAAACTGTTTAGCAGAAAGGTATACTATTAATCCGCCGGATAATAAATTTTACTTTTTTAATCCTTTTTCTATGCAAATATTTGCAAAGGTGCTAAAAAATATTTTGGCTTCAATTGAGGTGAATGAAAGAGCCGTAGATATTATTCTTTATTACCCATCAAATGACTATATTTATTTTTTGGATACAAACTCCAGTTTCGTACTTTTAGATGAGATAAAAGTGCCACATATGTATGATAATGACCCTCGCCATAAGTTTTTAGTGTATAGGGCAGGGTATTAACGATAATATATGACACCTTATCTGGCTTTTTGACACAAAATATTTCTTATTGATATATAGATTTTACCTATAACCTATATAATACAATCAAAATCATGTATTTTTAGGTTCTAAATCTACTTTTGCCATAGGTATCGCGCATTCCATAGCAATCGTAAGTGCTAACAGAGGGTCAATTGCATCCTTACCAAATAATATTGCTTCTTGAAGAGCCAATCCATACATGATAGACCATTCATTAGGTTCAATGGAAAATCTCTCTACAACTGGAAGTAGCTTTGGCCATAACCTCCTAACAAAATTAATAGGAAGGTCTCCAGACTTATGTATTTCTGGAATTCTAGGTATACCATAGGTACTGCTACCTACTGTTTCCGAGACATGCTTTAAAATCTCCTGTACATCAATTGTTACCGTGATTCCCATATGCTGTACTGCTCCCGCCGCTAAAGACCAAATCGAATATTGATTTGATAAAAGAGGCTGATTAATCCTGTCTCCAAAATAGTATTTGCTACCATCCTTACAGTCAATAATCACAAATACCTGGTCCTCACTAAGTTCTTTTGTTTCAACTAATTCTCTTCGCAAACCTGCTTGACAAGAATAACCAGCTAAAGAACCTAGTATGCATAAAAGAGTTTCAATATGTACACCCCTTGAATCCTTCAATGCATTTATTAGGCGTGCAAAAATTTCTTTTGAACCCATTTTAGCACCGATTAAAGGGTCTTCTTTACGCATTTCGTTCATTTGACGAAAAAAGGCCTCTTCCTTATTGTCCTCATTATTGTTGTTTTTTTTGGACTTATTTGTTTCTGCTTCTTTATTGAAAAAAGGTATTTTCATTATGTACTTCCCCCCTGTACTTTCGGATATTACTATTAAAATCGCCATCTAAAAGAGGCGTTTTACTCCCTCAGAAGCTTTTAAAATCAGATACTTCAATATTTTCAGATTTACTTTTATTACATATAAACAACATCATACTATACTTTACTTCATATCTCAACCAATTGACAAAAAGGTGGTATATGAAAGATCCAGAGCACTTAAACCTCAAGCACTCTGGATTTTATTAATATAAAAACTTATTAATTCACTAACTATATATCCGCATTAATATTTTAATAACTCATCAAAAAACTCAATCTACGGTTTTAAGACCACCTTAATTACATTTTCGCTTCTGCTTTCAAATAGCTTTACAGCTTCTACAGCTTGATCCAAATCCATTCTATGAGTTATCAATGGTCTTAAATCAATGTGCCCGTTGAGTACAAGACTTATTAATCTCTTCATATACCCTACATAGGCAAGTCCCATATTTATATTTACATCCTTCATAAATATTTGGGATAAAGGCAATGTAATATCTGTTCCAGTAATACCAACAAGAGAAACATTCCCATTAATTTTGACACATTGTACGGCTTGCTGAATAGCAGTTTCTGAACCTGATGCATCTATCGCCACATCAGCCCCCTTACCATTAGTCAGCTTCATAACAGTGGCTATGACATCATCTTTTTCTGAGCTCAAGATATGATCTGCTCCAAGACTTTTAGCCATGTCCATTCTAAATTTATCACGTCTTCCAACTGCAATAACTTGGTACGGATTAAATAACTGTGCTGCTACAACAGCACACAATCCAACTGGTCCAGCTCCAAAAACAACGACTGTATCGCCAGGATTTACTTTACCATGAGCTACAGCAGTATAACCAGTCGATAAAATGTCTGAAATAAAAATTACTTGATCGTCGGCAAGGGTATCTGGAACATGTACAAGGCAAGTATCCGCAAAAGGAACTCTTATGTATTCAGAGTGAGTCCCTGATAAATTACCTAATTCCTTGCCACTACCATGTATTCCACCATTTGTACAGTGTGAAATATTCCCGTTAATACAATTTTCACAATAGCCACAAAAGGGTGCAGGTGGCCCAATCACTCTATCCCCAGGTTTGAAACACTTAACAGAGCTACCTACCTGTTCAATAATTCCAACATACTCGTGACCTAAAACATATCCTGGAGTTGTTGGAATCATACCATGTATTAAATGCAAATCACTGCCACAGATAGTTGTAAGAGTGACTTTTACGATGACGTCAGTGTCATCTATTAAACATGGTTTTTCAACGTTTCTAAGTTCATACTGGTGTAGCTGAGAGAAATATAATCCTTTCATACCATCTCACATCCTCACTTTTAAATTTTGTCAGAATAATCAATAGCAAAGAACTTTTTCATTTTTTTACTTTTTACGAGAATATTAGTAGTATTCTACCACATAATCCTAAAGTTTTCAATGAATATTATATATATTATTCGATAGTTCTAGTACCTTTTATGTTCCACAAATTTAAATATTTTAAAATTTTGTGTATAAATTCCATATATTATATTGATTTTTTAATTTAATTTCAAAACATAAAAAATAATCTCATTTAAAAACATAACAACATTATGTATAATAACTATAAACTAGAATTTTGAAAGCGTGAGGCAAATGAAAACAAAGCTAGTAATTAACAAAGCAATTTTAGCTGTAATTATACTGAATATTGCCCAAATAGGCATCATTACAGGAATTATAATATTTCAATTTTTTGAGGATATTACCTTTTTTGTTACCTTTAATAAGCAAACCATTGCATTCATTTCAATTATTTTAATATCATTTCTTAATACGTTTATAAACATAAAAGATATCCATCAGCTAGGTCTGATTAGTTCGAGAAATGATACGCTTCAGCAAACCTTATCTCAGCTCGAAGAACTTAATAATACTCTTAGGGCTCAAAGACACGATTTTATGAATCACTTACAAGTAGTCTATGGTCTTATAGAGCTTGAAGAGTTTACTGATACAAAGGAATATATAGAAAAAGTTTATAAGGATATACAGAGTGTAAGCCGCATAATGCGTACATCAAGCCCTGCGCTTAATGCACTTTTACAAGCCAAAGTTCTTGCCAGTGAAAAAAGAGGCATTGAACCAAGACTGAACATAACTTCTCAGTTCAACCAAATTAAATTACCCTCTTGGGAGTTTTGCAAGATATTAGGCAACATTATTGATAATGCAATTTTTGCACTTGAAGAGATTTCAGAAGATAAATATATACAAATTGATTTGTATGAAGATATTAAAACCTACTACTTTAGCATAAAAAATAGTGGCTCCCAAATTCCCAAAGATATTATAGGCAAAGTATTTGAAGCAGGCTTTACAACTAAAGGTAATAAAGGTGAAGGTATGGGTCTTGCTATTACAAAAGAGACATTGCAAAAGTATGGAGGAAGTATAAATGTATTTAGTGATAATGGTGAAACCACATTTGAAGGTAAGATACCCAAATGAATTTTAAGCACATTGAAACGACATTATAAACTAGGTAATGTATTTTACAGCAGTTTTTTATTCTTTTAAAAATTAATACAAGTATAATTTACTATAGAAGGTTTAAAAAATATATAAAGCTTCTGATTATATTAAACCAACGTAACTATGTTAAGAATTTATTATACTAGGGGGAGGAAACATATGTGGATATATTTAACTTCATTACACAAATCGACCTAATACAGGGAATGATTTTAATTATTGGGGTTATTCTTGTAATAGTAGAAATGTTCCATCCTGGGTTCGGTGCTCCAGGAATCACTGGTACAATCCTTATTATTATTGGAATAGCATTTATTACCGAAACTATTCAACAGGCATTGATTTTAATAATCCTTACATTAGCTATTTTAGGTATAGCATTAAGTATTATACTTCACTCGGCTGCTAAAGGTAAGCTATCAAAATCCCCAATTATTTTAAAACACTCTCAGCAAAAAGAAACAGGATATATTGGGATAAATGACTTGGAATTTTTTCTCGGTAAGGAAGGTATTAGCACTACTGTATTAAGACCTTCAGGTGTAGCTGATTTTGATGGAGTAAAAATTGATGTTGTCTCAGAAGGAGCATTTATTCCTCAAGACAAAAAAGTTAAGGTGATTAAAGTAGTTGGTAGAAGCATAATAGTAAGAGAGTTATAAAAAACAATTAAACTTTAAAGGAGAAAATCATTATGGATTTAGTAGGTTTTGTTATTATTATAAGTGCAATAGCATTATTTTTTGCTTTGTTTTTTAGTTTTGTTCCCGTTGGTTTATGGGTATCCGCTTTGGCTGCAAATGTAAAGGTAAGTATTTTTAATCTTATAGGTATGAGATTAAGAAGAGTAAAGCCAGATAGAATAGTAATTCCACTAATAAAAGCAATAAAGGGTGGAATGAATCTAAATGTTAATCAACTTGAGGCTCATTACCTAGCAGGAGGAAATGTTGATGTAGTAGTAGATGCTCTTATAGCAGCACATAGAGCTAATATGAATTTACCCTTTGAAAGAGCAGCTGCAATAGATTTAGCAGGTCGTAATGTATTAGAAGCTGTTAAAATGAGCGTAAACCCTAAAGTTATTGAGACACCAAATGTATCTGCAGTTGCAAAAGATGGTATTGAGCTTCTCGCAAAAGCCAGAGTAACTGTTAGAGCGAATCTTGATAGACTTATCGGTGGTGCAGGTGAAACCACAGTACTTGCTAGGGTTGGTGAAGGTATTGTAACAACTGTCGGAAGCGCATTTTCACATAAAGAAGTGCTTGAAAATCCAGACAAAATATCTCAGACAGTTTTATCCAAGGGTCTTGATGCAGGAACTGCTTTCGAAATCCTTTCAATTGATATAGCAGACGTAGATGTTGGCAGAAATATTGGTGCTCAGCTTCAAACCCTTCAAGCTGAAGCTGATAAAAACATAGCACAAGCAAAAGCAGAAGAAAGAAGGGCTATGGCCGTTGCTAAAGAGCAAGAAATGAAAGCTTCCGTTCAAGAGATGCGAGCAAAAGTTGTTGAGGCTGAGGCTCTTGTACCTGAAGCTATGGCACACGCATTACGCGAAGGAAAAATAGGTGTGATGGATTACTATAATTTGCAAAATATTATGGCTGATACCCAAATGAGAGATACAATTTCAAAAGCAGGTAAACCTGATGTTCCAGAAAGTGTTGATAAAAAATCATAGAAACATATTCATGGCGTTGCATCATTATAAAGGAGTACAATTATTATGGGAACCACATATAGTATGGAAATAATTAAGGACATATCTAAGAAAATGCTTAAGAAAATAGACATAGCAAGTAATACAAGTTATGCTAAATCAGCACAGTTTAGCAGTCCAACATCACCTGTGCAAAAAGATAATTTGTCTACTTCAGAAACTAAAGCGGTCGATACCAATGCATCTCCTATAGGTATGTCAGAACAAGCAAAGTCAACCAGCAACCAAAATTCAACTAATAATTCTGGTTTAACTAGCACCACGAACCCAACTTGCGCCACGAACTCAACCAACAGCCAAAACATAACTAACAATTCAAATTCTACTGATGATGCATTAAGTATGGCTATTAATTTTAATAGTAACAGTCTTGTACAAGGCTTTATTATGTCAGAAATACTTGGAAGTCCCAAAGCAAAAAAATGGAGAGGTAATACTTTATGGAACTCAAGGTTCTAATTATTGATGATGATGAAGGAATGAGACTGGTTTTAAAAAAGATTATCACTAAAGCAGAAGGGTTTACATTGGTTGGTGAGGCTGAAAATGGAGAAGCTGGCTTAAGCCTCGTTGAAACCCTATCCCCCCATATTGTTTTCTTGGATGTAGAAATGCCTGGTATGGATGGGGTTATGTGCGCCAAAAGAATTATTGACATTGCTCCAAAAACCTTTATAATTTTTGCCACTGCACATGAACAATATATGTCGGAAGCATTTGAAGTTTATGCATCAGATTATTTAATTAAGCCTTTTAAAATTGATAGGGTAATCTCAACTTTAGGGAGAATTAAGGAAATATTTACAAATAAGGATACAACTTCACCAAAACTGAGCCTCTTCAATAATGACAGTATTTCTAAACTTGTTATAAAGAGCAAAGAAGGCACGAGCTTTATTGATTGTAAAGATATTATTTTTATAGAACGTGAAAAACGCAACACACTTATTCACACTGTAGATGAAACATTAACTTCTTCTGAAAGTTTAAGTGAAATTGAAGAGCGTTTAGACAAAACAACATTTTTCAGAAGCCATAAATCATACATAATTAACATTTCAATGATTTATAGAATTCATCCTTACGGCCGCTGGACATATATAGTTAAGCTTAAGAATACCGACAAAGATGCACTTCTAACACATGAAAAATATGAATATTTAGAAAAATTGTTTGGAATCTAACTCAATTAGCTCTATTTTTATATATCTTGCTGTTATATTGATATGCTCCCCTTGCAATAATCAGTTTTTATTATTTAAACTGCCTAACGCAAAGGGAGATATCAATTTTTTATGGCAAGCTTTTTATTTTTAATTCATTACTTGAAAATACATTTATCTTCCCCACTTCAAAATTGCTGCTATATGGTTTTCACCTGCTCCTGATGATGTAATAAGCAGATTACTTCCATCCTTTAACATGCCTTTGTTTACAGCTTCAAAAAGGTTAACTGGAATTGTTGCAGAAGCAATATTTCCATACTTACTAAATGTTTGCAAGGAATTTTCTGGCTTTACGCCAATAGCATCCCTCCATGTAGCATGAGCCCAATGGCATGGTTGATGAGATAAGAATAAATCTATATCATCTCCTCTCAATTGGGATTTTTCCAACACTCTGTCCAATGCATATTTCATGTGCTCAACAGAACCTCTTCCTATTTCTCTTGTTACTTCCTTGTCAAAAGTTAACAAAGGTTTTTCGAGGGATGCCATAAAATGTCTGCGCTCATATGCTTCTGGTTGTCTTAATTGCAACGTAAATCCCTTATGGTACTCACCATGAGAATTACAGAAAGATGCTATGTACCCCTTACCTTCTGATACAGGGCCTAAAACTGCTGCTCCTGCTGCATCCCCTAGATAGACGCACTGATAGTCACAGAAATCTATCATATGCGAACAAAATGCAGAGGTTATGATTAGTATTTTCTTAAACTCACCTGTTGCGATTAAGTTCGAAGCTGTAACTACCATTGTTACAAAGCTTGAACAACAGGTATCTACTGTCCATGCTCCAGCATTTTTTAAACCCAGCTTGTACTGTACTTTACATGCATTACCAGGGAGAATTTCGTCTGGTATCATTGACTGAACCATTACTAAATCTATTTCATCTGCTGTTACTCCTGCGACTTCCATTGCACGTCTTCCTGCCTCAGCTTCTGCTTCTGACGGAAGCATTCCCTCTGGAAAAACTCTTCTTTCTTCAATGTTTTCAAATGGATCTTTACCTTCTTTAAGCTTTGTAAATTTGATGTCCTTCCAAAAATCATTTTTCCTAACTTCTTCCGGTATAAACGATGCTACTCCTAGTATTCCTGCTGAGATTAATGCCTTATTCATGTTGACCTCCTAAATAACTAGAATTTTGAAAACCTCTTATTATTACAAGACATATTACATCTTACATTTGTTGCAATATTTATTTTTTTTGTATATTTTGTAATAATAATATATTAAATTATAACTTGTATCTTCTTGAATTTTTGTAGATTATTGATAATTTTTTGATAGTCAAATGGAACTATTAATATAGAACTATAGAATTAATATACATAAAAAACTGATGCAATTTGTATATTAATCTCCTTTTGTATCAAAGAAAGGATATCTTCTGCTGGAATTAATTACTTTTTTACCCACCAAGGGTATTTTGTGGATAATAAACTCACAAAAAAAACTTGTTACTTTTTCAATATTTTTAATTTTATCACATTAAATTGCAAGTCTATAGTCCTATTTGCATAAGACTTTGGTACAAAGACGCTAAATAAATAGTCAAACTTTGTATTTTTTTGTATTGCTAACAAATTAATTGCATGATTGTTTTATTTTATAATTACATAAAATAGTAAAAAAACTAGTTAATTATTTCGTGTATACAAAAAAGCCTAAATAAACTACATCATAGCTTATTTGGCTTCTAAATTTCTTGTATATAAACATATACAAAATTTTCATTTATACTAGAATTTTTATATAAACTTATTAGCTTCTTATATAAAACTTATTAACCTTCCCAACTAATTTTTATTCACAAAAAAGCTCTCCTGTGGTCCAAAGAATGAAGCTGGAAGTTTTTGTTTAGATAAAACCAGCTTTTGCAAAACCAATCCTGCATCTAAGCCATATAAGCGTAGAGTATGTGTTCCCTTTGTCAACATGTGCTTTGTGCATGTTACATGGATATTATCCAAAACAGCATCACACCATTGCTCATTGTCGTAGTCCCCCGCAACAAAATCCTGTGGTAGAGCATCCGCTATAGTTACTATCCCCCCATCAAATGATACACCATATTTTAATCTGCTTTTCTTGTACAAATTATTTGTTGGTGCAACATATGTTGTCAGTGTGTATCCTTTATCCTCGCTTACTTCTATTAAATATTCCAAATATGGTGCATCCTCTGGTCTCACAAAGGATACCGTTGTTGGAAACATTTTAACTGAAGACAAAGTGCGCCCATAGTTTTTAATGACTTTCCACTTTACATTTGATTTTGCTATCATTTTAGCTGCATGTTCTGCCTCAATAGCTATAACCCCATGCGTTTCAACAAATGTCATTGCCAACAGCTTATCTGTATTTATAAATTCAGCAGTGACATTTACTTGTACTTTTTCGCCTGTACCATAAATAGTTATGTAACCTTTTGAAGTGTTTGATACCTTATCCCAATCTATTGAAACCATAATATTCTTTCCACTGACTATACTTCCTTTTATGCTAACTGCTTTGATCCCGTCTGCGCTTGTTTCTATACTACTAATACTTTCGTTCATGTTATCCAATTTAATCTTGTCTGCACTTGTTCCTATACTACTAATGCTTTCCTTGTTGTTATCTGCTTTAATCCTGTTTACGCTTGTTCCTGTGCCATTAATACTCCCTTCTGTATTATCCACTTTGATCCAGTCTGCGCTTGTTTCTATAGTATAATCAAACGCTGTATTTCCACCATTGCTAATAGTAATGGCATAACATTCTTTGCATAAATTTGTGAATACAGGCAAAGAAGCTGTACCTGAACAACATTCCTTTTCGCTACCTTCTACATTAACAATCAAATAGCTACCCTCTTTTGGAATAACATTCTTAAACTCTGGATATGTCCAGCCATCTGGATTCCAATAAGTATATCCTATGTGAGGAGAACTCATCATTCCGTTCCACTTACCATTTGACAAATTGTTATTGTAAAAGTTTTGCATTGTGTTATCAATTTCTATACATTTCTGCACCAGAGCATAATACTCATTTGCAAGAATGCTTTTGCTCTCATAATATAAATTATTCAACCCAGCATATATCTGCATTTTTACAACATTTACAGAAGCCACTGTAGGGTAGTATACCAACTGATAGTATGCATCTTTTGATGCTTCCGAAACCATTTTATAAAACTTTTCAGCTCTATTCTCTAAACCAATTGCTTTTGCCAATACTCTTTGGGCTTCATTATAATTTATGCAGCTGTATGTGTTTGAAAAAGTAACCTCAGGTTTTCTGCTTCCATTCATTTCAGTATAATCGGATAAAATAGCTGTAATCCCATCTATTAACTCTTCCTCCGTATTATTACCAAACTGCTGCGAAGCCCATTTTTTCGTATATTCCCTGGTTTTATTTATTCCATTTGTCCCCCAAGCTTCAAAGTCATATGCTAAATCCATGAAATAAGAAATTGGAAATTCCATTGGTTTTAAATCTCCCACATTGACTATCCATATATCCCTTACTCCATAATCATATGCCATTGACATCTGCTCCCAAGCTTTTTCAAGGGGCGTTGTATTTACCCATTCATAAGAACGTGGGCCTCCGTGATAATCAAAATGATAGTACATTCCCCAACCAGCTTTACGATTTCGCTCTTTATCATCTGGCAGCGTACGAACATTAGCAAAATTATCATCGGCAAGCATAATTGTTACATCATCAAGCACATCCCAATGTCTTAGACCCTCTACCTCATCCGAGCCATACCAGTATTTTTCCACTTCTTTATATATAGTGAGAACCTTGGGCGCAATCTCCATACCATGTTTTTTCAACAAACTTTTTTGCGTTATAATGATTTTTTTAAGCAGTTCTATATTTTCTTTTTCTGATCCTTCTAGCGCAGAATCCTGTTCACCTCTCATACCAATAGTTATAAGACTTTCAAAATCCTTATTACGCAACAAACCATCTTCCCAAAATTTGGTGATAGCTTCTGAGTTTGTAGTAAAATCCCATGCACTATTCGTTCCGTACCTCTCATTAATATTCTTCCATTCTTCACCTGCTCGAAACATGGGCTCATGATGTGATGTTCCCATTACAATACCATATGTGTCAGCAAGCTGTGCATTCTCAATAGGGCGGCTTTTACCATTTTCGCTAAATACTGCGCTCCACATAGCCGGCCATAAAAAGTTGCCCTTTAATCTCAAAATCAGTTGGAATACTTTATCATAAAATTCCTCATTAAAATCGCCAAACTTATTTGTCACCCATGTGCCCAACGAAGGCCATTCATCATTCAAGAAAAAGCCTCTGTATTTTACAGATGGCTCCTTTGAGGTAATATTCAATTGTTCTTTCGATATAGCCAGCTCTTTTTGCTTTGCTGGTACAACATCTCCCCAATAAATCCATGGGCTTACTCCAATTAGTTCTGATATATGATAAATACCGTAAATGGTACCCCTCTTCTCACTGCCCACAACTACTATTGCCTTGTCAACTTTATCAGTTGGATTCTCAACAACTTGGATTTTGTAACATTCCCGCTTATTCTTAATATCTATAACATCTATTACACCCTTCAAAATCAGAGAATCAATAACGTTGTTATTTCCAATAGTTCCAGCAATTACTGCTGTGCCATCTAACTCCTTAATGTCTGACACAATATCGGGAGTTACTCCTGTAATCATATTAACATCTTCAATAAAGGAATTTACCACAAGCTTCAAACCATTATAATCTTTTCCTTCAGAGTCAATGTAAATAGTAGCGGCCTTGCCTGATGTGACAATACTCACCTTTGATGCATCTTGTGATAACTCTTGTTTAACAGCCTTAACTTGTTCACCTATATCTTGCAGCATATAGAATTAGTTCTCCTTTTTAACAAATTACTTAGCATAATACCCTCCTACGCCTACTTCAGACTTAAAAATTTATTCTAGGTAATTATACCTTAATTATCCTTATTTTCAAATAACTATTCGGAAACATTTGCGCATAGATCAGCACTAAGTTATCTCAATTTTATACTATCCTTCGCATATTTAGCTATGTGCTCAGAATTACAAATGCTTTGTAGCACTCTTAACCTATAAATTCCTATATCCCATGCGATTATTTTGGTAGCAAACCATTGATAAGTCTTCCGCACTGATAGTCTTTTTTGTGAAAGTTGGGGTTATTAACTTGATTTTCTGACTTTTAACAAGCTTATCAATCCAACTGTAAGATTTACAATTGTCTCAGCCATAAAATACGGGGATTTTTTCAAATCATCATCAAGCCATTTTTGAACTATACCAACACAGCCTGTAATTGTAAATGAATATATATATTCTGCATCTTCCTTAGTAATCTTAGTATTATCAGTTAATTCTGAAATAATTATATCGTATACAAGCATCATTATCTTTTTTTGAAAACTAAAGTCTCCACGCTCACTGAGAAGCAATTTACACAGTTTCGCATTTTCTTTTATATACTCAAAGGTTTTCTCAGCCAAGAGAACAGCATTTATTTCACTATTTTTTTGACCAAATGCCAAAATATGCTCATTTATATTATTTAACAATTCATCCTCTATTTTTCGAAGTAAATCATATTGATCGTTGTAATGGGAATAAAAGGTGGCACGATTGATATCAGCAACCGCACAAATTTCCTTGATAGATATTTGCGATATATCTTTTTGTTCAAGAAGTTTTATAAAGCTTTCTTTTAACACCATCTTTGTGTATTTTACTCTTCTATCTCCTTTTTCGTTTTTCATTTTAATTATACCTATCCTCTCTCAAAACATGCTTCTTTTGTACTTCTACTTACCCAAGGCTTAAAAGCCTATCCCTTAAGGCATTACAAAATTTCTAATATTTTTTAGCACCAAACCATTGTAAATTTTGTATAGCGAAAGACTTTATGGCAAAAGTTAATTAATATTTTTAACTTTATGAGTTAAATATTAAACACTTTTTTTAATAATGTTTAACAACTAACATTTTATAATAATTTGTATGTTGAATTGCAATCACAATGTTATTAAACTATACATATGACACTTTGTCAACACAGTGTACAATAAATAAGGAGGATATGTAGTGGTTAATTTTTCTCAGGCAATTATCAAACACAAGAAAACCATTCTACTAGTGTTTTTGTGTGTCGCATTATTAAGTGCACTTCTATCACTAAAAGTTTCTGTTAACTATGACATGGTGGATTATCTGCCAAAAGATGCACAGTCTACAACCGCAATAAAAATAATGCAGCAAGAGTTTGGCGGTGAAACAGCAAATGCAAGAGTTATGCTTACAAACGTGTCAATACAGGAAGCACTTCAATACAAACATAAAATTTCTGAAATTGAAGGAGTTACATCTGTAAGCTGGCTTGACAATATAATAGGTTTAGATACACTACAAACTAAGCCACTTGATTTTTTAGATCCATCTATTGTTAAAAACTATTATAAGGACAAAAATGCCTTGCTTACCTTGTCTATAGAATCTGGCAAGGAATCAGTTGCAGTAAATGCTATATATGAATTAATAGGGGAAAATAACGCTGCTGCCGGAGATGCAGTAAATGCAGCTGAAACGCAAGCAATGTCAGTGTCAGAAGTAATGAATGCAATGTTTATATTGCTTCCGATAATTATAATCATTCTTATAATTTCAACGACCTCATGGCTTGAGCCATTACTGTTCTTGTTCACTATAGGTATAGCAATAGTTATCAATATGGGAACAAACATTATATTTGGTGAAATATCCTTTATAACACAGACTGTGAGTCCGATTCTGCAACTGGCAGTTTCCTTGGATTATGCAATTTTCCTACTCCACAGCTTCAGACATCATCGTATGTCACATGAACCCCAGCAAGCCATGTTGCTTGCCATGAAAGAGTCTATGCCAACTGTGGCAGCAAGTGCAGCCACAACAGTAGTAGGTTTTGCTGCACTGATTTTTATGCGCTTCGGTATAGGTGCAGATCTAGGAATCAACTTGTTAAAAGGTATTATTCTGAGCTTTATTTCTGTTATGGTATTTCTGCCAGTTTTAACACTGATTTGTTATAAAGCTATAGACAAAACCAGTCACCGCAAGCTAATGCCAGACTTTAAAAAACCAGGCAATTTGCTAATGAAAGTAAGGATACCATTTTTAGTAATTGCTCTACTTGCTGTGCTACCTAGTTTTCTAGCCCAGTCCCAGACAGAATTTATGTATGGAACGGGCAGTGTTACTAGCGTATCACGTGTAGGAAAGGATACGGCATTTATAGAAGAAAAGTTCGGAAAGGAAAATGTCCTTGCAATACTTGTACCAAAAGAAAATGCAGGCAAGCAATCTGAGTTTTGTGATGCTCTTTCAGAAATCCCTCATGCAACAAGTGTTGTTTCCTTTGTTACAGCTGTAGGTTCAGAAATACCGCCCGAATTTGTACCGAAAGAAGTTGTAAAAGAATTTTATTCAGAGCATTACGCACGAATTATTCTATACACTGACACTGCTGAGGAAGGAGAAACTACCTTTGACTTGGTGCAAACTGTTCTTGATACAGCTGCAATGCATTATGATACTTATTATGTGGCGGGACAGAGTACCACCTTGTTTGATATGAAAAATATTGTTTCTACAGATACCAAACTCACCAATATTGTGGCAATAATAGGTATATTTTTGGTATTGCTAGTAACCTTCCGTTCGCCCATTTTACCACTGCTATTGCTTTTTTCAATTGAAACAGCTATATGGGTAAATTTATCTTTCCCATATTTCACAGATAAACCACTAAGCTTCATTGGTTATTTAATAATCAGTACTGTTCAGCTGGGAGCAACGGTGGACTATGCCATTTTGCTCACTAACGCATATATGAACAATAGAAAAACGCTTTCAAAGAAAGATGCAATGCGAGTAACAATAGTGGATAATTTGGCAGCAATACTTACATCCGCTGTAATTCTTGCTTCTGCAGGCTTTACATTAGCATTTACTACAAGCAACCCTATTATCTCTGAACTGGGAACCCTTCTGGGTAGAGGTACTCTGCTTTCATTAACAATGGTAGCATGTGTATTGCCTGCCCTATTAATATTATTGGATAAATTTTCCCAAAAAAGAACCAACGCAGTAAAGAATTAAACAATTTTTAGGAGTGTGATTAACTTGAAAAATAAACTTGCAAAACAACCAATATTTAAAAAGGTATTGTCCTTTGCTTTAGCCTTTGCCTTACTCTTTGTTTCAGTTATCCCAGCAGCAGCAGTAGATACTCCTTCACAAAAAGAAGAAGTAGTATATGGTATTCTTGGCCTAGATGGAAGTGTTAAAAACCTCTATATTGTCAATATATTTAATGGCGGTGCTATAACTGATTATGGTAATTATTCTGATATTCGCAATTTGACAACCTCTGAAAAAATAAATCAAAATGGCAGTCAAATAACTTTGAATACCACAGCTGAAAAATTTTACTATCAAGGAACTTTAGACAATAATGAGCTGCCTTGGAATATAGCAGTAAAATATTTTTTAGACGGAAATGAAATATCAGGCACTTCACTTGCCGGGAAAAGCGGTAAGTTAACAATTACAATGTCGGTAAAACCAAATAATAAAACAAATAATACGTTCTTTAATAACTATGCTCTTCAAATTGCCCTTTTGCTTGACAACAAGCTATGCTCCAATATTCAAGCAGAAAATGCCACCTTTGCTGAAGCAGCGGGTAAAAAGCAGCTTACTTATACAGTTTTACCAGGTAACGATATTGATATTAAAGTAACAGCAGAAGTTAAAGATTTTGAAATGGATGCCATCTCAGTAAACGGAATAAAAATGACTCTAGGCATGACATTTGACAGTTCAGAGTTTACAGGTCAGATTTCAGAGCTTTCCAATGCCATAAAAGGCCTTGACAGTGGTGCTGCCGAATTGCTGGACGGTCTGAATCAATTATCTGGCGGAATGCAAAAATACACCGATGGAATGAAAGCTTTTACAGGTGGACTTGGGCAGCTATCAAGCGGAGCTGATAAGCTGAATACAGGAGCAGCGGCACTAAAAAATGGTTTAAATGAAATAACAAAGCAAAATGATTTATTACTCAATGGTGCTCTTGCAATACAAAACGCAACCTTTGACTCGGTAAATGCACAGCTTAGTGGAATGGATCTAGGGCTTCCTACTCTTACACCCCAAAACTACAGCACAGTATTATCCTCCATTACCAATCTTGAAGCTGTAAAAAAGCAGCTTGACGGCACTGTACAGTTTACCCAAGGCTTAAAGGGTTATATAGACGGTGTAGCACAGCTAGGTGCTGGCGCATCTGATTTAGCAAAGGGTACTGCTGAATTTAAAGGTTCCTCTTCCCTAATAACAACCTCGGCAAATGAACTTTTTACAGCTGTATCAGAGCTGAATACAGCCATTAAAAAAATACGAGTTGGACTTACTTCATATAAAGCTGGAACAAAAAAGCTAAAAGTAGGCACATCAGGCATGGGCTCAGAAATAGACAGCAGGGTTGATGAATTAATCAGCGGTATTTCTGGCAACGGCGATAAAGTAGTTTCCTTTGTGTCAGATAAAAACACCAATATTTCGGCAGTACAGTTTGTTCTGAAAACAGATTCCATATCTATACCTGAGCCTTCTAAGTCAGCAGAAGCCAAACCCGTAAAGCTGAGCTTCTGGCAAAAGCTATTAGCATTGTTTGGACTTTAAAAAGAATAATCTCAAGCTTTCTCTATATACAAACAAATCCAGAAACACCTGTAACAAGGTATTTCTGGATTTGTTTTTGTACTGAAACAGTAGCAAATTATATATCTGCTTTCATGTATTCATCGAATTCCTTTTTAACTTCAGCAGTAGGTTCACTGTACATTAAACTCACTACAAAAATCATTAACGCTGAAATTATAAAGGCAGGAAGCAGTTCATAAAGATTAATGTACGATTTAACAAAGGTTCTCCATACTATTACTACTATTCCTCCCGATAAAATTCCGGCAATAGCTCCTTGCCAATTCATCCTCTTCCAATATAGCGACATTAATATTGCCGGTCCAAAAGCAGCTCCAAATCCTGCCCATGCATATGACACCAAGTCAAAAACGGAGCTATTGGGATCGCTGGCAATAACTACAGCAAGAATGGCAACAACTAAAACACTGAATCTGCTTATCCAAGTCAATTGTTTATCCTTTAGTCCCTTAAAAATATTTTTACAGATATCTTCTGATATAGCTGATGAGGTTACAAGCAGTTGCGAATCCGCTGTACTCATTATCGCAGCTAAAACTGCTGTTAAGAGTAGTCCGGCAATAATAGCAAGTCCGGGGCCTTTTAATAAATACTGAACCATGTATATGAATATTTTTTCAGCATCCATACTACCTAACTTTTCAGGAGAAACAACTGTAGAAATATATGCTCTTCCGATAACTCCCAATAAAACTGCAGCACTAAGAGAACAAACCACCCATACAATTGCAATCCTTCTAGCAGGCTTAATATGTTTTGAGTGCTTTATACCCATAAATCTGCTAAGAATGTGAGGCTGCCCAAAATAACCAAGTCCCCATGCAGCAATGGATAATATACCCATCAATCCCAGACTTCCGATTCCTGTCCATTCAGTCAGTCCGAATCCTTCTGGGACTTTAGCAATTGAAGCCGCCAAATCGAAAGTCTCCGCACTTCCACCTATTTTAATGACAGCAATAATCGGCAATGTAATAATAGCAAAAAACATCAGTATACCTTGAATCAAATCTGTCCAGCATACTGCCAAAAATCCACCAAGGAATGTATATGAAACTATTACAACCGAACCTATCAGAAGTGCCCAAATGTAATCCAGTCCAAAAACAGTATTAAAAAGCTTAGCCCCTGCGGAAAATTGAGCTGCTGTATATATCAAAAAGAATATAACGATAAATACTGCAGATATCATTTTTATTATATGAGTTTTATCCTTAAAACGATTTTCCAAGTATGTAGGTATAGTTATGGAATTATTAGTATACTCAGAATATTTTCTCAATCTTTCTGCCAATAGGAGCCAATTCAGATACGTTCCTACAGCTAAACCTAAAGCTGTCCAGAAAGCCTCCGCCATTCCATTATCCTTCGTCAGCAGAAATGCTGTTCCAGGCAACCCCATAAGCAACCAGCCACTCATGTCAGAAGCTTGGGCACTCATTGAAGTTACCCAGGGATTTAAATTTCTGCCCCCTAAAAAATAATCAGTTTGACTTTTACTTTTTTTGTAAAAATATATGCCCACCCCAAGCATACACATTAAGTAAATAAATAGAACAACAGCATGAATTATTACTTCCAAAATTTCTACACTCCTTTACATTAATTATTTTTTTGTTAATTAAGAATGGAGTAACCGTTGGTAATATAGACTTTCCAGATATATAACTTTACATTTAATCCTCAAACTTAAATAATGTCATTCAAAAATTTGTACCTATAAAAAGTTATCCATATTTCTGTAAAATTCATTCTGTATTAATCATGTCCATGCCTTTCATTAGGGCAAAAAATCAATTCAAGTATTGGCATGGGTTTGGTTCCCCATTACTTTACTGTTTCGCTCTTTCTCCTTGTACATGAATAATTATACATGAATGTCTATAATTTTACTACCATGTATTTTTTAAGTAATTGCTATCGACTGAAAACCAATACTATCTAATTGATATTCAAAATTTAAACTCCATTTCATATCAGTATTGAACGTCTCTCAAGCAGAGACCTTTTGGTTGAGCAACTGGTACAGCTTGTGTATATTTTCTATCATTTAATATCTTTTGGGCATCTGTTGCTATTATTTTACCTTTGCCAACTTCTAAAAGAATTCCCACAATCAACCTTGCCATATACAGTAAAAAATCATCGCAATTTATAACAATCTCAATCACCATACCATTTTCAATAATATCCAAGGAATTTATAGTTCTTATTGTGGATTTTATTCCCTCTAAAATATATTTCAACTACTAGCTTGCCCTAACTTTATAACAATTCTACATGATTTTATTAAATTGTTCAAATTTAATTGTATATGTTATAATCGAGAAATAAAGTTTTTTAAGGAGAATTATTAAATGATCTCAAAGGAATCTAACACATCAGCTATTAGAAATCAAAAATCTATACGTCTACAAGGCAATGAATATAAAATATATCCTTGTGGAACTATTGTTAATCTTCAAAAAGCAAGTGCTTCCTTCGGTAATATTTTGGAATCAAAAGAGTTATCGTCAAAATACCACTCTGAAGTTTTAAAGTTTAGTATACTTTCAAACTCTTCTAAAGAAGTAAAGGAGCTTACAGACGTTGACTTTGTAGCTTCAGAAAAAAGGCTGTACTATTTTTATCAGACTTTAAATAAAATCAAGAACTTTTCAAATGAAAACAGCGAGTTAAATGAGCACATTGCTCTTCATGGCAGAACAATCAATCCCGAAATAGTAGATGGCATCAAGGTGTCTTTCGTTGCAGCTATTAACGATAACTTCAATACATCTTTAGCTATTTCCCAGTTTCTGCAAATATTTAAGTACTCAAATGCTTTATTAAATAATACTAATGAGAATCCTCTTCACAAACTTACTACATTGAATAAAATATATAAAAACCTACTATTCGTAGCAAATTCATTAGGTATTTTCTTGGAAGATCCTGAAGTATTTATCTTAGAAATGAAAGAAAAATATATTAAGTTTAATAAAATTGATATGATAGAAGTTAAAGAATTAATGGCACTAAGACAAGAAGCTAAATCCCAAAAAAATTATGAACTGTCAGATGAATTAAAGGCAAAACTTGACCAAAAAGGCATTATTATTCAAGATTCACCATTTGGCTCTGAATGGGACATCAAAGAATTGTTCATTTGATTATTAATATTATTTAAGTCCATTTTGCGGGGGTATTTACCCCCGCTTTTAATATGCTTTAATCGTTATACTTTACTTGTGAGAAGATTTGTTGTTCTTAAAATCTTTATTTTTTATATAAAATCAGTCATTATGGGAATACTACATAAAACTATCAATTGGAGTTAATTTAGATGAGTATAAAGACAATAAAATTTGGAGCTGAAAAACTAGGTCGTTTAAAGAAAGTAATGCTTCATAACCCTGAACAGTCCATAAGGAAAATAACCGAGACTAATCTACAGTTTTATCTTTTTAATAAAGTTCCCGACTATACTCGTTTTATTGATGAACACAATGCCTACAAGAAGCTTTTAACAGACAATGGTGTTGAAGTCTATGAACTGTCTGAACTAATAGTTAACAACCGCGAGTTAATGTCATACCTTCCAAATTTAGCATACTTGAATGATACTGCTGTAATAACAAATAGAGGAGCAGTTTTGTCATCAATGTGCCCTGGTGGACGACAATATGAAGAAATTGTTTTAAAGGAGGCTTTGTCAGCTCTTGCTATTCCTATATTGCATGAATTTGAGCCAGGAGAACAATTTGAAGGCTTTATTACGTTGTTTCCTGATACTCTCTTTATAGCAGATACAGAACGTCACAGCAAAATATCACTAGAAAAGTTTTTCATTTTTGCGTTGCAATACTACCAGAATATTATTTATGTAGAAGCACCTCAAGCTAGGCGTTTTATGCATCCTGACATGATTTTCAATAGAATATCAGATCAACTAGGAATATATTTTCCAGCCGCCTTTGTTAATTGTTGGCTTGTACAAAACGGCACTCGTAAAAAAATCGACTTTATGACTTGGGCAAAAAGCAGAAATATGGATTTAATAGCTGTATCAGATGAAGAGCAACAAAATTGGGGTACATCGTTTATTACACTAGAACCCAACCATGTTATTAATTATGATATTTCTCTTAGTCCTTCAACGCAAAAGTCATTGGAATCACTTGGAGTTCGATTTACACAATTCCATCCCGATGCTTTGCTTGCTGGTGGTGGTAGCCTAAGATGCCTTACTTTAAGGCTTTTTCGTGAATGAGTTGCCAGCTTTTTTACCAAGCAGATAAATTGTATCAAGTATTTCATTACTTATTTTGTAATAAGTATCTCTATCAAGCGCACCATAATCAGCTTTGCATATATAGATGGGTTTTCCGATTATACATTTAACTTTTGTGAACAGCCTAAAATCACTTGATAAGAAAACAGGAATAACAGGAGCATCTGCAGTAGTAGCTATCAGCCCAACACCCATTTTAGCAGATACTCTTTCGCCATTTTTCACTCGTGTTCCCTCGGGAAACATTGCAAGAACTTTATCCTCCTTAAGTATCTCAAGTGCTCTCTCTATTGCCTCTTGATCTCTATTGCCTCTTGAAACAGGAAACACCCCTACCCACTTTAGCAAACACCCTATAATAGGATTTTTAAAAGCTTCTGCTTTACCCATAAAGAAAGGATGTCGTGGAAAAAAAGCCATTAGAAAAAAAGGGTCCATATTAGTTTTATGGTTTGAGCACAATATTAGTTTGCCTGTTTTCGGGACATTTTCAATACCTTCTATTTCAATTTTATATACAATTCGAGCTAAAAATCTATATAGAATCCTTGATATTTTATAAAACATTTTTACCCCTTCAACTATTTACCGTAAATACGTAACTGTTTATTTTTATCTTCTAGCTAATAATAAAACAGATAACAAGTACCCCAAAAATTAATCTATTTCTCATAATATCACCAAAAAAGTATTGTATTTTTAATTACTTATAAAATTTCATTATTTTGGTGATACTGAAGAAATAATCCCAAATAAAGTGCATCCTAAAGGAAACAATAAAAATATAACACCTAAAATTATCGAGGTTATATTGTATAAAGGTTTTGCTACGCCTTTTTCTGTATTCACCTGCTTTAAATATATTTTATTCATGCCAATGCCTGTACAACCGATAATTATTAGACCTATTCCAATAAAACAAATAAAAGCAATAAAAATTCCAATTAAAGCTGCAAAAAACGGTAGAATAAATAAAAATCCCACTAAATCACATCCTTATAAATTAATCAATATCAATACTCCCGAAATTACATAACACAAAGTTATTAAAATACCTACCCACATATGTATGGCTGAAAGCAACCAGTAGCCAAACCTAACTTTTTTTGAAGATGTATCAAATCGTTTGCTCAACTTCATGCATTTATATCCCCGTACTACTGCAATAACAGACAAAATTAGAACTAATGCAAAAACTAAAAGAATAAGTACGCTTCCCAATGGAATCATTTTTTTGCTCCCTTAAGTAAGATTGTTTTTATAACTATTAAAACTTAATATTTTACATAAAATGCTTTAATACTAGTTTTATATTAATATATTTTATCTTAATATGTAATTAATTACAATGTAATTACATTGTGTTTGTTAACTGGATTATAATAGTATTCATCTAGAGTTGTAATTGTTTCTCCTTCTCTTAAATTGCGCTTTTTGAAATGGCGCTACTGTATTTCCACTGTTTATTTGAAACTGTGATAGTATCAACTACAACCATGATCCACCCTCCCTTTAACATACTTTATTTTATTTTACATTGAATTTTTATATATACAATGTTTTTTAATTAGAATAATGCCCCATCCATCTGTGTTCTATGAAAAAGCTAACATCTCAGCTTCGATACATTCTAATTCCAACTTACTTCTAACTACATTCAAATAACAGCAAAGAACACAAAACTCACCAACAACATCATCAAAGTCATATTCCACAGCATGTCTCCGGCTTTCTATTGCATTAGCGATAAACATAAGCTTCTCACCTGCAAATTCAAGACCGTATTTTTTACATTCCTGCGCAATATTGATACAATTTTTGGATGTATCTACAGAAACAGAATTTAATCCACTCAGAAACAAACTGTCCAAAATATTTTCAATATCTTTAATTAACAGGCTGATTGCCTTATACTCCATAATAAATCTCCATTCCGCCGCAGTCGCTAGCGGCACAAATAGTAATGAAAAAGTGTATGGTTATTGCTTGATTGCTCAAATCCACAAAAAGCTGCATATCTTTAGTCAAGAGTTAAATTCGTCATTCTTCCATCTGTAAACCAGGCAGTTATTGGATTTACACAAAATTTCTGTTGATTCACATAGATGTTTCCCAATAATAAAAATGGTAAGTCCTCTGTTCTTTCCATATACTCCAATTTTTGAATTAGTAACTTATTTTGTTCTGAATATTTTAAATAAATTTCTATACTCTTACCCTGCATATCATATAAAGGCAAGCTAAATGACTGAGTTATAATGTCAAATTCACCTTTACCCCATTGCTGAACCTTTAGAAGTACAAGGGTGCTATTTTCTTTCTTTCCCAACAAACTATAAGTAAAGCTAGGTTCAAGTTTATTAAGCAGCTCTGACCAACTACTAAAGGTGTATTCCTTCAAGTCGATTTTTTTTACATTTGTTCTTCCTGTTATTTCTGCCTTACTATTTTCACTTGAAGATAATCTATTCTCCATATTTGCTTTACCATTATTAAGTTTGATACAAGATTTTGAGAATTCCTCAAGATTTATTCCCAGCCCCCATGGTGCACCAGCTTTGTACATTCTAGAAGTATTAACCTTTATATCGTCATAATAAACAGGCCTAGTATTGGTATATGTAAACCAACTTTTTTCCTTTTCATAATAAAAATAAAATGTAATCCCTTCATAGCCAGAATCTGCTACCCAACTTTCTGCACCCATTCCGTAAAGTTCTATGGGAGGAATATCATAATAACTACTTTTGTGCTCTCCAATAAGTTCTTTTAGATAAGAGCAATTATTTTCGGTATTTTCAATTGCAAGACATACATTATATATAGTAATAATATTATTCAACATTTTTTGCATTGAAAAACCTGCACTCTTACTGAAATATAGCTCTGTCTCATTTTTTAGCTTGCGGAATAGCTTTTCAAGAACTGACAGATTGCTGCAGTGACAAATAACTGCCATTTGCTCCATTGTTTCTGCACTGGATTCGGGTAATCTGGATAGTCCTGACGTGATTAATTCACTAACAAACTTTTTAATTTCTAAAACAGTCTCTATTGGTTTTTTTACGTTATAGCCCTCTTTAAATCCAAGTAAATCTTTTTTATTTTTATATATTTGATATAGAATTACAGCCTCTACCTTATGTCTGCAAAATTCTGCTGATTTACATGTACAAATTGCATCACGTATGGGTTCAAACCTTGGAAATCTGACGAAAATACCTTCATCATTAAACTTTACAGAAAGCATTGTACCCTCATTAATGTCGTAATCCAATCCAAAATCAATTCTGAACAGAGCTTCACGATAGGCTCTGTCACCTACCAGTTTTATCAGTTCTGAAGGATTGATAGAGAGCAGCTGTTCAATTTCTTCTTCTACCATACCATTCTCAGAAACATCACTCTCAGATCCTCTTTGAGTATTTCCATTATCTGTCTCAACTGTTCCGTCTGAGGCATCTGCTCCGCCCCCCAGCAAGGTACTTTTATTCTCTCCAATATAAACCAGTGAAATTATTACATGTTTACATATACTTCTTGAGGGGCAGCTACACTTAAATTTCTGGATATCAGTAGTGAAGCTGCATACAGTACCGTCCTGCAAGGTACAAATCACCTTTTGGTCATCTATATTTACTGACACCTCGGATTTTTCTTCCAACTCTCTTTTTGCCCTGTTAAATATTCCTTTGTTTGAAATTCCCACAAGAAAGTCATCATCAATGCCATCTATCCAATTTTTTAAATCACTCAAGAAATTATTTCTGCTATCCATTTTGCAAGTCCCTCCGGAGTCAAAGCTGCTACATTCGCACCCAATGACACCATTTTTTCTGCGGTTGCTTTATCATAAACTGGTACTGCCTGCATATCCAGAGCAGTCAATACAATAAGCTTTGCCCCTGCTTCAATAATGTTTTTAGCCTGCCTGAACATGTTTTCACCAGGACCGCCTTCACAAAGATCTGTAACCATAATCACCATTGTCCTGTGAGGATTTTCTAAAAGTCCGCTGCAGTACTGAAGTGCCTTTGCTATATTGGTTCCACCCCCCAGTTGTACACTCATCAAAGTTTCAACTGGGTCATCAATATATCCTGTAAGATCAACAATTTCTGTATCGAATATCAAAAGATTGGTCTTTAACATAGGAAGTTGTGCAAAGATACCTGCCATAACTGCACTATGAATAACAGAACTTAACATGCTTCCGCTTTCATCAATAGCAATAACAACCCTCCAGGGATTATATCGCTTTATTCTTCTATTAAAATAGACATTCTTAACAAGAAGTCTGTTATTTTCAAGATCAAAATTGCTTAAGTTTTTTCTGATAGTTCTCTTAAAATCAATATTCCTAGAAGACTTGAGCCTGCTAGTGGAGCTTCGGTCTATCCTTCCCATAATTGTAGCTCTTATATCCTGCTCTAGTCTTTTTTTAATATCATCTGCAACCTGTCTTACTATTCTCCTTGCAGCTTCCAGCACTTCCCCCTTCATCAAATGTTTCATCTGGAGAATGCTTTTCAAAAGATCTATATTAGGCTCCATTTTTTCAAGAACCTCTTTGTCAGTCAGAAGCTCTGACATATTATATTTTTCTAATGCATGCTTTTCCAGTATCTCCACCGTAGCCTTTGGAAAAAGTTCTCTAACCTTCGTTATCCATTCAGGTACTGTGAGCATGGAAGGGTCAAGAGAACCTTTTCTGATGCCCCTTTCCTCACCGTATTCCCTGCTGTATAGGAAATCCAAGACATCATCCATATCTGCATA
Organism: Bacillota bacterium; assembly: GCA_023444055.1. GTDB lineage: Bacteria > Bacillota > Clostridia > Acetivibrionales > DSM-1351 > Ruminiclostridium. Next base: position 157,073 of record JAEZRV010000023.1, read on the forward strand.
ATTTAAAGCCTGATCTTCTGAAAATGATAGGTTACTTTCGGAAAACCTACCCAGTATGAGCCTCCATCTGTTTATAGCAGTACTATTATTGTCCATCAAAAATCCTCCAGCGCTTTAATGTATCAGCTCCTAATAAATCAAGTTTCTTACAGAATTCCACCTCCTGTGGATTTACAGCTTCTGTACGAAGAATATTGTCTGTATCTGTACTATAAACTTCAGCTACATTTTTCCCAATCTGCACTATTTCACCTGGATTAAAAAAGCTGAAGGACAGCCTGAATTCAGGTAAAATCCTAATAAATTCCTCTTCGGGCAAGTTACACAATACATTATTTATGCCCTCTAAAAAATCCTTTTCATAGAAAACCACTTCCCGTGCTGTTGAAAAAAGTCCCTTTAAAAAGTTGGCAGATTCCAAGAATTTTTCACCTGTTCCATATAGATATCCTTCTGCCCTCTTTTTTATCTGTTCCTTCTCCATTCTTCCCATTCCAAAAAGAAGTCCTATCGCTGCGCCTTCAACAGCACTGTTGCATAGCTTGCTTTTCGTAATATTCATAAGTGCTTCGGCAAAAATTTCACTATCGAGATCTATATCTTTCTGCCTTGATATGTGATAGATGTCCTTAAGCTTTGAAATAACCTTATTTTCATTCTCTTTAGGAGTATCCGCCAAGGAAGATATGAGTATTACGGCCTTGTTGTATGCCTGAAAAATAAGCTTTTTGATTTCATTATCATGGGTACTATACAGAATACTTCCTGCCCTATTTAAGAAATTTAAGTTATACGTACAATCAGCAACGGAAAAGAAAACTCCATCACTATCAATTTTATCTGACAACGCTGCTGATATCTCCTGTAGGTTATCCTCCAGCCCCATCATAAATATGTCAATCATCAGCAGTGAAGCTTCTCCTGCATGATCTCCAATATCAGAAAGCTTTCTCCTTGCAGTTTCACCCGCCACCTCAACAAGGGAGCCACCATACACCGAGAGTTCTATCAAGCTGCTGTCTACAGAAGTATTCCACCTGTATTTCCATACTTCTCTCACTATATTTGTGTTCGTTCTCTTACTGAAATCAGGACCTTTAACCTTTTTACAAAAACCTGTATTAAGAAATGACATTATATTAAGAAACTTGCTACATTCTCTGTGCCTTTCGCTTTTATAAATAAACAGAGTAATTTCCTGCTCTGCAGAAGTATCAACTTTTAACTTAAAATATTTCGATTTTTCCCTGAAATCTTTAACAAGCGGCGGTACGTCAGCATTTCCGCATAGCTTGCCTATTTTTTTACCAGTAAGCATTTTGTATAAGGCCTCAAGTGGAGATTTATCAAAATAATTTAGTTCTCCTTTAACAAAGCAAGATTTTACCGAATCAATAAGCTCATAAACACCGCACCCAGATTTTTCTCTGAGTAACTTCAAACCATTAGCCATATTATAAGCTTCTATCTCATCAGCAGTTGAAATTCCACCTTCCTTTTTCCGCAGATAACCTCCGCACTCGATTATGAAATTTAAAACAGCTTTTTCATATGGCTGGAGTTCATCAGACGAAATCCCCTCCCATACCTTCTGATAAAAAGCAGGATGAGGCATGCCGCTGGCATAACCATTTAATTGATCGCTTTCTTCCATTGAATATGCCATAGCATAGGCTCCTGAGTCACTCAGGTCTATATTTTTTATTTTTATATCTGTACTATTTTGCATCAAGTTTATAATCCCATAAGTATGAAATCCTCCTGTGACCACCAGTACTTTTTCATACTTATCAATTGTTTTTAGGATATTCCTAGCCATAAAAGCCTCACGGGCAGAACAACCGTCAAGCTCAAGCATTTCTTTAGTATAGCCCACTCTTGATAGATAACAAAAGGCGAGCATATTCTTCACAAAATAGGCAGTATCGGTATTAATACCATCAAGCTCAAAAAGCTTCTCCCAGAGCTCACTGAAATCCCTGCAGCCTTCCTTTTCACACAGTCTTTTAAGATACGCTCCCCTTTGCATGAGATAATCATCGTTATAGCTCGTTTTTGGTGCATCACCATGAATCCCCTCAGATTTACTGCTGTTTATCAGAATCTCAGGATACTGCAAATCTATAAACTCTGCAGTGATGCCTCTTTGTTTTGCTTCTCTTATGGCGACAAGTTCTGGTGAATAATCAAGGAAGGGATAATAACACATATATTTCCCACCCTTTTCCCCTACAGCACCCTTTTTATCGGAATAGCTGTAATAAATGCATAAGGGAGCTTCACTTTCTTCATGTTCAATATACTTTAAAACAGGGTTGGTATCACTTGGCCCTTCAATCAGTATAATATCAGGGTTATAGGCATCAATAGTCTTCTTCAAATGAAAAGAACAAGCTGGACTATGGTGTCTTACAGGAAATAGAACCAGATTTGATTCCAGATTATATGCACTTTTAAAGAGCTCCTCTATTTCAGCCATCTCCTGGCTGCATAATAATCCTTCCATAAACCGCCCTCTTTAATTCCTTTATTTTTTATGACTATATTGAAATAGCTTTTGATTTTCTCCAAATCATCCCGATTTTCTTTTATAATCGCACCAAGTATGTTCTGAACCATGTTGTCCATATTTAATTTACCATTACCATAATAGTAACTGCTCATTGCAGACTGGTAATATACAGATACTGCCTCAGCTGTGCTCATAACTGCTCCCGGCTTGTCTATCCTGCTTCCGTCACTTGAAATGCCTTCCCTCAATTCATGGAAAGTAGAAGCCAAGATTTCAATTGCATCTCTGTCTACTTTGATATCAATACCGGAATTAACCAGAAGTCTGGACGATTCTTCCTCAATGATTTTAGCCTCAAGAGCCACATCATTTATAGGGAATATAGTTTCAAAGTTAAATCTTCTTTTAAGAGCACTGCTCATTTCATTTACTCCACGGTCGCGAGTATTAGCTGTAGCAATAATATTAAAACCCGGTTTTGCAAATAGAAACCCTTCATCACCAAATTCGGGAATACTCAGAACCTTGTCACTCATTACGCTAATCAAGCTATCCTGAACTTCAGCAGGACATCTGGTTATTTCTTCGCATCTGGTTATAATTCCATTTTCCATTCCTACAAATAGCGGTGATGGTACTAAAGCTTCCTTTACAGGCCCCTTTGCAAGCAGCAATGCATAGTTCCAGGAATATTTAATCATGTCCTCAGTTGTACCTGCTGTACCCTGAATGGTGTTGGTACTGGTTCCGCTGATAGCAGCAGACAAAAGCTCACTTAGCATTGTCTTTGCCGTACCCGGTTCACCTACCAGCATAAGACCTCTGTTGCCGGCAAGAGTAACTATACACCTTTCTATGAGAGTATCATCCCCATAGAACTTTTTCTTTATGGTTATTTTCTCACCATCTAGGCTCAAAAGCTTGTCACTGCCCAGAATAAATGTTCTAACTGCTTTTGGAGATAACCTCCAATTTTCCGGTTTGGAACTGCTATCATTAATCCGGAGAGCTTCAAGTTCTTTCTTATAAAAAAGCTCAACGGGCGGCTTCATCATTTTTGACTTATCCATATGTTTCTCTCCTGTCTGACTACTATCTATATCTTATCTCCTATTTAGCTCCTGTCTGACTACTATCTGTCTCCTGTTTAACTCCTACCTATATCCTGTATATCTCTACCTAACTCCGACTCCTATCTGTCTTTCTTCCAATCTTCTTTAACCCCTGTTTTAGAAACAGTTGCCCTGTCTACATCGTATAATATTTCGCTGAAAAACCGTGGAGCAACATCACTAGGTTTGAGCAAATTGTTATCTCCCACATTATCGTATATGTAACTGCCTCTCTTGACAGTGCCTGCACTATAAAAAATCACCTCATAAACAGTTACATCTTCATTCTCATAACCTACTCCAACTCCACTGAATTGAAGTTCCGCACCTATACCAATTTTACTGTCTTCCTTGTAAAAGTTATAATAGCAGCCGCCATCCTGTACAGAGCCCTTATACCAGCCAAATTTGGTCAGTTTTCCAAGCAGGGAAAGACCATTAATGATTATGCCTCCAAACCTGACAACATATTTTTCTTCTCTTTCTTCTAGTGTTACCTTATAGACCTTTCTGGAAATCTGCTCAAAGGGCTGCTTGACTTCATAGTCCTCAAGCTGGCTTTTCCACTTAAGCAGGTCTTCTTCATCAAGCTCAATTGGATGAACTAAGCCTATCACCATATCATCAGCTAAGTCAAACTCATCTTCATCCTTTGTATTATAACTGCCATCCTCCATATATCTGAAAGTATCCTTCAGCACACCCTCCTGATACGTTCCCCAAATAAGTCCAATGGCAAATTTGTGCATTATGGGATTTTTCACAAAAAGCTTGACCCATGACTCCTTTGTCCATTTTCTATCTGTGGAAAGAGCTGTCTCAAGACGGATGGTCTGAATACTCACAACTGATTTTAACTGTTTTTTAAGGTTTTTATACCCTTCTATCGCTAGCTTTGCCTTTTCCTCATCATCATTTTTTCCGGGTGACGGTAAGGCTTTTAACTTCTTATCATTTTCATCAAATACTTCTAGCTCAAGGATTGGGCTCAGCACAACTTTGAACTTTCTAGAACCAAAGTCAAAGCTTTTTTCCCCTCTTTGATCAAAATCCAAATTAGGAACAATTTTATCGGACAGTTCTTCAGGATCAACACCCAGTTCTTTAGCCGCAAAAGCAAATGCTCCCAAGGCTGCTTCCTTTACCTGTCTGAATTTAAACTTTCTTGAAATATTATCAATTATCATAAGTGAAAGAGAACTTCCGTTAAGCCCAAGTGCATTAACAGCCTCACAAGCAATAGCTCCTCTCGAAACCCCGGGCCACTCTTCAATTTTTTTCTTTAAAAGCAGAACAGCTCTTTCATCACCATGTATAGCGGCAAGTGACATTACCCATTTTTTCTTTGCTTCAGCACCATTTTCAATCCACCTGTTAAGTATTTCAAAGGCAACATCTGACAAATCCTGCTGTGAAAGATAAGTACTAACTTTTTTTGCTTCTAGGCTTGTACCAATAATATTATTAGTTGCATAAGACAGAAGCAGATATTTCAGCAAATCTGTATCTGCTGCCTCCTCACCATCTTTAAACCTTATGGGTGAAATAGTTTCAAAATCAAGCCAGCCTAATGAGCCTCCCCTGGTTTTCTTCAGTCCTCTTTTACAATAATCTATTATATTGATATCTCCCTGTACCTCTTCACTTGCATCCCTAGTTATTTTAAGAATATTTGCTATGGTGGTCTTAAGCTTGTCGCTCTTTTCTTTTTCCATGGCCTTATGAAGTAATTCCAAGGATTTCTCATCATTCCAAATTGATAATATGTGTATAGCACACTCTCTGGCGGTCTGCTTCTTATTAGACAGTAACTTTTCTACTTCATTGAATGCTGCCCTGTAGCCTCCAAGCAAATCAATAACCTTTTCTCTTACAGCCTTAGAGGTATCATTGGTGTATTCAATCAATAGCTTAGCAAATCTCGGTTTATCCACATTAAAGAATTCTTCCATCAAATACACTCTTCCGTCAGCACTGCATTCACTTATGCACTGGATTACTTCATCAGCATTATTCTTTATCTCATCAGATATGTATGTACTTGCGACTTCTTTTCCCTTATTGTAGTACTGTCCGCAAGCATATTCAGCTAATAAAGGTACTATACCATCTTTACCTGCGCCCGAGCTCTCAATAAGTTTTATTAACTTTGTGAATTCTTCCGGATTATTTTTCTTAAAAACATCATGTGCTATGTTTTCCAGAATATAATTGCTTTTGCTGTAGACAAAAAGACAGATACTTCTGTTATATAACGAAGATACATTTTTTGTCCAAGAAATCCGTTTAAAAAAGTCACTGCTATTATACGAATATATTGTTTGTTTCCCCAGTATTTTTTTTGCACTTTCTTTTATTTCTACAAGTTCCTTTCTTCCAAACAAAAAGTCAATAAAGGAATCATAAATATTCTTTGGAATACTTAAATCATTAAAGAATTTTTCATATGCTTGAGCATATGTATTTTCAACTTCCGAATAGCTCTCCCGGCTTTCATTCTGCTCCCATAAAAATCTATTTAGATATGTAGTTCCCCAGCTTGCATTCAGATTAACTGCCTTGTCAAATGCTCTCCTGTTTTTATTAAGCTCTTCCCGTATCATCGTATCAAAGTGACCTGAATTTTCAGCTGACCAGCTTCCTAGCCATGCAATATACAGTTCTCTAGGAATACCCATTACCTCTATAGCTTCAGATAAATCCATTGTATTCTTTTTTTCCGGTTCATTATAGGTGTCATTCTTTATAGCTGAATATATTGCATTTAAACTTTTTTGGTAATCCAGCATTACTATCAATTTTATGAAACGTCTTGCTACATTTGACTCATTAATAATCATATATGATACACCTAATAGAAGCTGCAGAATATAACTGTTTACAAACTTAAAATCAATAGCTTTAGCTATTTGAGGAATCATGTTGTCATTTATAAAAAAGCCACCATTAATGTACTTGAGCATTTGCTCCAAACCATCTGCCAGTATCTTATTGCCAAACATATCACAAAGACTATTTTTTATAACATTTTCAATCCATTCCTTAGTCTTCTTACTATTTCTCTTATCAAAACTCACTAACAAAGCTGAAAGATACAGTTTTGCATTTATGCTGCATTCTTGGTACACTTCTGACAATATACCACTTTCATTTTCATATAACATTTTAATCTTATCAATAATAAACGTTTTGATGGTGAATTCTCTATTTACTGAATTCTCAATCATCCAACAAACTACAATAGGCTTTTGAATGTTATAACTCAAAAGTTCATTAATACCGGTCCTGTTGAAGCCACGGAACGCATATGATAATGTATCAAAAAAGGATGCACCTCCAAGGTCAAGCATTATATTCAGGAACCGCTCATAATACTTATCTCCTGAGTCTTTCATAATTTGAAAAGTATTCCTTATTTTATTCTGGATATCATATGAGAGAGAGTTCATAACAATTCTTTTGGTTTTATCCAGTGGGTTCAGGTCTGCTATTTCACCTTTAAAAAACTTTATGTATTGATCGGAAAGTAAATTATTCACTCCTAACCCAGATAAGCAATCTGCCAATTTAGGTACCAGCACTATGTTTTCATTAGCCATATATATGTCCATGCTCCACATGTAGCACAAAACACCATGAAAGAATTGGCATGGACTCGTCACCTCCTTTGTACAGTTTCTTGTAGACATAATCTCCTCAAGTTGTAATCTAATAATAACATTTTCACATACTAGCTGTATAAGGTCAATATCTACATAACGATGTTTACTTTAAAATATTTAGTCTTTTAATTTCTGCATTTAATTCAATCTCTTTATCAGCTGATGTAGCTAAACAATTATTTGTTTTAATATTACTACCACAACTTGTTAATGTTATTAAAAGCATCAGAATAAAAATTACTTTTTTAATCATAGTCGCACATCCTTATAAATAAATTAATTTATATGTAAGTGTATACGAAAACAATGTTAATTGAAAATTTTTTACATACCTATTTATACAATGTTAGATAAAGAAAAAATTATAAAAGAAAACAGGATGAATTAATTTTCATCCTGTTTTTCATAAAAAATTTTGAATTCATAAAAACTCTTTAATATCAATCCTTGCATAGATTCTTTAACTAATTATTTTGAATTATATGCTATTGCTATGCATTTACTGCATATATTTTGACGATATTTCTTCAAACCTGCTTTGTAAGCAAATTTTAGCCAAAACAATATGTCCTGGTATCACCCACACTTACTAAACCCACAATGCCTGCAAATCATACAGCCGCCTTCGTGCTCTACAGGCTTACCACACTCTGGACATGCACCATCTTTATCCAATAAAGAAATTCTGTTATTTGGATTTAAACAATCCCTTTGCATTGAACATGTAGTACATTCAGCTTCACATTCCAAATCATCATCAGAAATAGTCATTGCTGTAGGCCTTTGCAACAAACTGTAATGTGAATTAACCTCTTCTGTCAGCGCATTCTCGTCCTTGCCATTTTGGATTTTAGCAACCTTCTCAATCAATCTACCTATTGCATCCGGGCAAGATAATACCTTCAGCCCTTTTTGGCGAATTGTAGATGGACACCTGATTCCTTTAAGCTGCTCAACTATAGACTTAACATCCATTCCAGAGCGCAATGCAACAGAAATCAACCTGCTAGTAGCCTCTGACTGTGAAGGGCAACCTCCCGCACGACCAGTATTAGTAAACACCTCGCAAATTCCATTGTCATCATAATTAACCGTTATATAAAGATTTCCGCAACCGATTTTAACTTTTTCGGTAAAGCCAGTTGTAATATCAGGTCTAGGTCTTGGCTCAATTCCAGTATTCTTTCCTAAAACCATTCCTTCGTTATTTTCATTACATGAATCGCAATATACATTTTCACCTGCAGGTAGCGGTTTATTTGTGTCAGATTCCTTTCCCTTAACCTTACCAATATTCAGCACCTGTAAATCACGGCTACCATCTCTATAGATAGTTACACCCTTACAAAGTGTTTTATAAGCAAGAATAAAAACCTCTCTAACATCATCTACTGTAGCATCATGACCCAAATTAACAGTCTTTGAGACTGCATTATCAGTATGTCTTTGGAAAGCTGCCTGCATATTTACATGCCATTCCGGTAAAACATCATGGGCAGTAACAAAAATATCCTGAACTTTTTTAGGCACTTCTTCCAAGCCTTTAACAGTACCAACCTTAGCAATTTTCCTCATCAAATCATCTGAGTAAAAGTTTTCTCTTAATGCAGCTTCTTTGAAAACTCTATTAACCTCAATTAACTCATTATTATCCATAACATTTCTAATATATGAAATTGCAAAAATAGGCTCAATACCGCTTGAAACTCCTGCTATCAAGCTTAAAGTACCTGTTGGTGCAATTGTTGTAGTAGTCGCATTCCTCAGTTTTAAACCCTTGCTGGCAAAAATACTTTCTTCATAATAAGGGAATACACCCTTTTGCTCTGCTAACTCTTGAGATACCTTTTGAGCATGCTCTTGAATAAAGCACATTACTTTATCGGCTAAATCAATTGCTTCCTGTGAATTATATGGAATTCCTATAGAACACAGCATATCAGCCCAACCCATTATCCCCAGACCTATTTTTCTAGTTCCTCGAGTCATCTTGTCAATTTCTGGCAATGGATATTTATTAACCTCAATAACATTATCAAGGAAATGTACAGCCTTTTTGACTGTTGCAGCTAGTTTGTCAAAGTCTAGCTCATTTCCGTCTTCGTTAAGCATATTATATAAATTAATTGAACCTAGATTACATGCCTCAAATGGGAGTAATGGCTGCTCCCCACATGGGTTAGTACTCTCAATTTCACCAAGCTTTGGAACAACATTATCTTTATTTAATCTGTCTAAGAAAATTATTCCTGGTTCGCCATTCTTCCAAGCCATTTCAACTACAGTATCAAATACACTTTTAGCATTAAGCTTGCCAACAGGCTTTTTAGTTTTTGGATCAATTAGTTCGTATTCGAGATTTTGTTCTACTGCTTTCATGAACTCTTCAGTAATACCAACACTCAAGTTGAAATTTGTTATCTCAGAATTATCTTTTTTACAAGAAATAAATTCAAGAATATCAGGGTGATCAATCCTCAAAATCCCCATATTGGCACCACGGCGTGTGCCACCTTGCTTAACAGCTTCTGTAGCTGCATTAAAAACCTTCATAAAGCTAATTGGTCCACTAGCAACTCCACCTGTTGAATTTACAGTAGCTCCCCTAGGACGCAATCTTGAAAAACTAAAACCCGTTCCTCCACCACTTTTATGTATTAATGCAGCATTTTTAATAGTTTCAAAAATACCCTCCATAGTATCTTCGATAGGCAAAACGAAACATGCACTCAATTGTCCTAATGGTCTTCCAGCATTCATAAGTGTGGGTGAATTTGGTAAGAACTCTAAATTTGCCATCATATCAAAGAATTCCTGTTCAATTTTAGCTAATCCAGCTTCATCAGTATAGGTTGCATCGGCCGAAGCAACTGCCTTAGCTACACGCCTGAACATTCCCTCACAGTCCTCAAGTAAATTACCGTGCTCATCCTTCGTTAAATATCGCTTTTCTAATACTTTAATAGCATTTTCAGAAAGCTTCATTTGTATATCCCCTTTCAAACAACAACTTTTTAAACTTAGATCCTCTTCAGTCTCTTTTAACCTTAATAACCTTAATAACCTTTATAATCTTATTAATCCTTTAAATCTGTCTTAATCTCTATAATCTTTATAACTCTTTCATTAATAATGGCACATAAATTTTGAGTAACAGTGCTGTCTGACTAATATTTAATATATTGTTACTTGACTAAAACTTTATATGCTTATATTTAAATATTAAATCACTAAGCTACTATATTATTTTTCCCCTATTAAGCCTAATTGTAACAAACTTTTGTCTGTTTATTTGTAATCACAAATGTACTTACACTCCATGATACAAACTTGTCACAACAATATTTAGTATAATTATTTCTCGCAACACAATATATTGTATCATTTAAATAAAATTCAATCAATATAATAATACTAATTCTGCATTAAAATATTGAAAGGACATTTTTAAATCACTACTTACGCGGTGTAATGCATAAGCAGCAGCTCATAGCTTGAAAGAATTAGATTAAGAAAAAAAAACACTGCGTACCTCCCACTATAGTTTGTTCCCAAATGGTGCGTGGGAGGTTAGTATTGAAACAATATCCGAAAAATAAGGATAACATTTTAAAAAATGCTATCCACTTTTTTATTAGATATTAATTTAAACTTATCTCAATATCACTATTTTTTATTAAAGTATCCTTCAAGATATTTATTTCCAGAGTCCCAAAGTATCCACTCTTCATACCCTGCATCATAAACAGCTTTAATTTGTTCACGAACCTGTGCTATCCCATAGGTCTTATAATACCCATTAGGAAGATACTTAGCTGTAAAAGCTTGCAGATATGGTCTTACCTTTGCCTTATAATCCGGCACTGCAGAAATCTTTTTCTTACCTGCTAGCAATGCATTCAGCATAACTTTATATGGCTCTAAATCAGGTTTTGTAAAATGTATTCCATTAATAGTCTGTCCGACTCCATTTCCCATTATACCATTAGAAGCATTTGCATAGTGCGATGGGTAAATCATCGGACTGATGCAGTACACATCCTTACCTACTTCCTCTATTATCTGCCCTATATTTTCACCGTCACTTTTACTTTCTATAATTATGGCAAAAACATCAGCAGAAACAGGTATACCTAAATCTTGATGAATCTCCTTTTCTGCTTTAGCAAGAAACCCATTAATAGCCTGTGCTTTCCTAGGAACACCAGTTCCGTAGCTAAAGTCATTCTTTCTTCCGGTAGGAAACCTAACATAGTCGAATTGAATCTCATCAAAACCTTTTGAAACAGCCTCTTTTGCAATAGCAATATTATAATCCCAAACTTCCTCGTTATAGGGGTTTGTCCAAGGGTTTTTTCCATTTTCCAGCCAAAGTGTTCCTTTTGGTGTCTTTATTCCTAAATCAGCTCTTTTTTTAGCTAATGTTTTATCTCTAAACGTAACAATACGCCCTATAACATAAATTCCATTATCGTGGAATTTTTTTATTAATTTTTCAGGATTATAATATTTAGTTACAGCGCCATATTTTTTTACTATATCAAGGTTAGACTCATAGTTAAGCGAACCATCTTCTTTTATATCAAGTACAACTGTATTTAGCTCTGTTGTCTTTGCTAGTGCTATAATCTTATCAACTTTTGAAGTCAAGCCTCCAGAAGGCCCAGTAAGATAAACCGCTTTAACTTTAATTTGTTCTATGCTTGGTGATAGTTGTAAACCATTTGTTGTCTGTGTATTTTGCGTGTTCACCGAAGAGTCCGCTACTTGAGCAGTTGAATTTGATGAACCTTCTGTGGACTTTGCTGACTCCGTAGTTTTTGCTTGCTCTGTAGTTTTCCCGTCAGACTGTAATGAACTTGAAGCGCTTGTCTTTTCTGCCAGCTCCGTTTGACTAGATGGGCTTGAACTTATATCACTAGTCTTGCTGGTTTTACTAGTAGATGAAGTCGTACATGATGTAAGAAGTAAAACAGAAAAAATAGTTACAACTACAATGGCAATTTTCATTTTGTTTTTCATAGTAACCCATCCTAAAAATTTATTTTCATCCTTTTAATTAGTATAAGACCGAACTTCAAATATATGTACGTTTCAAAAAAGTCATTATAACCAATAAAGCCAATTAAATCAATAAAATCATATAGTCAATACATTAGTGTATTATACATAATGGAAATAAAAAAATCAATTACATTTATATACAAAAGGTTCATACCAGTGATATGAGTTGGTATGAACCTAATAAAAATTAATTTATTTAGTATGTATTATTTTTAACTGTTTAGTTTCTTAAAATTATACTACTTTTGCTATCTTACTTACCAAATGTTTATAATAATAAAACAATAATAGTCAAGCTTGATTTGTAAATCCTTTTATTTAATCCATTATTACTATTTCAAATTAGGTTTAGTTATTATTACAGACTCAAAATCAGTATTACTACCCAAGAGATTGCCTCCATTATCTTGTAAAACAAAATTTAATTTATATGTTTTACCATAATAATTTTGAATTCCTTCACTTAAAACAGCCTGATTTGCGGAAGTTTTCAAGGCAATTTGAATATTAATTACATCATTTTCCCTAAAACTACCATTAATATTTATACTATCATTAATATCTGTATTATTGCTAGAATATATAGATACGTTATTATTATTAAATGGTAATTTGTTACGTTCTATTTTAAACAACCTTGTTGTACTTCCTTCTCTTTCTGAAACTAACTCTGCAATTAGATTATTCTCAAGAGAAGTATCAGAATTAGTCAAATTTTGATTCAAAACAACATTAAAATTGGTAATATCTCTTTTAACAGTTATTTTTAACAGAATCGGTATATACGTTCCTAGTGCAAAATCATTACGGTTTTTAGTGCTAATTACGTTATAACTAAAACTTAAATATTCTGTATCTATAAGAACATCTTTAACATTGGAGTCAATACCTACATTATTGTATTTCGCTACTACTTTATAATAATACCTTTTCATAGCCATTTCGGGATTAATAGGTCCATCAATAAATTCATATTTTTGAGGAAGGTCTCCCACATCAACTGTGCCAACGGAATCGAATCCCATACCATTTGAAGCTTCACTTCTATATATTTCATAGCTTTGTGCTCTTTCGCACCGATCCCATACTAATTTCACACTATTAACGTTAGAATTATAGCTAGCATTTAAGCTAGGAGCAGTCAATGTAGGTAAATTTACACTAGCAATGTTTGAGTCCTTTCTTCTTCCTTCGGATTTCGCAACTACTTTATAATAATAGCTTTTTCCATACATATAACTAGGAATATTGCTATCAATAAATGTATTGATTGTGGCATCGTTTACCATTTCATCCGGACTAATCTCTATGAAACCTGAATTAGCAGCCTCACTTCTCCATATTTCATAGTCTTTCGCTCCACTGGTCAGAGTCCATTCTAATGTTACATTATTAGTATCAATATTATAGTTAGCACTTAAGCTAGGAGGAGCCAAAATAGGTATATTTACACTAGCAATGTTTGAGTTTCTACTTTCTCCATAGAATTTCGCAACTACTTTATAGTAATAGCTTTTACCCTCCATATAACTAGGAATATTGCTATCAATAAATGTTCTGATTGTGGCATTATTAACCATACCATCTGTACTAATATTTATGAAACCTGTATTAGCAGCCTCACTTCTCCATATTTCATACCCTTTCGCTCCATTGACCAGAGTCCATGCTAATGTCACATTATTAGTATTAGGATTATAGTCAGCACTTAGGCTAGGAACATCCAATATAGGCATATCTACACTAACAATGTTTGAGTCCTTACTTTCACATATTTTTACATCGTTTTCATCAGTGTAAGTAGCCGTTACCTTATAATAATATTTTAAACTGTTTTCTGCTACCCTAGTAGTATAATCTACAAATGATGTACCTGTTACGGGTTGTTCATTAATTTGTATAAACTCTCCTCCAGCACCTTCTCGTCTCCAAACATTATAACCATTTGCATATCTTGAAGCTTCCCATGTGAGTCTAACATCTTTAAAATTAGTGATTCTTGCATTTAAATTTTTAGGTGCCTGCAGAACACTAGGATCATTTCCCCATATTAATTCATCTTCATAATATACTGCAATGTTGTCACTATTATTATATGAATAGTCATTTAATAGTTTATATTTTTGTATAAATGTATTTTTAGTATGATCAGTTTCTTCAGAATTAAGACCTATCTTATTAAAAGCTGGCTGAAATTCAAAGTAATAAGCACTGTAAATTGAAGAACTTACAAAATATGTTTCAGAATAGTAATCTGCAACAATTTGATTTGCTTCATTGTAAACGTTCCACGGCATTTTGTAGAAATTCATTCTACCTATGTTATCTTTCAATATATCCCTATTCTCACTAGTATCAACTGCAAAATACCGAATAGGATTAAACTTTGCATCAGATTCTGCTCTTTTTTCCTGACCGTCATTTGGGTTCTTCGTACTATTAACTATACTGGGTTGGCCGTCAATTGTATAAAAATATTTAATCTTCATTTTCCTAAGGTCTAAATCTGTTGATCCTAAATTATAAATATTAACCCAATTTTTAATTCTCTCAACTGAAGAGTCCCTTTCTGCTTGAGTATAAGAATCTTTAAACTCCAGTGTAATTTTAGGCTTTCCTGTACCAATAACAGTATAATTTTGTTTACTACTAGCAAGCTGTTCATCCTTAACTCCAATAATTTCAACTTCATAAGAATAGGTGCCTTCACCAGTTTCTGTAAAACTAAAATCACCATAATTAGGAACATCATTTTTAAAGTTCTTAAAATCCTCATATACGCCCCCATTACAACTTCTTTTAATGACCAATTCCTTTAATTGCTTGTAAGACCCCCAATTAATAGTGACTAAGCTTCCATTATTGACTGAATACCTTACCCAAGAATCGGAATCATCAGCATACGCAGGAATAGCCATATAAGCAATCATTATAAAAGTTAATGTAATTGAAATTAATTTTTTGAGCATGTCCATCCTCCCCCGCAATTAATTACTATATATATGTAAAAAATGTCAAGTCTGCTTAGCTGTATAACTTTACCTATAAATTAATTATATTTCAACCCATGTAAAAAGTAAACAAATTTAAATATTAATATACTCTAAATCAAATTTCTTTCCAGCTGATTATTTTAATGTTTTTGACGTCTTTCTTTTTAATTGTCTGAATTGCCGCATTACTATCATTTAGTATTATACTAGTTGCATTATGTTTAAAAAACTGACTTATACGTTTATCCCCTATAATTAGATTATCAATAGCATCTTCATTATATTTTATTTCAGCATTTCCGAGAAATACTATATTTCCCTCTGCAATAAGAACTCCATTAAAATGTGTTCCATTCTGAACATAAATATCCTCTGTAGAGTATATTATTCCACTTCCTTGTCCTTTTCCAAAAGTCTTAAAATATGTATTACCATCACTAATACTGTTATCGGATAGCACGATATTTTGATTACTATAGTACATGAAGTTATTTGAATTCGATGCATCATTATAAAGAGTATTGCCAGTATAACTACTATCATCAACATTTGATGATAGTAATTTTTGCGGCTCAGCCTTATCAAGCCCATTTTCATTATTCGCAAATAAATCCATTAACTTAGTGTATTCTTTTTTACCATAAATAACAGCATTTGTATAGTCAGTATTATTCCCATATTGACCTTCTGAGGTATATCCTGGAATCTTTCCTTTTTCATATTCAGAATACCCATAAATAGTACCGTTTGCTGCTACTCCTCCACTGCAAAAACCTTTTATCCTTCCTAAATTATTCGGTTCTATAATAATATCACCTGTGTTAAAATATGCTTCGTATTCCACATCATCTTTCCACTTATTATTGATATTTAAAGGATCATCCCAAATATACTTTAAGTGAAATATCTTTTCTGGTATTAAAAATGGAATACCTTCGAATCCTTTCATCATCCATGTATCTACTCCGTATGGATCTACATATTCATCTACGTCGAGTGTTTCTAATTCAGTATAGCTTCCATCTTTGTAAAAATAGAAATAATCATTAGGATTAAGTCTGTTGTTGTTAATTTCAAATGCTGCCGCAGGTCTGCTATCAGATTTCTGTATTGATATACCAGACATATATGGCTTATTAGTAAGTTTGTTTTTATAATCATTATAAAAAGTACTTCCTCCTACATATACACTACCGTTAATGTAAAGTTTTGAGTCACCAGAAACAATTGCTGCACTTGATACATCACTAGAATTACTCCCCGCACTGAGTCCGATTAATAATCCTTCTTTCTCAGTCTCAGTATAAGCGGTTTGCCCATCCCATCCTCCTATTTTTACTTCGGCATTATTGCCATCAATTCTTAAATCATCAAATGTGATTAAATCTTTAAATTTTACCTGTGAATAGTTGGACTCTCTTTCTACAATTGCACTTCTAGTAAATGTGCTTCCAGTAATTTCTATATCCGAATGATGATTTGAACCTCCATTTAATGTATGTATATAAGCAGCTGTTGCAACATCTCCATTGATATTAAATGAACCTCTATAATCTTTTATAAAAGAAGCATTGCTAATATTTTGATCTATAAGCATATTTAAAATGAGCATACTATTTAAGCCAAAATAACTAGCATTTGACCATATATTCGAATTTCCGGCCATTATACCACCAAATTTATAGCTATCCGCTGTATAGTCAATCGCTTTTGAATTTTGTGGTATCGTCCCGTAACAAATTACATCTCCATCCACACTTACTTTACCATTCACATTTATTGTGCCATCCAGATTATCTGTTCCACCCATAGCTATTATATTTTTTTCAGCAACAAGCGCTTTTCCAGTTAATATCGAGGGTTTTTTATTTATTCTAACTGTGGTCAATTTGCTGTATGAAACAGGAATATCAGTGTTTGATTCAGTTAAAAGACTAAATTCAGCATTAATCTTTCTTTTATAGGTAGACCCATTAACAGGTGATTTATACTCACCAATTGAAGTGATTCCAACCGAAGTAATTTTATCTATATCAGAAATAGAACCTAATTGAGAAGCTATTTTACCACTATCCTTCAAAACAACGTTCTTGTACATATATGTACTGCCTTTTTCTGTATCAGTTATTTCTTTCGGGACATCAGCTTTTAAATCAGAATCCTTTCTATTATTAAGTTCTTCACTCACAATTCTATAAAACTGGTATTCATACTCCCTTTGGAGTATCTTTCCCATTTCTATATTATCAACAACTATAACTTCTCCAGGACTTGAGGTATTATCTAATACTCCAATAAATGGAGTATCAATAGAGTGCGTTGGTGTCTTTACTTTAGTGACAGAATCAGTATCAAACTTTGAGTAATAAGCAATTATGCCCTGAATTACGTTATCTCTTTCACGTCTAGCTTTTTCCTGTACGTTTCCTACAACCTCATCAACAATCTGAGCAGCTCTCTCAGCACCTGCCTGTGCAACCTGCATCGCTTCGCTTCTATCAGAGGACATAACACTCATGCTTAACTCTGAACCAGTTAATGCAATAACAGCTATTGCCATAACAGATAACATAAGCAACATAAACAACACCATTGTGAGTGCCGAACCATTATTCTTTTTAAATAGTTTCGCTATATTCATAATAAATCACCTGTTACTTTTTTACATATGATGAGGTTTCATATACTATATATCTTTTATCAAGTTTACTTAACTCTAACACATTACTAATTGCTGCACTTTTCTTTACTATATAAACTGTAATCTTATAAAGACTGTTTATTTTGCCATAACCTCCACTACTCAAATGCTTAACGATAAATTGGGAATTCTTTCTACCAATAAAATTTACACCCGAATTAGCTTCATCATTATCCATAACATAAACCTTGAAGATATCGTTGTTATTAGATTCCACATATGTTACTACTTTTAACTGTTCAGCATTACTAGGTATAGAATCTGTGTAACTTACCTTCATTTTTATATTGCTAGTATTAGAAATATCTCCTGAAGCAGTTGTTTCTGAAACAGTTGTTTGTGAATCAGTTTTTTCTGAAGCACTAATTATGAATTCGCTACTTCCCGGATAAATGTCTAGCTTAATATTTTTATTTACATCAACTTTATTAAAATGTATCTCTTTTCCGTTATAGTCTTTAACTATAAATGATACCTCTCCATCGATAATTCCCTGTGTAATTACCAGCTCAATATCAGCATGATCTGCTTCATTAACATCTATAGTATTATCAGGATAGAAATCATCTTTTTTTACTTTCCCTTCTTTTTCCATAATGATACTATGATACGAAACTAAATTATCTTTAGTGAAGTCCTTAGTCAGTGGTGGTGGTGGCGGTGGTGGTGTTGGTGGTGGTGCCGAAAGACCGGCTTGAGCCTTTATATTTCCCATAGTCATTTCAGCCAATGCAATTGCCTCTGTCTTTTCCTTAGCCGTAGCATTATTTGTCACTGATGCTAAAACTGTACTCAGTAGTGGCACTGCAATAATAGCCAATATTGCTACTGCTAGCATGGTTTCAACAAATGTCACACCTCTTTTATTTTTTAAAATATTCAGTCTATTTTTCATTTCTAACACTTCCAACTGTCTTTCCTATTTTTACTCTAGGAGACTTTTCATCATCATATTTTACTAAATAATTAAAGGTTCTCTTTGTATTATTTATTATATTTAAGTTTAATCCAGCCTTATCTTCATCACCTTTTCGCTTAGAAGACAATATAACAAGTCTTAAATCTTTTTGCAACGGAACAAACTCAAATGTCTGTGAATAATTGCTGTCAGGATATGATTGGCGGTCAGTTTTAATCTTACAGTAATATCTTCCTGCCTTTTCCTCAATAAATATTTCTGCATTTTCAATGCCCTTGTTATCTCCGTATACAACTGGTACTGAATATGATGTATTTGTTTTTGGATTTTCGCAAGCAATAGATACACTTGGAGAAAGTCCTCCTCCAAAGCTAGATGCTACTATTGAAAAATCATATTTACCCAAATCATAATCTTCATCATCTTTTTTAGGATCATTAGCATCTGAGAATGAATTGCCTGTACTTGTTGAATCAAATCCACTGTATTCCTTGAAAAGATTTGTTTTATCATTTGCTGGGGCTATAGGTGACCACTTTCCATCAGGGAGCAAATAATAACCAGCCGTACTGCTATCCATTATGCCATAAAAGACGATTGTAGCAGTAAGCTTCAATTTATCATCAGTGTCCTCACTCTTTCCACTTGCAGCTCCTGAAATACTAGAGGATTTACAGTAAGCCTTAGTACCTAGTCTACTAATGTTTGTGAAAAATGCTTTTATCTGCTCATTTGTTCCTTCTGCATCAACCTTTACAGACACACTATACGGTTTTCCATCAGGTATGCCTAAATCATTACTGCTACCACTTGGAGATTGCAATCCCCATAGGTAAAAGTAATTCTTTATCTTAGCACTTATTTCATTGTTTACTTCTTGTCGTAATTCTAACTGGTTATCTGAGCCATCAGCAGATGTAGCTACTTCTTGTCCATCACCTGCAGAACTAGTGTCACTAGCTGTAGCTGAATTATTTACATTGCCGACCGCTTTATATTCTTCAAAACCAACTGATGTAAATTCAAGCTTTGAGTCCTTACTAAGATTTTTAATAGCAATTATCAGCTCAGAAATATCAATTTTAGGTGGATATGCGGATCTTAAGTCTGTAAGCTTTGCTGAAAGTATCTTTATATCACTGTCAATATTCTTTGCAGTATTTTTATATGTCGCATTAACAGCGTAAGTATTATTTAATGTACCAATCTCTTCATTAAGAACTTTAATATCAGTAATCTTTGGTAAAAATAAAAACTTAACAAATACAACCAAAAATAAAAATATACCTAATCCAATTAACAGCTTCTTATCACGTTCCGTCAATTTCATAAAATCACATCCTAGACCCTTAATTTAAATTAAAAGATTTTATAATTCTATTTATAATCTGTTCTGTATTTGTAAAGTAAACTGAATCACATTTGAATGTTACAATGTAGCACTTGTTCTGCTTTATTACGCAAAGCTCTGAACCTGTGTATTGAATATTATTCTCTTCATAATTATATACAGTCTTAATTGCATCTAGCTTAGAATTTTTCGTTGCATTTGAGTATACAAGTTGATAACTTTTTAATGCATTTTTAAGCTTGCGTTGTCTTTCATCTGAAAAAGCTTTAACCTGTAGCTGTGTATTTTCTGATAAAATCTCTAAAGAAGGTGGGTTTGCTGAAGTCAAAGACATATTGGCTGATAAAAGAATTCTGCTTTCTTTTTCTTCACTTATAACCCAATCAGGAATATATCCAATACCAAAAGTATTATCCCAGCCGTAATATTTAGTCTCATCTTTCATAATTCCTGTTAAAACAACATCAAAGGTTCTCCCATTATTTTCTCCATCTTGAGCAATAGTCGACAATCCGATTTTATTAAAATAAGCATCGTCTTTAATATTTCTAATGAATGAAGCTACGGTTTCTTCATTCTCTGCTACACAGCTAATTGTAACCTTTACATCTGTTTCAGATTCTCCTGATATATCCATCTTTTGTATAAATACTTTCTCAGGTGAAGCTTTCTCTATTGCATTAATGATACCCAAAGAACTAAATTGTTTTTGAGATAATCCTTTTCCTTCATTCTCTCTTGCTTCAACAGCCTGCTTTAACGTATTAAATTCTTTTAATTGAGCTACATATGTATTTGTTTTCGCAACTTCCTGTTTTAGTGTATCTCTCTCATTCTTCAGTTTATACTCATAAAAAGTTGGAATTAGATATGCTGATACAAAGCCAATCCCTAAAACTATAATTAAGATAGAAAGTGACGCTTTTTTGTACTTATTCTTTTTCTCAAATACATAACTGGCAGGTATTAGATTTAAATCCTTCAAAATACATCTCCACCTTATTCGAAAATTATATTATTCTATCGGAATTCTATAACTGCTTTCAAGCTCTATAGGACCGCTTTTTCCACATTCAACTTTTATATAGACTTTTATCAAATCATTGTCTATATTTGTTCCTTTTCCAATTTCCTCTACAACAAAGTCAAGAACTTTTACATCTTTTTTATATACTGATTTTTCATTTAAATAATCTTCTTTTACTAAGTTACCGGAAGAGTCCCAATATATATACTCAACCTTATTACCCTTTAAGCTATACTTATATAGCAATCCATTATTATCAGAAATAGAAATACTATGATACTTGTTAGTAACAAGATTTCCAAGTAATATTTTATCTCCGCTCACATTACTTCTCTGTAAATCTCCTATCACACCATACGAAATCAAACCGTCGCCATACAATCCCTTTCCATACAAAACCGCTCTTGCACTTTTCTGTGCCATCGATTTGTCAGATTCCGTTATAAAGTTACTGTATGCAGTACTAAATATGAGTGAAATCGGTATCATTATTACGGCCATGATTGCTACTGTAGCTATAACCTCAACTAGCGTCATGCCTTTTTTACTTTTTATATTCATTTACCTTCACTCCATTAATAACTAACTGCGTTCATTTTTCCTGTCTAATTCCTAACTAAGCCACCAATAACATTTACAAGTCTGATATAGTCTTCTTCAAATGCTTTTCTTCCCTTTTTGCCTCTATATATAATCTCATTTCCTAAAGGTAGAAATGAAACCGGCAAATTAAAATAATTTGTAAAATACTCTGATATTCCAGCAAGCTTGCTTCCTCCACCACAAATAAATATTCTTTGAACTAGATTCGAGCTGTCTCTGGAGTTTGAAAAATCAATAAACCTGCTAATATCTGAAACAATATTATTCATTGCCCTTTCAATTACGGTCGTTAAATCATTTTGACTTGTGGCAGCTACTTCCGAGTTAGCATCAGAATTAGATTTATATGATTGTTTAAGTAGCTCAGCCCTACTATACTCTACACCGAATTCATCTGCGATGCTTCTGTCAATCTCATAACTTCCATTTAAAAGTATTCTATTAAATTTCAAATTTTTATTTTTAAAAATACAAACCATTGATGTGTCATAGCCTATATCAACCATTGCAAACACTTCTTCTGAATTAAAAACTGGCTCTGTTTTATATGAAAATCCCTTTATAACACAATTTGCGGGTATATCTATTGCTACTAATTGCTGCTTTAAAAGTTTTGCCAATTGAATATATCCTTCAATTTGCTTATTTGGAACTGCAACAATCAATACACGAGATTGAGAACCTTCTCCATCTGTTACATTCTCTAGCAACTTAAAATCTGTGGTATAACCTTGCAAGTCAACCGGAAAGTATTGTTGTGCCTCAAACTCAAGTATTTGACTAATTTCTTTGTCAGTAGATAAAGGAATTTGAATTTCTCTAGTTATGACGCCTGTTCCTGTTACATTAAGAACAAGACCTGCTTTACTGAATTTATTATTTTTAAATGCCTGTATTAATGTCTGTGACAGCATTTCAGCATTTAATATAATGCCATCATTTATGCATTCCTTTGGTGTATCAATAATATCATATTCATCCACAATAATATTTTTTTTATTGGCACTTCCATAAGCAATTTTAGTGGTTTTATTGCCTATATCCAAAGAAATCAGCTTTTTTTCAAACATAATAACCTCCACGCCAACTTTAGGCATAAAAAATGGTGAACCTCTCGTGGCGGTACGCAATTTTTCATTGCTTACATCCACATATTTTTCTAGCTAACCTCCACGCCAACCCTAGGCATAAAAAATAGTATAACTTTCGTGGATGTACGCAATTTTTAGCGCTTAAATCCACATTTTTAACAAAACTCAGTGCTACATACAACACTGTGGTTTTTAGTGCTCAAAAACGCGTTGTATTTGTACAAATTTTGGTTTTTTGATTCGAAATTGCAACATGCATGTATGCTTAATTTCCGAGCTAACTACTTAGGATATAACCCTAAATATATTTCAATAATATTCCAACCATAAAGCATTGCTATAAATGTACCTATCGCAATAAACGGCCCAAATGGGACTTCAGATTTACTGTTTATTTTCTTTAATAAAATAAGTACAAGACTAGTGATAGCCGCTATAATAACGGAAAACAATAGCGCAACCAACGTCAGCCTCCAGCCGAGAAATAGACCAACAACTGCTAAAAGCTTGACATCTCCCATCCCCATCGCATCAGTCTTGTAAGCCACTGAACCTACGATTGCTATTAAAAGCAGGGTCCCAGCCCCACTAACAATCCCTATAATAGGATTGTACCAAACTCTATCGCCATATATAGATACTGGATAAAACCAGTTGTATACAAATAGAGCCGTACCACTGAGCATACCTGCAACAATAAATTCGTTTGGAATAATCTTTAAATCAAAATCAACAAAAGCTTCACAAATCAGTAGGCAAGATAAAACTATAGCTGCCAAAAACTCTACTGATATCGAAAACCTTAAATACGATAATACAAAAACAATTGAAGTTAAGCCCTCAACTATGGGATATCTGGCGGATACTTTTTCACCACAGTAGCGGCATTTACCTCTTAAAAATACCCAGCTGAAAACCGGTATTAAATCCAAAGCTTTCAGCCTTGTATTACAACCCGTACAATGTGACGGCGGACTGATAATTGATTGCTCTGTAGGTATTCGATAAATACACACATTCAAAAAGCTACCAATTATAAGACCTAAAACTGCTATGTACAGTATGATTAGTGTTTGCATTATGGATTTGCTGCTTGTGGTGGATTATGCAAATTTCCCGCGTCAAGAATTATAAAACCAAAATTACTCTCACCTGATGTAGTAATATCTCCTTGTTCAACTTCACCAGACTGCAGTACCAGTTTCCATACATCGGTTTTATTAGCAGAATGAATAGGATATTTATTTCCTTTCATCTTTTCTTTTACGGCATTTCTAATATTAGCCAGATCATACTTACCGTCTTTGTCTCTAATTACGTTAACTAGAATACTATTATTAGTCTCTTTCTGCATCGTCAATGTTCCATCAGCTAAACATACTTGAACTGCTGTTTCTATTGCTCTCATAGTTGTTTCATCAGCTTGTTTTCTCGATGAATCAATTGCACCTATAACTGATGGTATTCCAATCGCCGCCAAAACTCCCAAAATTGCCACAACTACGATCAACTCTGTTAAAGTATAACCTTTCTTGTTCTTTTTCAACTTACTAAAAAACCCTTTCACACAAAATTCCCCCTTAATATAATTTTTTATATCTTACTGGCCAATACCCTGATTCATGGTAAATGTAGGCATTATCATGGCTATAACCATAAAACCTACAATAACTGCAAGTACCATCATCATAAGTGGTTCTAACATCGCTAAAAGCTTACTTATTGATGTTTCCACTTCTTCATCATAGAAATCCGCCACTTTTTCCATGATTGCATCAAGAGAACCAGCTTCCTCACCTACACTAATCATCTGTGTAACCATCAGCGGGAAAATGCCCATTCTCTCAAGGGGTGTTGCCAGATTTGAACCTCTCTTTATATCATCACTAACCTGTACAAGTCCTCTGGATACGATCTGATTGTTTACAACTCTGTCTACAACCTCAAGTGACTGAATTAATGAAACTCCAGAACTGAGCAATGTGCTCATTGTCCTTGTAAAGCTTGCTGCCAATATCTTTTTAACATTTGGTCCTACCAGAGGCATTTTATATATTAGCCTGTCTATAAAAAACTTGCCTCCTTCTGTACTCTTAAAACGCTTAAACCCAAGTCTCAGAAGAAAAATACCTACTATAACTCCAATTATAAATACTGGATTTGTAAAAAGTCCGCTAATAAATAGTAAAATTCTTGTAGGCGTTGGTAATTCTCCACCAGTAGAATCTATCATACCTACAAATGTAGGAACTATAAATATCAGCATAAATGTAACCATAACTAAAGCGATACAACCAATTACTGCCGGATAAACCATTGCAGTAGATACCTTTGATTTTATTTTATTGTCCTTTTCATACTGTACTGTAAGTCTAGCTAATACAGCTTCAAGTGTACCACCTACTTCACCAACCTCAATCATACTTATCATAAGTGGTGGGAAAACATTTGGCATTTCTTGCATGGATTCTGATAATGTCTTTCCTTTCTGAACATCATCATATACCGATGTAATTGCTTCTTTAAGTGTTTTGTTTTCTGTCTGTTGCTTTAGCATGTCCAAACACCCTATAACTGTAACACCTGCATTTAGCATTGTATGGAACTGACGACATAAAATAGACAATTCCTTTGCTTTTACCTTTTTCTTGCGATTAAAATTTATTTCCACGCCCTTTGCTGACTTGTCCTCAATTGAAAGTGGATAATAACCCTTTTCTTTAATTAAATCAACTACCATATTCTTGTCAGCAGCTTCAAAGCTACCTGTTACTGTCGCGCCTGTTGCTGTCTTGGCCTTATAATTATATGTAGCCAATCATATCACCCCATAAATCTCATAAGATTCTCTTGATCAGTAGCATGTATTAACGCCTCTTCTTGGCTTATATACCCTTTTTTAAATAAGTTTGCAATGCTACTATCCATTGTCTGCATACCAAGCCTTGAACCCATCTGTATTTGAGAGTTGATTTGATGTGTTTTTCCCTCTCGAATTAAGTTCCGGATTGCTGGATTGGCAACCATTATTTCAACTGCTGCAGCTCGTCCTGCGATATCTTTTCTTGGAATAAGCTGCTGTGATATGACTCCTTGAATAACCGAGGAGAGCTGTACACGGATCTGCTGTTGTTGGTACGGAGGAAATACATCAATTATTCTATCAATAGTATTTGCCGCACCGATAGTATGTAGTGTAGAAAGTACAAGATGCCCTGTTTCAGCTGCTGTAACAGCTATTCCAATTGTTTCTATGTCTCTCATTTCTCCTACTAGAATAACATCTGGATCTTCTCTTAATGCTGCTCTAAGTGCCGCTGCATATGAATTTGAGTCATTGCCAATCTCTCTCTGGTTAACAATTGATTTATTATGCCTATGTAAGTATTCTATTGGGTCTTCAAGCGTAAGTATATGACAATCTCTTTCTCTATTTATCATATCTATTAAAGAAGCCAAGGTCGTTGATTTACCACTTCCTGTAGGACCTGTAACCAAAATCATCCCTTTTGTTCTTTTTCCCAAATCCTTTACAATGTCAGGTATTCCAAGTTCGTCAAAAGATGGTATAGTAAGATTTACTATTCTTATTGCCGCACAGCATGTCCCTCTTTGCTTATAAACATTTGCTCTAAACCTTGCCATTCCCTTTAATGAAAAAGACAAGTCAAGTTCTCCAGCCTCTTCATAAATGCTCCATTGCTCATCATTTAACATGTTACGTACGAGTTCTTTTGTGTCTGCTGGCATTAATCTATTATCATCAAATGTTATCAATCTTCCATTTTGCCTAAATGTTGGTGGAACACCAACTGTAATATGTAAATCAGAAGCACCAATCTCCCTAGCCTTCTTTAGTAAATCTTCCAATAACATTTTTATCCTCCCGTTTAAATACATAATAACATATATCCATACCCTTTGAAGTATTTCCTATTTTATTAGTATTTAAATCGTCACACTGAATTTATGATGTAAATACCATAAACAATATTACTACTTATTTACCCATTTGTGCAACAAATAATTATATAAATTAAAAAAATATTTCCATCTGATATAATAATTAGTTATAAATACAAAATCGATTTAAATTGTAATCTATATGTTTAATATATACTATAATTATAACACTTTTATTACCTATTTTTCTTATTACTAAAATAATCTATCTTGATTTAAAACATATTCCAACACAATATATCTCGTAAACTTCTACCCATACATCATCTGTTGAAACCTTCCATTTTTATCCAACCACACAAGCATATAAATATTAGACTACGTATCCAAAATGTTACTTTAATTATAACACTTTTATTACTTATTTACTCTTTTTATAGCAGTCACTATTACTTATATACCCATTTTATAGCAATTGAATATTAATAATTAAAATTTTTCCCTTGCAATCTCTTCCTCGATATCTAATAACACTTGATTATGTTTAACTAATACTCTTTACAAACAATTACTTAATACCTAATGTTCTTGTATAATCAATCATTGGAATATGCCGTTTTCAGTAATTCACTAACAGTCGTTTCACCAGCTAAAACTTTTTTTATCAGATTATCTCTTAAAGTTAACATTCCATTTTTTATAGAATAATCTTTTAACTCTCCCTCAGAACATCTGTTATTTATCATCTCTTTATGTTTTCTTGAGACAGTAATTACTTCATATACTCCTTGTCGACCTCTGTAACCTGTGAAAGTACACATTGGACAGCCTCTACCTTTATATAGCGTAGGTCTTTCGCCTTCGAGTCTTAATATTTCCATTTCTTCATCAGTCGCAAGATATTTCTCCTTACAGTTAGGACAAATTCTTCTCACCAACCTTTGTGCAATAACTCCTACCATTGCTGAAGAAACCATATATGGTTCAATTCCCATATCAACTAACCTCAAAACTGAGCTAGGAGCATCATTAGTATGTATCGTACTTAGAACCAAATGTCCAGTAATTGCGGCTCTAACTGCTATCTCAGCAGTCTCTTTGTCTCGAATTTCACCTATCATAATAACATCTGGGTCTTGCCTCAAAATAGATCTTAGGCTTGTAGCAAATGTCATTCCAGTTTTTGTATTAACCTGTACTTGATTTACTCCCTCAATTATACATTCAACAGGATCTTCAACTGTAACAATATTAATGTCTGGTTTATTAATCTCACTGATAGCACTATAAAGTGTAGTTGACTTACCACTTCCAGTTGGACCAGTAACTAATATAATGCCGTGAGGATTCTGTAACATTTTTGTGAATTGCTTCTCCTCATATTCATTGAACCCAAGTTCTTCTTTTGATAATACAAAAGCATTTTTATCAGCTATACGAATAACTATTTTTTCACCGTATAATGTCGGTAATATTGATACTCGTAGATCATATTCTCTGCGATCCACTTCAATGCTAATACGCCCATCCTGTGGAAGACGTTTCTCAGCAATGTTCATGCCTCCTATTATCTTTATACGAGCTGATATAGCAGGCATAATTTCAATATCTGGTCTCATAATCACATTTAACTGACCATCTATTCTATATCTTATGTTTATGTATGATTCAAATGGTTCTATATGTATATCACTTGCTCTACTTCTAACAGCCTGCTCAATTATTGAATTTATAGCCTTTACAGCAGGTGAATTATTTACTTCATCTTCACTTTGATCTATTATAGCTTCGGATGTAATCTTTAAAGTTGAATGCTCTTTTTTGAATTCCTCAACTGCCTTCATTGCTTTATCAGCACCGTAATGCTTATCAATTGCTTTTATAACAGCATCACTATTTGCAATAACTGGCTGAACCTCTAGGCCTGAATATATCCTTACATCATCTATCGCAAAAACATTTAAAGGGTCACTCATTGCTATAGTCAAAATACCCCTATCAATCTTTATAGGAATTAGTACATAACGTCTTGCAATACTTTCTGGTATAGATGAGCATGCTAATTTCTCAATATTATATTTTTCAAGCTTAACATGAGGGATTCCTAGCTGAAACTCAAGCACTTGAATGATATCATCTTCCGACGCATATCCAAGCTTAGTAATTGCATTTCCTAATTTTTCACCTGATTTCTTCTGATAATCAATTGCTGTATCAAGTTGCTCCTGTGTTATCATTCCAACTTCTAATAGCAAGTCACCAAGACGTTTCCTAGGTTTTTTTATCAATATTATTCACACCCAAATTATATATTTCAGCGAGTATATTTAGTATATTAAGGTATAATAAAATATAATTTATGTATTTCTTATAATTAACGATATACCATATCTATGCTGTTATATTTATATTCTACATTTTATTGAAAAATCCTCTTGAACTACTATATCATAAAACAACATTTTTAAATTTATATCTACATTATATTCTTTTATCATTAGTTCTTCAACAAAATGCAAAGAAGTTAGGCAATAATTTTTTATATTTTTTTTATATTTATTTACTGTGTATGAAAAAACAACTAGTCATAAGACTAGTTGTTTTTGGCTCCCCCTGTTGGACTTGAACCAACGACATCGTGATTAACAGTCACGCGCTCTACCGACTGAGCTAAGGAGGAATATAATTCTGGCAGAGACTTACTTTCCCAGGCCGTCGCCAGCCAAGTATTATCAGCACTGAGATGCTTAACTTCCGTGTTCGGTATGGGAACGGGTGTGTCCATCTCGTCATTTCCACCAGAAATTTTAAAATTGTTAAAGCTTTCGCTTTTTACAATTTCTTTGACGTATTCTTTTTTTGAAGTACAAATTGTCTTTGTGCCTTCAGAACTAAATAATGTTATCGTTGAAGATGATTTCTTACTCTCATTTATAGATTAAAACG
>JAEZRV010000085.1 GCA_023444055.1 Bacillota bacterium
GTCCGCGCACATGTTGACGACGATGCATATCTTTTGCCTGAAATGGTCGTAGGCGATCACCTTGTCAAACAACATAAGATCAAAATCGTTGCTGCTGTCCTTGGATAGCTTCAAAACCGGCTCCGCATAACCGATCATCGAATACGCGAAATACCCCACGAAGCCGCCTGTGAACGGTGGCATATCGGGCAGCGAAGGCGCATGATAGTTCTTAAGCAGAGACCGAACCACATCGAGCGGATTATCCGTTTCAATGGTTCTCATTTCATCCCCTTCAATGGTGACGGTGCCGTTGCTGCAGGTCACACGCATGACGGGATCCAGACCAAGGAACGAATACCGTGCCCATTTCTCGCCGCCTTCCACGCTTTCCAGCAGAAAATACCGCTGACTCAGTTGTGCAAGCTTGCGCAGCAGCGTGATGGGGGTGACGACATCCGCGTAGACTTCTTTGCAAATGGGAATTGTGTTGTACGTCCTTGCAAGTTCTTCAATGGTTTTGCTGTCTGGTCGTATCATATGACTATTGTTCATCCTGATGGAGATGAAACGCTCCTTTCCGTGTTTTTAATGCTTTTTTGAAACAAAAAAAGCCTTTGTCCCCGGTTAAGGGACAAAAGCTGATTGCTTCTGCGGTACCACCCAAATTGATGAATTAAATCATCCGCTCTTTCACATACCATCATATGCGCCCCAGTGGTAACGGAAGGGGTTCCCGTCAGCGTCTACTTCTGCTTGTGCAGTTTCAAGCCGCCCTCGCAAGGCCATTCGGAAAATTCTGTGCTGCCGCACTCACACCACCGGCGGCTCTCTGTATACACCCGAGTTTTCTTACTTTTCTTGCTCCAAGGTTTCGTTCTTTGTTAGCATTATATTCACTGATAACATAATTGTCAATGTCTATTAGCAAAAAAATGTATGTTGAAGTACTAATTAAATGTTAAATAACAGTTTTATGACATTTTAAATCTAACTTAAAAATAGAAAAAACTTGCCTTTGTTTTATATCATGAAAATTGCACATAATAAAAACAAGGCAGGGGAAAAAGATGAAGAAAAAAAAGGATCCCAGAAGAATGATCGATTCGCGTGAGTCGCGAATGAATGCGAATGACTACACAGAGCAACAGATTGGTTTACCGGAAGATGTTCGTGTTCATTATAGCAGCGTGGACGATCCGCATGATGGTTAAGGTCTGGGACGAGAGACGGCATGACGCCGTCTCTTTTGGTTTATCGCAGAAAAGTTGCAACACCTAAGGATCAATCTGACGGTTTGCATACAACAATCATATGTAATTTTTAGATATAATAATAAGTAATGACTTGATTCTTCGAGATTAATCAAAACCATCTTTTAAATTCGCACTCATATGCTTGATGCCGGCAATGACAGTCAACTGACACTACGGTTGCGGTATGTGACAGGTATACAAAAATAGTAAACAATTAAATGCAGAAGGAGCCGCCATAAAGACAGCTCCTTCTATTCGTTCAGGATGAACGTATATACTTTTTAGTTACTGCTTTTGGGCAGGAAGGGAATGATTCGGCCCGCAAAGCCGGGCAGCGTCATGGTTTGAAGCCAGACCTTGCCGGGGCCGGTTAACCGCGTGTTGAGCAGGCCTTCTCCACCAAACAGCATATTCTTAAAGCCCTTAATCATTGTGACCTCATAACCGACGTTTGCTTCATACGCCGCGACATTGCCGGTATCCACGATCAAAGTTTCTCCGGGAGCCAGTGTCTTCTCGCAAACAGCGCCGTCGATTTCAATGAAGACAAGGCCATTTCCGCTGAGCCTTTGCAGAATGAAGCCCTCGCCGCCGAACAATCCGGCGCCTAAGCCCTTGACTACATGAACGCTTAGAGCGACTTCCGGCTGAGCACACAGAAACGCGCTTTTCTGAACGACGATATCACCGCCTGATACATCGATAGGCACAATAGCGCCCGGAAATGAAGAGGCGACTGTGATTTCCTGATTCGGCGCGACGGCCGAGTAAGTCGCCATAAACAGAGAATCACCGCTCAGCATCCGCCCGAGGCCTTTCAAAAGGCCGCCTTTCATATTGGTCTCCATCTGAATACCTGAAGTCATCCAGGACATGCCGCCGGACTGTGTGTAGATTGCTTCACCTTGATTCAGCTTCACTGTCACTGCGGGAAGATTGCCGCCGAAAATCTCATATTGCATTGCATTGCCTCCTTGTATTTTCAACTCATATACACAAATTTGCTATTTTATTGTAAATGATAATACCATCAATTACAAATTAATTATTTCATGCGTAAAGCTGATGGGAGGGGGACAATAGATCAGACCCATCAGACATATATAAGAAAATCATTGAAACGGGGATTGCACCTTATAACATGAGAATTAATCCCAAAACGATCAGAAAAGTGGAGGAGCTTGAGCAGTGGCAAGCATGCAAATGGTGACTAAGGAACCGCTGATTAGTTGCTGAGTTCCTTGCTTGTGGACAGTTTAACCACTTTTTCAACCGTCATATCTTTGGTAGGGACATTGCAAACAAATGTGTGATCTGCAAGCACGGCAACGCGGTCGCAGACGCCGAGTATTTCTTCGATATCCGAAGAAATGAAAATAACACTTGCCTTCTTTTTAATGAGGTCGTTGATAGAATTGTATATATCCACCTTGCTTGCTATATCCAGCCCGCGCGTGGGTTCGTCGAGTATGAATATCTTGGCGCGGCTCATAATCCATTTAGCAAAAATCGCCTTTTGCTGGTTGCCGCCGCTGTATTCGAGTATATTGCTGTGCAGATTTTGCTGGGGGATATTAAGCTTTTGCACATAGTCGGACACAACCTGCTCAAGCACGGAGTTGTTGATTAGAATGAAATTGGCGAAACGCTTGAGCGAAGACACAGCCACGTTATTGTTGACGTCGAGATAACCAAAAATTGAATCCGTCAGCCTGTTTTCAGGCACCAGCGCGATGCCGCTGCTGATGGCCTTGTAAGGATTGTCGATTTGCGCAGGAGCACCGTTCAAAAAAATCTGTCCCTTCACTCTGTCAACAGCGCCGAACAAACAGCTGGCCAGCAGTGTGCGGCCTGATCCCGCAAGACCCGTAATGCCGAGGATTTCGCCCTGATGCAGTTCGAAATTGATATTATAGAGCTTGTCCTCAAATCCCAAATCCTTAACAGCCAGCGTCTGCTTTCCTTTTTTTATGGATATCCTGGGATAACGCTTGTCGAAGCTATGACCGCTCAGCATGCGGATGATATCATCCTGCGTGCATTCACTCACTTTTCTCGTACCCATGATACGGCCCTTTTTGACAATCGTAATTCTGTCGCCAAGTATCGATACATCCTCAATGCAGTGGGTGATGTAAAAAACGCCGGCGCCGCGCTCCTTGATTTTTTTCACGATGTGATAAAGCAAATCGCGCTCAAATTGCGTCAGTGCGGAGGAGGGCTCGTCCAATATCACGATCTTGGCGTCGGATATGTAAGCACGGCAAAACTCGATAATCTGTCTCTGCGCAAAGCCCAGAGAAGAGACCTTGTCAAAAGCACTCACGGGCAGATTTAATTCGTCAATAAGGTTTTGGCAGAGGTAGGTGAGCTTATTGTGGTCAATCATCGGAAGAAATTTATATTTCCTCGGCAGATTATTGAAAAATAAATTCTCCGCAATGGAAAGCTGGGACAGCATGGTGGCATCCTGCCGGATGTAGATGACGTCTTTAAATAACCCTGGAGAAAAGGTTTTGCTTTTGACTTGGGTTTCCCCCAGAAATATTTTTCCCGAATCAGGAGCAACGACACCGCTGACCACCTGCATAAGCAAGCTCTTTCCGGAGCCGTTTTCGCCCATGATCACATGGATTTCATTTTGGTAGAGATCTAGGTCAACATCAGCGAGAGAAAAGTTCTCCAACGCCAAATTGACATTTTCCAGCCTTAACAAGGGAATATTCAAACTCATACGCCTCCGTTTGCTGAATCGTAAAAGATCATCCTGCCTCATATATGTCCACAGATGTATACAATTGTATGTTTAAATCAAATAAATAGTCTTTGTACGAATCCTCTAATGTTGAATCGGTGATGATTTTATCAGCGACATCGATATCTCCGACACGGTAAAAGGACTTTTCTCCAAAGCGGCTGGCCGGGCACACGAAAGAAACTGTTCTTGCCGTTTTGCAGGCCTGTTGTATCAAAGATGCTTTGTTTATGCTCGAAACGGTAATTCCGAAATTCTTGCTGATACCATCAACCTCAACAATGAGATGATTGAGAGAAAAATTCTGCATATTATTGATAGAGAGTTGGCCATACAGGGCATGATCTTCAAGATTTCCGCCCAGCATAATAAGATTGTTGCCGGGAGAGTTCGAAAACTCCAAGGCAATGACAAGATCGTTTGTCAGTACAGTCAGATTGTTCTTTTGAGCCAGTCGCTTGGCGATGTATCTGTTGGTGATCCCGTCAGTCAGCATGATAATATCGTTATCCGAAACAAGATGAAAAACCGTATCAGCGATTTCCTGTAGCTGCGAAACGTCCGCATCAACGTCCGGCGGGTCAAATGAAAGCGGCGGATCATTCTCAAAATCATCATTGATGACGGCGCCGCCGTGTGTCCGCTTCAGATAGCCTTCACGCTCAAGCTTCTCTAGGTCTCTGCGTATTGTGACTTCAGTCACGTTAAGCATGCTGCTCAGCATAGCAACGGATACATGCTTATCTTTTTCCAGATAATTTTTTATTATTTTTATACGCTCAATTGCAAACATGTCCCACCCAACTTAATGCTGAAATAACTCGCTGGCTGTATATATAATTAAGACTATCATACAGCAAACGATAATATTTTTCAATACAAAAACAAAAGCAACCAAAAATACACAAGCGATAAAAAAGAAAAACAAACGAACAAATAATAATTGACATGACACATATACAG
>JAEZRV010000017.1 GCA_023444055.1 Bacillota bacterium
TCTCATCATCCAAAACTAGTTTAACCGCTGCTATTTTAAATTGTTTATCATATGAACGTCTCATAAAGCAGTCACCTTTTCATTATTTTTTCTTAACTTTGTGTCTACTTTATTGTACCATGTCCAACCATAATACTATTGTCTTTGTTATTCTTTGACTTTATTTTTAAATTCAAATGGAGTTAAATATCCTAGCTTTTTTTGAATTCGATCATTGTTATAATAGTTGATATAATCATTAATCATTGTAATCAATTCAACATCATTGTCTATTATTATTAATGGGTTATATATAAGTTCACTTTTCAAGGTTCCAAAAAAGCTCTCCATTGGAGAATTATCTATAGGAGTACCCTTTCTGGACATGCTATGAATGAAATTATTGTCTTTCAAGATATCATTAAATACATTTGAGGTATACAACCCACCTTGGTCTGAGTGTAAATAAGTCCCCTCAGGTAAGGCTTTATCTTTTATCTGTAAAAGGGGATTAGTAGCTGTTTTAAGAGATGCTGTATAACTTACCTCCCAGCTTTCAATCATATTGGTATATAAATCCTTTATCGGAGAAATATATATCTTTTTCCCGCTTTTCTTTATTTCTGTAATATCAGTAGCCATTTTATCAAATGGGCAACTACCAGTAAAATTTCTACTTAATATGTTCTTTCCGCAATACTCGGACTTCTTAAATTTTTGTTTGTTTTTAGCTTTAATAACTGCTAAATACCCGTTTTCGCGCATAATACGATGAACTCTTTTATGGTTAGCTTTTAGATCAAAATCTTGAGCTAAAGCATGCGTCATTCTTTGTACTCCGTAACGACCTTTATGTTTATCATAAAGTTTTTTTATTCCATCTACGATTAAAATATCTTCAGCTCTCTTTTTTGTAACTAAATCTTTATTCTTTCTCCATTTGTAGTAGCTTGACCTTTTGATTCCCGATATTTCTACGAGCAACCTCAAAGGATATTGAGTTCTAAGCGATTCTATCACTTCGTAGTATGTTTTTTTCTAATATTATCTATGTTAAGTTCAATGAGAGATCTTAGATACGCATTTTCTGCTCTTAACCGTAAATTTTCATCTTGCATTGGAAGTCCCTCAATTGGAGGTGGTAGCACAAATAATTTTGTTTCTCCCTGACCCCTTTCATCATCTAAACCAGATTCTCCTTCTTTAGAATAAGCAGCAACCCAATTTATAAGGTTTGTACGGCAAATACCAAGCATTTTTGAAACAGGAGTATATCCTCCAAACTGCCCATTTAAATACATTCTAATCGCATCTAATTTAAATGTCTTAGAATATGTATTATGTTTTCTCGAACCTTTCATTTCAATCTCCCCCTTAATCGAAGTATACAAAATATATTTGGTATCGTCTACCTTTTGGGGTATAGTTCAAAAAAGGGGTCAATTTTACTTGACAATCTACAACAGGATAGTGGCTAAAAAAGCGAGTTTTGAGCAAATTGGAATTCGTCAAAATGACTGGGGATAAAATTCTAAAAAAGCAAAGATTTTCGAAAAAAATCAGGATAAATTTTAAATGCCACAAAAGTTATCCCCTAAAAATAGAGCCTGAAGATAAAATTAGTCTGTGATAGAGTTAAATTCAGCAATAGACTGTGGAAAAGTCTGAAACTGACAAGTATTGCACAGCTTTACACCCAAAAATATTCTACGATTTGCACAAAAAAAGAGATTTGCATATTAAGAACAAATCCCTACAATTGTTAAAAGCTATTAGGCTGAATAGTAACGACGTATCGATGCTTTTAGGGGACTGTAAATAATTTTGTGTATGGAATTACTTTTTAACTCTTTTTGGTTAAGTATTTCCTAAGTACTAAAACTTTAAATTTAATATTATATTTAAATTATTGCCAGATATTTGAAACTCTATGCATGTTTCAGATTAATTCTGGCAATAATTTTTAATACTGATAACTCTATGTTTTTTTATTGTATTTTGAGGGTCTAGCCCGTCTGGCACTTATGAATTTCATTTAGAGCTTATTATCAAGCACAGCTGCACCAGTTTCTTCCTCAAATTGCTTTTGGTATAAGGAAAAGTAGTAGCCTTTCTGTTTCAAAAGCTCTTTATGTGTTCCTCGTTCTAGGATATTGCCGTTCTTAACAACCAGTATAATATCTGCTTTCTTGATTGTAGAAAGTCTGTGAGCAATCAAAAAAGAAGTTCTATTACTCAATATGTGCATTATTGCATTCTGAATCAACTGTTCTGTCTGGGTATCAATAGAGGAAGTAGCTTCATCAAGTACAAATATCTTAGGATCAGCTATAATTGCTCTGGCAAAGGAAATCAGTTGCTTTTCGCCAGTGGAGAGCCGGTCGCCGCCTTCGCCAATGTTTGTATCAAGGCCATTATCCATGCTATTGATAACTGTATCTGCAGCTACAATCTTCAAGGCGGCTTCAATTTCTTCATCCGTGGCATCAGACTTTCCATATCGAATATTATCTCGCACGGTTCCAGAAAACAGATGTGGACTTTGCAGCACATAACCTATGTGGCTATGGAGCCAGAGCTGAGAACGTTCCTTATAATCCTTTCCATCAATCAGGATCTGACCTTTTGTTGGCTCGAAGAACCTGCAGGCAAGGTTTACAAGAGTACTTTTTCCTGCACCTGTTTCACCTACAATTGCTACAGTAGTTCCAGCTGGAATCTTTAGATTGAAATTGGTTAATATATATTCATCACCATCAGGATATTTGAATGAAACATCTTTAAACTCAATGTCACCTTTA
Source organism: Bacillota bacterium (assembly GCA_023444055.1). Lineage (GTDB taxonomy): Bacteria > Bacillota > Clostridia > Acetivibrionales > DSM-1351 > Ruminiclostridium. Next base: position 2,781 of record JAEZRV010000017.1, read on the forward strand.
ATAGATTCCCAATTTTCTTTTTTAGGATTGAAGTTATCACCGTATTTCTCGATTACCTCAGGAGTATCTGTTATGTCTGGTTTAGTTTCGACTAATCCCATAACACGTTCAATATTAGCCTGAGTAGAAACAAAATCAGCGAAAACACGAGCAATTTGCTGTATTGGCTCAAATATACTTATTCCATATGTAATAAAGACAGAGAGTGTCCCAAATTCCATAGCATCATTCATAACTAAATATCCACCACGAACTAAAACAATGCAAACGGCTAAAGTACTGAAACACAGTACAATTGGAATAAATATAGCATTTAGTATTGTTGCACGCATCGTTGACGAATAAAATTTATCTGTAATTACTGAAAAATCCTTTAAATTTTTATCTTCAATAACTAGGGTTTTAGAGGTTCTAGCACCGGTAATACCTTCATTGAAAGCACCAGTCAATCTTGAGTTTATTTTTCGAATTTTTCTATTAACATTTAATATTTTTTTCTGAAAATACATTGTAATTAGAGCAATGCAAGGGATGATACACATTACTAATAATGCAAGCTTAAAATCGAGTAACAGCATTGCAAAAAAGACACCGATCACATACATAGTTGCCCATAAAATATCTGACATGCCCCATGAAACCATTTGTCCAATACGTCCTGTATCACTCATAACTCTAGCCATCATATATCCTACAGGAGTAGTATTGTAATAACTGAAAGAAAGCTTTTGCAGATGAACAAAAACTGCCTTCCTAATAGATTTGGCAACATTTAGTTCAACCTTCATGGAATTTTCTATAAATACTATAACTGCAATTACCTGCAATAAAAGTACACAACTGTATAAAACAACAAACTTGCCGATACTGTCGGTTGAGGCAGGTATAATGAAATTATTAATTGCGTATCTTTGAAAAAGGGGATAAGTTACATCAATAATAGATATTAAAATTAAAAATCCTATTGCTGATAAGAAATTCTTTTTGTATAGCTTAATAAATGGTATTATTTTAGCCCAAACCTTAAGTGAAAAAGGCTTTTTGTAGTCTTCCTCTTCTAAATAAGCCATTAAATGTCACCTCCAAAATATACATTCTGATCAGAGTCTAGAAGCTCAGTTTCAAGACTGCTCTGAATATCGTATATTTTTTTATATATTCCATTTTCATTTGTCAGGAGCTCTGTATGGGTACCAATTTCAGAAACCTGACCGTCATTTAAAACCATAATCACATCAGCGTGCATTAGTGTTGTTATTCTATGTGATACAAGAATAACCGTACTTTGTGCAGTGTTTTCATTAAGTTGCGCACGAATTTTTGCATCTGTTTCAGCATCAACAGCTGAAAGTGAATCATCAAAAATCATGATGGGAGAATTTTGCATAAGCATTCTGGCAATTGCTACTCTTTGTTTCTGTCCACCTGATAGAGTAACACCACGTTCACCAACAATTGTATCATAGCCCTTTGAAAATCCAGAAATTGAATCATCAACAGCTGCTATGGATGCATTGTGGCGAATAAGCTCAATGTCGTTCGTATGCCCAAAAGCATCAATATTTTCTTTAATGGTTTTTGAGAACAGAAAGGGCTCTTGGAGCACAAAACCAATATTACTTCTCAAATAATCAAGCTTAATGTTTTTTATATTTACGCCACCAATTTCTATAGTTCCACATTCATCTGGAAGCTCGTAAAGCCTATCAAGTAAGTACATAATTGTGGACTTTCCAGAGCCAGTGCCGCCTAAAATTCCGAAAGTAGTTCCAGACTTGATTTTAAATGAGATATTTTTCAAAACAGGCTTAATGCCTTCATAGTCAAAGTTAACATTTTTAAACTCAATGTCACCTGTCATATCAGGAGTAATTGCACCCTTGTAATCCTTTTCTTCCTCTTCAGAAATAATTTCGTTAATTCGACCGAGTGAAACACTTGTTTTACTCATCTCAGATAATACTCGGCCGAAGTTTCTGATTGGCCAAACAAGCATAGAATTATAGAAAATAAAAACTAAAAATTCTCCTAAAGTTATTACACCATTAGCAGCTTCAATAGAGCCAAAAACGATAATAAGCATCACTTGAAGACCAGAGAAAAAGTCACCAATGCCCCAGTATTTACTGAGTAAAAAGCCTAACTTGATCCAGTAATTTGCAAAATAATCGTTCTTTACATTGAAATTCTCAATTTCATGGGCTTGCCGACCAAAAGCGCGGACAACTCGTACACCTGTAAAGTTTTCCTGAACCATAGCTGAAAGAGCACCTTCAGCTTCATCCGCATACTTAAATCTATCAGCTATTTTTTTATAGAATATAGCTGAATAAGCCACTACAATAGGGATAAATGCAAGGGCAATAAGCGAAAGCTTAATATTCATCATAAACATAAGTAAGAGGGAAAAAGTAACTAAAAACACTGTTCTAACCATTTCTATAAACTGTAGCAACAGAAAGTTTCGTACAACCTCAACATCAGAGGTACAGCGTTGAATAATATCGCCTGTTTGATTTTTGACATGCCAGCTATAAGGCAATTTCTGAATATGGTCAAACAAATGATTACGAAGCTTCCTGATAGTACCTTCAGATGCTTTTGCAATACTAACTCTAAATAAATATGTAAAGATACCTGATAATATTGCTAAAACAAGAGCAATCAATGCACATAGAGAAAGGTTGTCTCTAAGCATATCTCTGCCGCCATGCATATTAATATAGTTTAGAAAAAAATATGGCAATTTTAATGGTTCATTTCCAATAACTGAGTCTATAACTATTTTTGTAACCTGTGGCAAAAGATAATTAAAAATAATTGCAAGCATAGTAGAAAAAATAGCTACAATAAATAACCATCTAAAGCCTTTTATAAACGAATAAAGCATTTTTAATTTACCTTTATTATTTGGTTGTTGCATACTAACCTCCACGCCGAACCAACGGCTTTAATTTGCCTAAAGTAATAGTGTAACCTTCATTATAAAATTTTAAAAATGATAAAAAAGTAAATTAAAAAACACGATAACTCATGTATCGTGTTTTAATTATACACACTATAAATGACGGTTACTCAAGTGGTTAACCTAAATAGAAAACAAAAGTCAGAAAAACTAAATTAACTAAATAGGTCCAATATTGGATTATCGATGAAGCACCTCGTAAATCTTAGTTGTTTTCATTTTATAAACCTCCTTTCACCGTAAAACATGCTTTTGAATAGTATAATTAAGAATAAACGCTTTTTATAAAATATATTATATACAGTAGGTTATGTCAATAGTCGTAATAAAATTGTAAATTTTACCTGCTATAAAAGTATCACAAACTGTTGGTAAGTAACTAGCGGAATAATCTTAAATAAAGGTTTGGTATGTGTGTTATTATTCTTATAGCAATTTAGGAGAGACTTAAAAAATATAAAATAGGAAAATATAAAACAAACCTCGTATAAGCGAAACGCAAATATACAAGGTTTGTTTGGTGGAAGGAGATGGATTCGAACCATCGAAGCGAGACGCAACAGATTTACAGTCTGCCCCCTTTGGCCACTCGGGAACCCTTCCGAAAATAAAAAACATTTTATAAATAAAACGTTTTTCACAACAAATAAGATTATGCATTAATTTGTCTAAAATGTCAACACTTTTTGTTGTATAAATTAATTTAATTTTATAACGAGGCAAGATAATGTCTACCACTTCTATAAGTGGGAGGTACCGCTTTGGTTTTCAGGCGGTGAGAATATGTCCTGCAACGCTTACACGCCTCTGATGTAATGAAATTTTTCTACAATCGTAAAATTTCATTTTGAATCTAGGCATTATAAAAATAGTAACTATTATTTATTTTAAATTGTAAAAAAACGCCTAAGCCATAATTGTATGGGGTTAGACGTTTTTTGCTTATAATTTTATTTGTTAATTAATAATTAAATATGTAAATATTATAGTTCTTGTTGTTGCAATTAACTTATTATGACAAATATTTCATTTTAGTTAGCTGCTTTAATAGCTTCTTCTTCCGTAGGGAACATTTTATATTTTTGATCAAATCCTATAGTCTGAGCAATTCTCTTGATTTGTGAATTAGTTATTGCTGATGCAAATTCAACAATAAAAACATTCTTAAAACCATCTTTCATATAAATTTCCATACATTGTTGTAACATTGGCATCATTTCTTGAGGTAGTACTTTTAATCCAGTAGCATTGAGAATCAAAGATGTACTTTTTGCATCTATAGTCTTTACTTTCTGTTGATAATCATTCATAAATGATTTTGCTTCATCTTCAGTAAAAAGACCAGAATTAGTAATTACGAGTGCTTTTCCTTTTAAATCAAAACTATACATATTAAATCAATTCCTCCCTCAAAATCTATTTAATTTTACTATTTAATACAGTATATATTAAAAATTAACAGTTTGCAATATAAATAACAATATTTACAGAAAAACAAATAATATAATAGAAAATAGGGGAAGAGTAAAGATAACGGAATTAAATCTAATAATATCTATTTAAAATATATAAATTCATATATAAAAAAGCGTATCTTTGAATAATCAAAAATACGCTTTACTATAAAAAATTGGTGCCCAGAGCCGGAATCGAACCAGCGACACGGGGATTTTCAGTCCCCTGCTCTACCGACTGAGCTATCTGGGCATTTTGCAATCAACTTGCATTATATTGCGCGTTCTTAAGGTTTTAAAGTGGTGGGCCTTCAGGGACTCGAACCCCGGACCAACCGGTTATGAGCCGGTTGCTCTAACCAACTGAGCTAAAGGCCCGTTGTGGCTCCTCAAGTAGGACTTGAACCTACGACCCTGCGGTTAACAGCCGCATGCTCTACCGACTGAGCTATTGAGGAATAT
>JAEZRV010000037.1 GCA_023444055.1 Bacillota bacterium
TCGATAGACTTTGGAATTTATTTGAGTCCTTTACATGGTCTTATTTAAAAGACTATTATCACTGTTTACTTTTCAAAGTCCAATCCTCAAAAGCATCATTTTATCTGCTTTTCGAGGTTTCGCTACTCGCTTGTCGCAAGCGGCTTAATTATAATACCATGTCGTTTTCTCAGTGTCAATACTTTTTTTAATTTTATTCAACTTTTTAGTTGTTGAAATTTAAAACCTGTATTGCGCCTCAATTACGACGGCTTGTATATATTAACATATAGATGTTTTTATTGTCAAGGGTAATTAAGCACTTTATCTGTGATTTTAAGCAATTATTTAGAATTATGCAACCGTTGTTTTAATTTTCTAATAATTTCTCTTTTTTTCTACTCATTTTACCAAAGCCATATGGAATCGAGATTTTTTAAAACTGATACTTTATTTCCACATTTATTGAATTTAACTTTATCGCAAAGGCTATTTACTATTACTAACCCCCTACCGTGTTCACATAGCGATGTATTAACTTCTTCAAGATAAGCATCAAAAGATTGGTTGCACAGTTGCGGCTTAAATCCAGAGCCTTCATCTTTAACACACACATATAAATACTTATTGCTAACCAATTTTAATGTAACATGTATTAGCTTCTCTAATTCACATTTATTGCCATGGCATAATGCATTAGTGATCAATTCATTAAGCACTACTTTTAGCTCAAATATAATATCATTACTAATAAAATGCTCTAATATAATATCACCGAGCATCAAATTTATTGCGTCGGATAGGGTCTTTGTATCTTGCTTAATCGTATAAGTAATAGCTTTCACAATTACACCTGCCTAATCAGAATAATATTAGTAATACCCTGATTTATCAAGTATAAACAGATTTAAATTAAATTTCTGAATTTATCAAGAACTTTCTTTTCCATTCTTGATATATACATTTGAGAAACTCCAAACTTTTCTGCAATTTGTTTTTGTGTTAAGTTCTGAATATATCTTAATGTAATAAATTCTCGTTCTAATTCTCCAACCACCTCTAGTGTTCTCTCAATAAAATCTCTGTTTTCAATTTTCTCATACGTTTTATCATCATAGCCTAATATATCTCCAAGGCCAGAATCATTGTCCTGATATACAGTTTGATCTAACGATTTAACAATAGCTGAATTCCCAGCTTCAATCATTTCAAGAACCATTTCCACACTTATTCCCATATAGGCGGCTATTTCATCTGCTTTTGGTACCCTACCATACTGTTGTGTTAATTCTTCTCTTGCATTATTAAGTCCCTGTCTCGCTTCATATAGTCTCCTTGGAATCTTTATTGAAGAGCTTTTATCCCTGAAGAATTTTTTTATTTCTCCAAGAATTGTAGGCGTTGCAAAGCTAACAAATTTAACTCCTTTTTCCAGACTAAATCTCTCTACTGCTTTTATTAATGCCAAACACGCAACTTGGTATATATCTTCAAAATCTACACCTCTATTTACAAATTTTCTTGATAAGTATTCAGCAAGATTTAGATATTTAGATACAATATCATTTCTGTATTTAATATCATTTGTACTGAAATATAGCAAAAATAGCTCTTCATCCTCCATTGTAACAATACTTTCTTTAATTTGTTCCATAGATATCCATGCCCAATATTTCTCACAAGAACATCAAGAAAATGTAAGTTCCTTGACATAAATGGCATGGGCTCGGTACCTCCTTTCCAATTTTTTAAGTATAACCTTTACTCTTCAATCCTTTTAACCATAAGTATAGAATGATTATCATTACAAAGCTCCACATAGTCCATAAGAGCTTTCATAATATATATACCATATTCATTCTCAAGAGCATCTCCAAAACATGGTAATTCTGCCTTATCACCGCTAAAAGATATTTGTAGTTTATCCTCAAAAATTTCAAAAGATATTCTGTATTGTGTTAATTCATTTCCTGCTTTTGATAATATAATATTGCAGACCTCAGATACAGCTACTTTTATATCCTCTACTTCATCAATGTTAAAACCTACTCTGTTAGCTACACTTGATGCAGTTAATCTGGCAGTGCTAACATATTCATTTTTTGATGGCAACACTAATGTCACGTTATCAGAAGAAATGTTACTCATACGACCTCTCCTTTCAAATATTTTAAAAGAGGCTGTCGCAAAAGGCATCTTAACAATTATATCTTGTGCCTAGGTTTTTCTAACCTATACTATATAATGTGGTTAAAAGATGTTTTGAAACAGCCCCTTTTATTTATAGTCAAACTTTTTATTCTTTAATTATAAATAATTTGTCTAAGCCAGTAATTATAAACAGCTTTCTAATATTTTGTTTTAGATTAGAAATGTAAATATTATTATTTTTTTTTCGTATTTCTTTAAGTGCACCAACGAGGATTCCAAGCCCTGTGCTATCAATATATGATAGCTCTAGACAATCAATAAATATATCACCCTGGCATGCACTAGCCACTTCATAAAGCTCATCTTTTAGTTGCTCTGATGTATAAATATCAATTTCTCCTGAAAGAATTATATGAGTATCTTTACTTGTTGAATCCTTTAAAACTTTAAGCACATTACTTTCCACGCTATCACCCCCTAAATGTTATATTTATTTAACAAATAATTTTGCCAGTTTAAGAATCAAATCTAAATTTTCTGCATCAACTCTAATGGCTAATATTTTTTCTGGTCCTATAGGATTTATTCCTTTAAAAAACTCACTATTTGTTACATCAATACCATAAAGTTTTGGTTCTGCATCTCTATACTTTATAACTTTTCTCTCCGTTTGTCCTACTTTAGGATCTTCCCACTCTTCAACAACTCTAGTTTTTAAATGGTCACTTTTAGTAACATCTACGTCTAAATCCTTCGCAATATCCTCTAGCGGCATAAAAACCCCGTTATTTGCATAACTATCATAAGCAAATTTATTCATAATATATAGTTCTGTATCTGATGCTGAAAAAAGTACCATTATTTTAGATACATTTGCGTACTCTTGAGGATCGGCATAACTATTAGTAAATGTTGCTGAATCAAACGCTATTTCTTTAATTTCAGGTATTTTTCCTTTAATCTTTTCTCCAAGCACCTCAAATTCTCCAGAATTCACTTCTCCTAATAATCCTATTGAAATATCCGGCTCTACTCGAAAAACTATAGATTTCACGGCAAACCCTATAAGAATTATTGCAACAATACCAATTATAATGTGAAACTTATAATAATGGAAAAAGTTATCAACCTTTCCTCTGTCTAAGCCTGCTTTTTTAAAGACTTTATCTATATTCGTATCTTCTCTTTCTACCTTTGGCTCATCAACCTCGTATCCCATTAAAATTCTATATGCATCTGTGCTCTTTTTAAAATCAGCTTCTACTTTTTCGTCTATTTCTCCTTCTGACTTTAGAATCTGATACTTTTTCATTATAATATCATATTTCGTTTCAATATCATACCTTGAAGAGTCTTTTGTCACTCCTAATATCTCCATTGCCTCTTTCAACGTGTACTGCAATTTCACCCTCCATTCTTGGTATCAAGTTTGCATTACTTAAATTGAAGTAATTATTCTTTTGGCTTCATTGTAGGGAATAATAAAACATCTCTAATAGATGCTGAATCTGTTAATAGTATAACAAGTCTATCCACACCTATTCCCAAACCACCTGTAGGAGGCATTCCATATTCTAATGCAGTAACATAATCTTCATCCATCATGTTTGCCTCATCGTCTCCAGCATCTCTCTTTTTAACCTGATTTACAAATCTTTCCTTTTGATCAATTGGGTCGTTTAACTCAGAATATGCATTACCCATTTCTCTTCCAGTAATAAATAATTCAAAACGCTCTGTAAGCTCAGGACAATCAGGCTTTCTTTTAGTAAGTGGAGATACTTCAACTGGATAATCATAAATAAATGTTGGCTGAATTAAATTGCTTTCAACAAATTCTTCAAACATTAAATTTAATATTTCTCCACGAGTCATACCTTCCTTTACATGTACCTTCTTTGCTTCAGCTGTAGCTTTTGCTTCCTCATCAGTCTTTATATCGTTAAAATCAACGTCTGCATACTTTTTAACTGCATCAATCATTGAAAGTCTAGTCCAGGATGGGGTCAAATCTATATCTTGTCCTTGATAAACTATTTTAGTCGTTCCTAATGTTTCCTGTGCAACTGTTGAAATGAGTGCTTCAGTAAGATCCATCATACCCTTATAATCAGTATAAGCTTCATAAACCTCCATAAGTGAAAACTCAGGATTGTGTTTAACAGACATACCTTCATTTCTGAACATTCTACCCATTTCATATACCTTTTCCATACCACCAACAATAAGTCTCTTTAAATAGAGTTCAGGTGCAATTCTAAGATATAAGTCTATATCCAATGTATTGTGATGTGTTATAAATGGTCTTGCTGTAGCTCCACCAGGTATAGTGTTTAAAAGTGGAGTATCAACTTCTATAAATCCTCTATCATCAAGGAACTTTCTAATGGCTTTAATTATCTTACTTCTAAGTACAAATGTATTCTTTACCTCAGGATTTACTATTAAGTCTACATATCTCTGTCTATACCTTAAATCAGTATCTTTCAATCCATGCCACTTTTCAGGCAATGGCTGAAGTGACTTTGACAATAAAGTTATTTCTTTAACCTTTATAGATATTTCACCTTTGTGAGTTTTAAATATTTCTCCCTTAACTCCTACAATATCACCTATATCATATTTCTTAAAAAGCTCATAGCTTTCTTCTCCCACTTCATCTTTTCTGACATAGAGTTGTATTTTTCCATCCCTATCTTGTAAATCACAGAAGCTGGCTTTACCCATTCCTCTTTTTGACATTAATCTTCCAGCAATAGAAGTACTTTGTCCTTCTAGCGCCTCAAAGTTATCTACAATTTGCTTTGTTGAATGAATTACATCGTATTTGACTATTTTGAAAGGATCAAGATTTTTTTCCTGTAGATCCTTTAGTTTTGAACGTCTAACCTTCAGTATTTCATTTAAATCTTCTTCTTGATTCATTTCATTTACTTGAATTTTTTCTTCTGACATTTATATCCTCCACTAATTCTAAATCAATAGTTTTATATTATTTATATACTAATTTATCTAACAATGAGTATATATTTATAACATTTTGAAAAACATACTTAGCCCGATTTTCTGGTTAAAGTTTGTAAAAATATATCATATACATTAATTTATATTATACTGCATATATCAACTATATATAAACTATTACATATTAAACATAAAACAACTAGTATTATAAAAAACAGTTCACATCGTAATGTAAACTGTTATATTAATTATATATTAATTTTGTATCAAGTAGCAACATTTGTATATATTATTTTTTCTACTTTGATATTTCAAGTATTTTAAACTTCATTGTTCCATCTGGAACTTGTACTTCGATGATGTCATCCTGTTTATGACCCATTAAGGCTGCACCAACCGGTGATTCGTTTGATATTTTAGACTTAAGAGGATTAGCTTCAGTAGATCCAACAATGTGATATACTACTTCTTCATCAAACTCCATATCATAAATTTTCACCTTAGAACCTAGGCTAACTGCATCAGTGTTTACATCATCCTCATCTATTACACGTGCATGCTTTAACATAGACTCTAGCTGTACAATTCTACCTTCCATTTGTGCTTGTTCATTTTTTGCTTCATCATACTCAGAATTTTCCGATATATCACCAAATGAAAGTGCCTGCTTTATTCTCTCAGCAACTTCTTTTCTCTTTGTTCCTCTTAGATACTCTAACTCTTCTTCTAACTTTTTTAAACCCTCGTATGTTAAAACTACTTCTTTCGCTGACATTTGAAGCCCTCTCCTTCACTATTAATTTTTCCCAGACTCCCTATTATAACCAAAAACTCCTAACTATCTTAAATACTTACTATTATCTTGCTTTTTTATTTTTATCATAATATATCTATAGCATCTTTAGAAAAAATTTTTTAAAACTTTAGGACACTTGCTTCGATAATTTATTATAAATTACATACATGCTAATGTCAAGAATGATACCCATATATTAACAATTTTTGATTGTATCAAAATATTATTTATTAAAGAATATGCGATATTATGGTTTTTATACCAATACAATATAAATCAATACCTTTTAATATCATGATGAAGATAATTCATTTTCTTTTAGTATAACATCATGAGCTCCACCCTCTTTAATACTAGTTGCAGATACCAGACTTAATCTAGCTTTTTGTTGTAAATCAGGAATTGATAAAGCTCCACAGTTACACATCGTAGATTTAACTTTATAAATAGTAGTATCTAAATTATCTTTTAATTTACCTGCATATGGTACATAAGAGTCTACACCCTCTTCAAACCCAAGTTTGCTATCTCCGCCCATATCATATCTCTGCCAATTTCTAGCACGGTTAGAGCCTTCACCCCAGTATTCTTTAACAAAGTTTCCGCCAACTTTAATTTTTCTTGTTGGACTCTCGTCAAATCTTGCAAAATATCTTCCAAGCATCACAAAATCAGCTCCCATTGCAAGTGCAAGTACAATATGGTAATCATGTACTATTCCTCCATCTGAGCATATAGGAATGTAAATGCCGGTCTCTTTTAAATATTCATCTCTTGCTGCAGATACTTCTATAATTGATGAAGCTTGTCCTCTACCAATTCCCTTCTGCTCTCTTGTTATACAGATTGAACCGCCACCAATTCCAACTTTTATGAAATCAGCACCTGCATTTACTAAATATCTAAAACCTTCTCTATCAACAACATTACCGGCTCCAACTTTAACGTTTCCATTATATGTTTCTTTTATCCATTTAATTGTTTCAGACTGCCACTCACTATATCCATCTGATGAATCTATACAGACTAAATCAACACCAGCATCAACCAATGCAGGAACTCTTTCTTTATAATCTCTGGTATTGATACCTGCGCCAACAACTAGACGCTTCTGGCTGTCAAGTAATTCATTAGGATTTTCCTTATGACTATCGTAGTCTTTTCTAAAAACCAAGTACACCAGTCTATCATTAGTATCTATGATTGGAAGACAATTTAGCTTATGTTCCCAAATCATGTCATTAGCTTCTTTAAGAGATATACCTTCATGAGCATAAATAAGTTGTGAAAAAGGAGTCATAAACTCTTGTACTTTCTGATCTAAAGATGCTCTGCTCAACCTATAATCTCTGCTTGTTACAATTCCAAGTAATTTTCCATTTGGTGTCCCATCTTCAGTAATTACTACTGTTGAATGTCCTGTTTTCTCCTTTAACCTTACAACATCTCTAAGCGTATTGTCAGGTCCTAAATTGCTGTCACTAGCAACAAAACCTGCTTTATATTTTTTAACCCTACGTACCATTTCAGCTTGGCTTTGAATACTCTGTGATCCAAAAACAAATGATATACCCCCACATTTTGACAATCCAATTGCCATATTGTCATCTGAAACAGATTGCATAATTGCTGAAGCAACAGGTATGTTCAGCTCAAGAGATGGCTTCTCTCCAACTTTGTACTTAACTATTGGAGCCTTAAGAACAACATTGTTTGGCATGCACTCCTTTGTAGTTAAATTTGGAACTAATAGATATTCACTAAATGTTCTTGATGGTTCACTATAAAAATACGCCATTTTTATCCTCCCTAAAATGTCTAAATATGAAAACTTAATACTTAATCTCCTAATACAACTCATTATTTAAAAAAACAAAGAACAAAAGTCCTTTGCCTATAGGTAAAATGTACTGTAAATCATTCAAATACCTTAAGTGGAATATACTTTTTAAATGATTCTACCATTTTAGCATGTGGTTCAAAAAATACAAGGGTCTTCTTTCCATCCTTGTTGATAGAAATAAAATAAACATCTGATGAGTCCATTGAAGAAACTGCTACAATTCGGTCTTTATTGTTTTGACAATTGTAATCATATTTCCCACTTGTTAATTTTGCAACCATCTCAAAATCTTTGCAAGCACCACTAAATATTCTCTTTCTCTTTCTTTGGGCAATTATCATGTCAATATCTAAGTCCCCATTAGTAACAATATACTCATATTCAATGTTTCTATTCCTAATTAGAATATAAGCAATATAACCTATGCCGGCAACTAATAATGGAATTAATGAGCCAAGAAATCTAAAAGAACTCATAACCAAAAATAAAAATAGTGATAGCAATATAATTCCGCAGATTATTGAATAATCTAATATGGTTTTCTTTTTCTTTACTATTTTCTCTAAAAATATATCCACACTTTATCCCTCCTAATAACTTCTAGCCACCTTACAACCTATACAATTAAATAAAATTAAATCTTGCTATAAATAATAATAAATATATTAAATAATATCAAGTACTAATGTTAAGAAATAATAATAAATATACCAAATTAAATCAATTACTAATGCCAAGGCATAATTATAAAATTTATTTATATGTATATTATAAAGAATTTTATCATTAATAATCATTATTTTCAAATTTATTTAAACACTTTAATCGGGAAGTAATACTATCGTATCTAAATATAGAAAATAATATTTTAAATACAAATTAGTATAAACATTTAGTTAAATAAATAAAGGATGGCAATTCTGCCATCCTTTATTAAAAAATTATTTTTAGTACATGCCACCCATTCCGCCTGGCATTCCACCACCTGGCATAGCTGGTGCCTCTGGCTCTGGCTTGTCAGTAACAAGACTCTCAGTTGTAAGTACCATTGCAGCAATTGAAGCCGCATTTTGCAGAGCTGATCTAGTAACCTTTGCAGGGTCAACGATACCATTTTCGATCATATCTATATATTTTTCATTTAAAGCATCAAATCCGATTCCTTTATTGCTTGATTTAATTTTATCAACAATTACTGATCCTTCAAGACCAGCATTTTCAGCTATTTGTCTTACTGGTTCTTCAAGAGCTCTAAGAATAATCTGGATACCTGTTTTTTCATCGCCAGTTGCTGTTTCAAGTAACTTAGCAACATCAGGTATTACGTTTAATAATACTGTGCCACCACCAGCTACGATACCTTCTTCAACAGCAGCTCTTGTAGCAGCAAGTGCATCTTCAATTCTAAGTTTCTTTTCTTTCATTTCAACTTCAGTTGCTGCACCAACTTGGATAACTGCAACACCACCAGAAAGTTTTGCAAGTCTTTCTTGTAGCTTTTCTCTATCGAAATCAGAAGTAGTATCTTCAATTTGAGCTTTTATTGAATTTATTCTATTCATTATAGCATCTTGGCTTCCAGCACCATCTACGATGATAGTGTTTTCCTTCTGAATTATAACCTGTCTAGCTTTACCAAGCTGAGCAATAGTAGTTTCTTTTATGTCAAGTCCTAACTCTTCAGTTATAACTTCTCCGCCTGTTAATGCAGCAATATCCTGAAGCATAGCTTTTCTTCTGTCACCAAATCCAGGAGCTTTAACAGCTACACATGTAAATGTTCCTCTTAATTTGTTAACAACGAGAGTTGCAAGAGCTTCGCCTTCAACGTCTTCAGCAATAATCATAAGTTTCTTTCCTTGTTGAACTATCTGCTCAAGAACTGGAAGGATTTCCTGAATGTTAGAAATCTTCTTATCTGTAATAAGAATGTATGGGTCATCTAAAACAGCTTCTAATTTATCAGTATCAGTAACCATATAAGCTGATAAATATCCTCTATCAAACTGCATACCTTCTACAACTTCAAGATTTGTTCCCATTGTCTTTGATTCTTCAACAGTTATAACACCGTCATTTGTTACCTTTTCCATTGCATCTGCAATAAGACTTCCAATTACTTCATCGTTAGCAGAAATAGTTGCAACCCTTGCAATGTCTTCTTTTCCCTTAATTTTCTGACTGTTTGACTTTATTCCTGTAACTGCAACATCAACAGCTTTTTGTAAACCCTTCTTCAAAATCATTGGGTTTGCTCCTGCAGCAACATTCTTCATACCCTCTCTGATAATTGCCTGTGCAAGAAGAGTTGCTGTTGTAGTACCATCACCAGCTACATCATTTGTCTTTGTAGCAACTTCTTTAACTAACTGAGCACCCATATTTTCAAATTTATCTTCAAGCTCAATCTCTTTAGCTATAGTAACACCATCATTTGTAATTAAAGGTGAGCCAAATTTCTTATCAAGAACTACATTTCTTCCTTTTGGTCCAAGTGTTACTTTTACTGTATCAGCTAATTGATTAACACCCTTTTCAAGTGCGCGTCTAGCGTCTTCTCCGAACTTTATGTCCTTAGCCATCTTATAATGCCTCCTATAAAATTATTCAACAACAGCAAGAATGTCGCCCTGCTTTAAAATAGTATATTCCTCACCGTCAAGCTTTACTTCGGTTCCAGAATATTTACTTGTAAGTACTTTATCTCCAACTTTTACTTCCATTTTAACTTCTTTTCCATCAACAACTGTTCCAGGTCCTACCGCTACAACCTCAGCAACCTGTGGTTTTTCCTTCGCGCTGCCTGGCAATACTATACCACTTTTTGTAGTTTCTTCACACTCAAGCATTTTAATAACTACTTTATCGCCTAATGGTTTTATTTTCATCGTTTTACCTCCTAGAATCGTTTCTGTTAGCACTCACCATAACCGAGTGCTAATTATTATGTTATTATAATATATATTGAATAAAATATTTTCAAATATTCTATATCCGTAAAAAAAGCTGTATTTTTAAATAAATTCAATTTATACTTGTAATTTATGACTTTTTCTTTAATTTGCATATAATTTCGCTGAATCACTGTAAATCTGCAAATTAAAAGACTAATTTATTACCGAAATCTAATTTAAAATGTTTTAAAGCACTACCAAATAATACAGCTGAAACGTTATACTTTTCTATCAAATCCTCTTTTTTGCATTCAATATTGAATAACCTACAATAGTTATACTCAAGTACTGCAGAATATGCTTCTATACTACAGTTAGCAACATCAATCGGATTTTCAGCACTTCTTATACAGTTATCTAATATACTTATTATTTCCTTTCTATAACATTGGATATACATTATTTCCCTATGCTTTATTGCACAATCTATTATTGGCATATACTTTTTGTGTAGTTTTGCTTTTGGCTTACGTATCTGTTCATATACCTTTTTGTATCTAATTGGGTCATACATGGGATTCTTAATTTCTGAACATATACTAAACACTTTACAATATTCATCAATTGGAAGCACTATTCCATTTGATGAAGAAGAATTTATATGGTTTTTAATTTGTTTTAACCATTCTATTAGTTCATCATTTTCTTTGCCCAAAGATAGTAAGACTTTATATATTTCATCAAACTTCTCCAAACTTTGTGTGAAGGCATATCCTAATAAAAGAGCAGAAAAAATGAGTTGATCAGCATACTGCGTTATATACATTTCTAAAAGTAAAATAAGCTCATCAACTCTATTAAATACTATTAATGTGGTGACTGCACAAAGAACATCTTCTCTACTCTCTATATCTCCTAGAGTCAATGTATCTATGAATTTTTTTACCCTGCTATGTTTTCCTTCATGTAAAAGAACATATAAGCATAAACAATGCGCCCACATATTATAATTATCAATTAGTCTGACAGTCGTACCAATATACTGTGCATGTTCATAATTCTGCTGTTCTATCAAAGTTAAAGTAAGCAAATTCCTTGCATCTATGTTAAAAGGATTTAAACTTATTGATTTACATAGCTCCCTAGTAGCATTATTGAGTTTGTCTTCTTGAATGTACTTTTTTGCATATCTTAGACTAGCATTTGAACGTTTATCAAACAGATCACCATTTGATATATTTTCATAAATCTTTAAATAAAAAATCATCTCTGCTACTTCTTCGCAATAATCTCCATCATTATCAAAGTAGAGATATTTTTCAAAATATTCTGCAGCTTTTTCATAATCACCAAGTTCAAAACTATTACAGCCTAGCCCAAAATAGCATTCAAACATAGTAGGATCATAGTTCAAAAGTATGTCATTGAATATTCTGTTTGCTTCTCTAGGACGCTTCATTTCAGACAAGAAACAGGCAATATTAAATCTGTATTCAGAATTATCCAGCTCTAATTCTAAAGCTTTTTGCAGATTTTTATATGCATCATTCAAGTTGTTTTTATCAGCACAACGTAAGCTTTTACAAAAATAGAATTCTGGATTGTTTCTATATTCATCTATACTCAGTAAATTATTTTTCACTTATCTTCTTCCCTTTAACTCTCCATAAATATCTTCAAGAGTCAGACCTCTTTCAACTAATAATACTAATAAATGATACATTAAATCAGATACTTCATATCTAATTTCATCCTTAGATTTGTTTTTAGCAGCAATAATAACCTCTGACGCTTCTTCCCCTACCTTTTTTAATATCTTATCTAACCCTTTTGTAAATAAGTAATTTGTATATGAGCCTTCTTTAGGATGTATTGTTCTGTCAACAATAACATTATAAACATCTTCAAGAATCTGAGCAGTAGGCTTTTCATCATCAACTATTTCTATATTTTCTTCCCACTTTTCATTTATCATTGTTCTATAAAAACATGTCTTGCTTCCAGTATGACAAGCTGCATCTATTTGCTCTGCTTCAATCAGTATTGTATCTCCATCGCAATCAAGCTTAATTGTTTTTACAATCTGAAAGTGTCCTGATGTTTCGCCTTTTAGCCAGAGCTTATTGCGGCTTCTGCTGAAATAGTGTGCCTTACCGGTTTCTATTGTTTTATCAAAAGCTTCCTCATTCATATAAGCTACCATTAAAACATCTTTTGATGTGCAATCTTGTGTAACTACAGGAATAAGCCCCTTTTCATCAAACTTCAATGCTTCCTTTAAATTATTCATTTTGTAATCCTCCATACTTTTGACTTAAATATATTAAAAGGTTTTTTATTTATTAATTTTGATTTTTATATTATAATTCTTATACATATATTTTAAATATTGTATAATTATAGTTCAGTTTACCTCTTGTAAAATTTTAACACTCTTTAGCTTATAAGTACAGATTTTAACCGAATTATATTCTAGTTTCAATTCCATTTGTATTTAAATATTGCTTTAAATCTCTGATTTCCATTTCCCTAAAATGAAATAATGAAGCTGCTAGCACTGCATCAGCTTTTCCTTCAACTAATGCATTCTTAAAGTGTTCCATTTTTCCGGCTCCCCCTGATGCAATTACAGGTATTTTAACATTTTGGGATATTGTTCTAGTAAGGTCAATGTCATAGCCGTCCTTTGTTCCATCCTTATCCATGCTGGTTAAAAGTATCTCACCTGCACCTAGCTTTTCTGCTTCAATAGCCCATTCGACTGCATCTTTGCCTGTATTAACTCTACCACCATTTAGATATGTGTCCCAACCAGAACCATCCTGTCTCTTCTTTGCATCAATTGCCAGTACAACACATTGACTTCCAAATTTCCATGCAGCCTCTGATATTAGCTCAGGTCTTTTAAGTGCCGCGGAATTAACTCCTACCTTATCAGCTCCGGCTTTAAGAATTTCTCTAAAATCTTCAGCTGTTCTAATTCCACCACCAACTGTAAAGGGAATAAATACTTGTTCTGCTACACGTCTTACTACATCAAGCATAATAGATCTGGCATCTGAAGATGCTGTTATATCGAGAAAGGTCAGTTCATCTGCTCCAGCCTTATCATAAAAAGCTGCCGCTTCAACTGGATCTCCAGCATCAATTATATTGACAAATTGTACACCTTTTACCACCCTGCCTGCATGAACATCCAAGCAAGGAATAATCCTCTTAGTAAGCATCTTTTTACTCCTTTAAAGAATCTATTGCCTCTTTCAAATCAATGTTTCCTGTGTATAATGCTTTTCCAACAATAACACCACTTACGCCAGTAGATTTCAAATTGGTTATGTCTTCTAAGCAGCTTACTCCACCAGATGCAATTACATTTATTCCTACTGATCTTGCCATTTCACTCATTGCTTCAAGATTGGGCCCTTTTAACATCCCATCCCTAGATATATCAGTATAAATAATTGTTTTTGTACCTAAAGCTTCAATCTTCCTTGCAAAATCAATAGCTGTAAAATCGCTGGTTTTCTCCCAACCGTGAATAGCCACCATTCCATCCTTTGCATCTATACCAACTACTATTTTCTCTTTATATTCTTTAAGAGCCAGCTTTAGCATCTCAGGGTCATTAACAGCAGATGTCCCCAAAATCACTCTGCTTACGCCATTTGAAATAATAGTTTCAATAGTATCAAGGCTTCTAATACCTCCGCCTAGCTGAACAGGAATAGTTAGCTTACTAGCTATTTGCTTTATAACCTCAGCATTATCAGAGTTCCCTGATCTAGCACCATCTAAGTCCACCAAATGCAAATATTCTGCTCCTTGGCTTTCCCATTTCAATGCCATTTCTACTGGATTATCGCCAAATACCGTAACGTCACTGTAGCTACCCTGCTGTAGTCTAACGCATTTTCCATTAATAATATCAATTGCAGGATAAATAATCATTTTATTCAAGGTACTCCTCCATGAATAATCCATGCCCTCCATTTGGTACAAAACTGCACCAAAGTACTGCATGGACTCGGTTCTTATTTGTATTTATTTTTTATATTATTTACTAGCTTTTACATTTTTGCAAAATTTCTAAGTATATTTAGTCCCACATCTCCACTCTTTTCCGGATGGAACTGCGTTCCCATAATATTGTCCTTGCAAACTGCTGCGTCAAATTTTATTCCATATTGGCAGGTTGCCGCTACATCAGAATCATTCTGAGCAGACAGACAGTATGAGTGAACAAAATACACATAACTATTTTCTTTTATACCTTTAAAAATACCATTATTCTGCTTAATACTAAGGCTGTTCCAACCCATATGCGGAACCTTTAATCCCATGTCTAGAGGAAATTGAGTAACACTGCCTTTTAACAATCCAAGACCTCTGACCTTTTCTCCACCCTCAGTACTGTAATCAAATAATAACTGCATGCCTAAACAAATACCTAATAATGGTGTTCCTTTTTCAACAACTTCATTTATAACAGGTATCATATTAATTTTTTCAAGACTATTCATAGCATCGGCAAAAGCACCAACTCCTGGTAAAACTACCTTATCGGCAGCTAATATTTCGCTGTGATCTGAGGTCACCTTTGACTCGAATCCAATAAAACTCAATGCTTTGTTTACACTTGCCAAATTACCAACGCCATAGTCAATTATAGCAATCATATTTATGCCCATGCCCAGCATTTCGTACAAAAACATAATGACAGAAATGGCATGGGCTCGGTACCTCCTTCATTTGTTTTTATATTTGTTTTTATATTTCTTTCACACTTGTTCTCCATAGTAATTTAATTATTTAAATTTTATTCCTGTTATTCTCTCATAAGCTTCTATATATTTAGCCTCAGTCTTCTCAATTACTTCTTGTGGAAGTTGAGGAGCTGGAGGCTGTTTGTCCCATGTAAGTGTTTCAAGATATTCTCTTAAATACTGCTTATCAAAGCTCTTCTGAGCTCTACCTGGCTCGTATTCATCCATTGCCCAAAATCTTGATGAATCTGGTGTACACACTTCATCAGCAACAACTAATTCTCCATCGGCTATACCAAACTCAAACTTAGTATCTGCTAAAATTAACCCCTTACTTTCAGCATGTTTACTAGCCTTTAGATACAACTTGATGCTTGCATCTCTTAGCTTCTCTGCCATTTCAGTTCCAATCTTGTCACAGAGTCCTTCAAATGAAACATTTATATCATGACCCTCTGATTCTTTTGTAGAAGGAGTAAATATAGGTTCAGGGAGCTTGTCAGCTTGTTTTAGACCTGCTGGCAGCTTTATACCACATATGCATCCTGTTTCATTATATTCTTTAAGACCAGAGCCCTCTAAATATCCTCTTACTATACACTCAGCAGGAACCATTTCAATTTTCTTTACAAGCATTGATCTGCCTTCAAGCTCCTCTTTAAAAGCTGATAACTCTTTTGGATACTCGTTTACGTTAGTAGTTATTACATGATTTCCAATAACATCCTTTGTATAATCAAACCAAAAAGCTGAGATGCTATTAAGAACTACTCCCTTATTTGGTATTAATTCAGAAAATATAACGTCAAAAGCTGATATTCTATCTGTTACAACAATCAGAAGCTTATCACCCAAATCATATACATTTCTAACTTTTCCCTTAATAAATAATGGCAATCTAATAAAATCCGTGTTATTAATTAGCATTTTTTTACCTCCTAAATAGTTTTTATCAAAGCGTTCCTTTTGTGGACATAACTCCTACTATTCTTGTATCAATTTTTGTTGCTTCATCTAATGCTCTTCCAAAGGCTTTAAACATTGCTTCAATTATATGGTGACAATTAGTTCCATGTAATAGCTTTATATGTAGTGTTATTCCCGCATTAAATGCTACAGCTCTAAAAAACTCTTCAACTAACTGGGTGTCCATTTGCCCAACCATTTGCTGAGAAAAAGTAGCATCAAAAACAAGAAACGGTCTGTCACTTAAATCTAGAGACACCTGAACAAGAGACTCATCCATAGGCACAAAAGCTGTACCATATCTTTTAATTGACTTTTTATCACCTAAAGCCTGCCTAATAGCTAATCCTAATGAAATGCCTGTATCCTCAACTGTGTGATGCGCATCAACCTCAAGGTCTCCCTTCACATCGAATTCTGCATCCATCAATCCATGTTTTGTAAATAAAACTAACATATGGTCAAAAAAACCTATACCAGTATGAGAATTGCAATCACCCTTACCATCAAGATTAATCTTTATCTTAATTTGAGTCTCTTTAGTATTTCTTTCTACCAATCCTTCTCGCAAAAGTATTCCCCCATTCCAAAAATGCATGCCGAACTTTTTTCTGCTTTTTTAATATAATGTTCGCTAATTATTATAACAGATAGTAGCTAGTTCATCAAGAAAAATGGTGTTTTGTTCATTTGTACCAATGCTTATTCTAAGACATCCAGCTAGCAAAGGCGCCTGACCAAATGCCCTGACAAACATGCCTTTTTCACATAGCTTTTTATATACTTCATTGCAATTATCAAGTTTCACAAGTATAAAATTAGCATATGATTTAAAGACCTCTATTCCTTTAATCTTAGCCAATTTTTCACTCATCCACTCTCTTTGTTCTACTAAATATGAAATATTTTTGTTTATCTCTTCTTTATCAGATAAAACTAATTGAGCAGTATATTGTGATACTGAGCTTATATTATATGGTGGTCTAGCCAGATTAATAGCATTCGCCAGATTTTTACATGATATAGAATACCCACATCTTATACCAGCCAAACCATATGCCTTTGAAAATGTTCTCATAACTAAAAGATTTTCATAATTCTTAATGTATGGAATTACTGTTGTATCGCAGAATTCTGCATAAGCTTCATCAACTACTACTATAGAATTCCGACAATATCTTACCACTTCAAGGATATCTTCATTTGGCATTATGTTCCCGGTAGGATTGTTTGGATTGCAAATATAAATAATTTTTGGCTGTTCTTTTTCATATGCAGCAATAATAGTCTCTTTTGAATATTCAAATTTATTATTAGGGTCAAGCACATATTTTACTGGAGTACCTCCTGCAATTATACAAGCATCCCTATACATACTAAATGAAGGTACAGGATAAACAACCTTATCTTCAACACCAACAAATACACTGGACAACACCTGAATTAGCTGATCTGAACCAGTACCCACTACTATGCCTTCTTCATCCACATCCCAATGTTCAGCTAGAGCTTTTCTTAATTGAATTGAGTCAGTATCTGGATACAAATTGAGCTGGGGATCATTCTTTATAAATTCAGATAATTTCTCTCTTACTGATAATGATAAATTAAACGGGCTCTCATTAGCATCCAGCTTAATCTTATATGGCTGCTGATTAGCATTATATGGTGTAAAAGCCCTTATCTCAGGTCTTATTAATTCTTCTATCATTCTAACCTCCATGCCTACTTCGTCTTAAATAACTTGTAAACCTATCCATTAAAATTGGTTCAATCATTAATACTTAAAACTTAATCTCTTATTAGTTAAATCATTCAAATCTCACTTTAATTGCATTTGCATGAGCATCTAATAACTCTGCCTCAGCGAATCTAACAATATCGTTGCTGGTTTTCTCAAGAGCTTGTCTATTATAATATATCAAACTTGATTTTTTTAAAAACTGGTCTACATTCACAGGTGAAGAAAATCTTGCAGTTCCACTAGTAGGGAGAACGTGACTTGGTCCTGCCATATAATCTCCTAAAGGCTCTGGAGAGTAATTTCCTACAAATATCGCACCTGCATTCTTTATAAGACCTAACATGCTCATAGGCTCATTTATGCATATTTCAAGATGCTCAGGAGCAATGTTATTAGATACTTCTATAGCCTGTTCAATATTGTCAACTAGAACAACAAATCCATAGTCTTCTAATGATTTTTCAATTATCGCTTTTCTGCTCAATCTATTGATCTGCTTTTCAAGCTGTTCAGTGACCTTCTTCACAAGACTTTCATCATCTGTAATTAAAACCGATGATGCTAATTTATCATGCTCTGCCTGAGAAAGCAGGTCAGCTGCAACATATTCTGGTCTTGCTGTTGAATCAGCTATTACTAATATTTCACTTGGACCTGCGAACATGTCTATATCACAGTCTCCATATATCAGTCTTTTTGCTGTTGCCACATATACATTTCCAGGTCCGCATATTTTATCTACCTTTGGTATGGACTCTGTTCCATATGCCATTGCTGCAATAGCTTGAGCACCGCCGACTCTATACACTTCACCAACACCAGCTTCTCTAGCTGCAACTAATATGGCTGGATTCACACTACCATCTTTAGATGGAGGAGTACACATAATTATTTTTGAAACTCCTGCAACTTTCGCTGGAACAGCAGTCATTAAAACAGAAGATATTAGTGGAGCTGTTCCACCTGGAACATATAAGCCGACTTTTTCTATAGGTCGAACCAATTGTCCAAGCATAGAGCCGTCTTCTTTTGGACTAATCCAACTATTCTGTAGCTGCTTTTCATGAAAACTCCAAATATTCTGTTGAGATTTTTTAATAGTTTGTAGCAACTCGGCATCCACTGCATCATATGCGGCAGTAAATTCAGCCTCTGTTACTCTGATTTCTTTTATATCAGCATTGTCAAACTTTTTGCTATACTCTCTTAAAGCTTTATCTCCAGAGTTTTTTACATCTTCCAAGATTTTAGCTACAGTATTAATAATACTTGTACCGTCGTTGGACTTTGTTCTCTGAATTAATTTTGTATATAAATCATTTTCAGTTATTTCATCATTGTTCTTACGCAAATCTACAATGTTAAACATTTTTACCTCCTTAACAATCTCTATGCACAATTTGGGCTTATAATTCTTTAGTCAATCTGCATTTTATCGGTACCACTGGCTAATACAAATTAAGCCTTCAAGTTTTTTAGCTGTTCTGAAACTCCAGTAATTATTGTCTGTATACGTTCATTTTCCATTTTCATACTAACTCTATTTACAATCATTCTAGCACTTATATCAGCAATTGTATCAAGTACTACCAAACCATTTTCTTTTAATGTACGACCACTTTCAACGAGATCCACAATAACCTCAGCTAAACCAACCAATGGAGCAAGCTCAACCGAACCATTCAGCTTAATTATTTCAACGCTTTCTCTTCTGGTTTTTTCAAAATAATTTCTAGCTATATTTGGATACTTTGTTCCGACTCTTTTTATATTTTGCTCTTCTATTTTACCTTCAAGTGCTGCTGGTCCTGCAAGGCACATTCTGCACGCTGCAAACCCTAAATCTAGTACTTCATATAAGTTTCTGCCCTCTTCAAGTATTGTATCCTTTCCAACAATTCCTATGTCAGCAGCTCCGTATTCGACATATGTAGGAACATCAGCAGGCTTTGCTAAAAAGAATTTAATTTTATTTTTTTCATCTGAAAGTATAAGCTTTCTTGTTGAAGACTTAAGCTCTGTGCAGTCAATTCCTATTCCTTCAAATAGTTCTATCGCTACATCCGTAAGCCTTCCCTTTGAAAGTGCAATTGTCAAATATCTCATAAAATGTTAACCTCCAATTAATTATCTATCTCTAAACTTTTTAATAAATATGTCTATAACCCTTATTTAAAAAATGCTTAATTAATCCATCTGTATGAATGCAGCTTTTTTTTATTTGTATAAAGCGTGCTTACTTGTTGAGTAGCTCATCATAGCTTGTTTCTTTTGTAGTATTGTTAACTATGTCATGAATTGTAATTTTGCCATTGTCCTCAATGAAAATTACACCACCGATTTGCTTTGATTGAGCGTAGCTTATACCCTGCTCAATTTCATCTGTCAAAACAAATGTTTCAATATTCATTGCCTGTTTTCTAAGAGCTTCCGCTATCTCAATTGCATTTTTTCTATTTATTTTCTTATAGCAAATTAGTGAATCTACACTTGGCTTTTCTAAAGGCTTTTGTGTCTTTTCAAGTGCAGTCATCAACATATTTATTCCTAATGAGAATCCAGTTGCTGGGCAATCTCTGCCAAAGCTGGAGGTTAAGCTGTCATATCTGCCTCCAGAAAGTATTGGAAAGCCTACACCATGCGTAAATCCTCTGAATATTATGCCTGTATCATAATTAAGTCCTTTTAGCATTCCAAAATCAACAGAAATGTACTTAGTAAATCCGTAATCACCAAGTATTCCAATTACTTCTTCAATATTCTCTAAAGCTGCTTTGCTTCTGATATTCTTAGTAGCTTTCTTGAGGTCTTCTATAACTTCGATAGAACCAAATAAACCAGGAAGCTTTAATATGAGCTTTCTTAGCTCATCAGTCATTTGATATTTGTTTACTATTTCTTCAACTCCAACTATATCTTTTCTATCAATGAGTTTTGACATTTTTATTGTGTCTTCATTAGTAAAACCAGCCTCTTCTGCCAAACCTTTAAAGAATTCAACTTGACCAATATCAATCTGGAAGTTCTCTAAACCTGCAGTCTTAAGTATGTTTATCGCAATAGCAATTATCTCTGCATCGCTTTCAGATGAGTAATCACCTACAAGCTCAACACCCGCCTGTGTAAATTCATTCTGGCGACCTCCGCCAACTTCGTTAAACCTAAATACATTGCCTATGTATGAATATTTAATAGGTAGCTTTACATCACGATTCTTAGTTGCTGTAATTCTTGCCACAGGAACTGTTATATCAGGTCTTAAGACAAGTATTCTTCCCTTTTGATCAAAAAATTTAACCATTGACTCCTGCGGAAAGTGCTCTACTTCTGAAGAAAACACATCAAAAAACTCTATCGTAGGAGTTTCAACTTCATAATAGCCATAGGCTCTAAATGTATTACGAATTTTATTTTCTAATTCCCTTTTAGCATAACATTCATCAAACAAAATATCCTGTACACCATCTGGCGTATATATTTTCCACTTTGACATAAATCGTTCTCCCCTTAGAAGTTTTTGTATTATCTTAAATCGTATAAAGATTATTTACCACTGCGTTACTTTATTTTGTTAAAGTTGTAAAGTAATAAATCAATAAATTATATTAATTATATGTGATTTTATGATGGGAGTCAAGTTTTATTTTGGAAGAAATCGGTTGGGAGCTTTCTAGTATTTAATTGTTTAGTCATATTGGTAGAAAGAGAATGTATGTAACATGAACATTGAATAACATTTTTGTGTTATGATATTGTACAACCAGTTCAGTTACCTATAGGGTGTTTCTTCAAGGAATACACTTGAAATGTTTATTTTTATCCCTGCTTTAATTGCTATAAATGGCGGAGCAGGGAGGAATCGAACCTCCCATGTACTCTAACATATTATTAACGGACATATCCAATATAAGTTTATTCTATCCTCATGATTTTAGTCGCAATGACCATCTGCTCCAGAAGTACAGCTCCTGCCACCATGCCTAGATAAAACATAATAACTTTCATAAAATCAGCTCCCTTTTCAAACTTGGTTTGGATTTTCAGGCTCATAGATTTACTAATCATCATTAGATAGACAGAAACAATAATCGGATTATATCCTAAACATGTTCAATTAATTTTAACATCATACTAAAATTCGTTTAGCTGATTGTCTCGGTTAGCTCTTTATTACTTTTGTTTTAGCCAGAAATATGTATATACTCAGTTTTAAAATACCTATTCCCATGAGTATTATAATCTACTACTCGGATATTGCAATTTAACCATTTTAATTTTTCTTTTACTTTATCTTGTATCCTTTTCATAATCATGTCTTTAGAGCGAGTTCTGCTTTTAAAATTTCCTTCTAAATAAAGAATTACTTCAATAGTTTTTGTTCCTTTTGCAAATTTGTTACTTGAAATAGCTTTAAAAAGAGGTTTTAATTCATCTGAATTGCTATAGTCATAGCCCGTGTTTGCACCAACAATACATGCTATTGTTGATTGAACCTTTTTGGCAACTTCAATATCAAAGCTTTCTTCAAGTGTATTTCCATTTATTTTTGTATAAGATACCTGAGTTCTCCAATTATTCTCAGATTCGTGGTTTAAACAATTCTTAACCTCTATCAGCAAAAGTTTATCTTCTGAATCTGCAAAAAAATCTATTCCCTTTCCATTGGGCATACTTGATTTAAATAAGCTATAAAAAGATGTTTCATCAAACTTTACCACGTTATAACTTTCAGAGAAACAGAAGTCAATTCCGCTTTCAATCATTACATCAACTCCTGCTCCCTATTATAGATTCCGTCAAACTCCTCCATTATGGAATTGTTTTGTAAGTCATTTACGCTTTTAGCAGTTTCAGCTATTAGATTATTTGTTTCAGCTTCTCTATATAAAGATATAAACTTAATATCAATTTTGCTTTTATTAGCTTTTGGATAGCTAGCAATTAAATTAAAGCATTGCTGAACAAAATAGCTATGAGTGGTAACAAAGATTTGTACACCCATTTTAGATAGCTCAACAAGGGCTTCCGTCATATGCCTTATCATTTTAGGGTTCATATTGCTTTCAGGCTCATCCCAGAAAAGCATTGCATTTTTATCAAGACTACCTGATAAGATCAAGTATGTCATTGTAGAAAGTTTTCTATATCCCTCTGAAACAAGCCCCATTTCAAATTCCCCACAACCTTTAACTTTAAGATAAAATCTATTTTCTCTTTGAACAACATTACCATTCATAATTGCATCAAAGGACTCCAATACAGTATTTTGCTGTTTTGTATTTGGTCCCTTTTTTAATGGTTTAAGTAAAAGTTTAGCTAAGTCATAATATGTCTCATCAAAGCCAATATGATAATCATCATATAGAGATGTAAAATTGCCAGTTGACGATATGATTTCTTTTGGAGGAATAAATACAGGTGAAAAATCAGCTGAAATCAGTTCGTTCGCTATATTAAGTTCTAAGTGTTTTTCTTGTCTATTCCCAAAACCATACTCAATTTTTTTATCATTATCGAATAATATATTTAAATCTGTACGATTACTTCCTTGTTGCCTTCCAACTAATCTACCTATTTTATCATCATCAGGCTTGAAAACACCATTTAATTTAGATACTAAAATTTGTTCATAACTATCCTTGGTAAAATCAGTTTTGCCTTTTTGCCATTCATATAAACTTTTTGTAGTTGCATATAATACCTTTAGCAAAGCCGTTTTCCCAGTGCTATTTTCACCAGAAATAATATTTATATTGGGTGAGAATTCCATATCAAGAGAATTAAACAGCATAAAATTTTTTAAATTCACTTTTTTTATCTTCATATAACTCACTCCTTCTTTATAAGGATTTCCAATTTTAACTGTATAATAACATTACCAAAGTTTGAATACTTATTTTGTCCTTCTATATTTTTCCTTATAAGTAATAACATAAATAGGTATATGGAAATACTTTATGCTATTTCACGATAAATTGTAAATTATATATAACGACTACGATTATATCATTTTAGTAAAAATGTGTACACCCTTTTGACATAGCCTCTTGTTTAACCCTTGTTGAGATTGTTTTTTATATTTTTCATAGGGTCAGTATTATAACGCCTAGATTCAAAATGATATTTTTCGATTGTAGAAAAATTTCATTACATCATCGGCGTTTCAACGAGGCGGGAGATATCCTCACCGCTTGAAAACCAAAGCAGTACCCGCCACTTATAGAAGTGGGGGACATTTTCTTGCCTCGCTATAACTTTATTATCAATTTTACAAGTCAAGACTTGAGTTAACCCTATAAGGGCTTGTTACCGGCTAGCGCCTAAAGACGCTAGCTTTCACTTCGTTCAAGCTACATTGCCTTTGCAGCCCTGTTTTTATATAAGCTGTGTACCCGCAGGTCTTATTGTTCCTATTACTTCAACCATTGATTCTACAACTTAAAATAAATACAAGCGAATATTTTATTCCAAAATAAAAAACTCATTTATGATTGGCTTGCTCTTTTTTCCCTCTACCAATGAATGACATTGGCAGCACAGTAGCAGTCCTGTCTCCAAGGACACTATTTATTGTTTGCAAAGCATCGTCGTTATAGTAATAAATATCCCCCTTATGCAATACATATTTACCACTCTTGTTCTTAGTGTAATGCTCGTAATCTATTAGTAACCCTCCATTAAGCTGTATATATGTATTTCCAGAGAATGTGATTGGCTGTTTTGGGTCATAGTTATAATACGTTACAATCGGATTGTCAAGCGATTCATAGAAAACATTGTTTATATACTTAATATTGCGATTGCCAGGATTATTGGATATTAATATCTGGGCACCTCCGTTATCCAATCCATCGTAGAAGTGCGACCAATTATTAAATCGGCCCATCCACATTACATAATTGTTTGCAAAAGTGATATTCTCATATTGCGGTTCGTTGACATCAACCATATTCCAACCGCCAGTCATTAACCCACCATGGCAATATTCGATATAGTTGTTTTCAATAAGTTGATCCTTTTCTCCGCTCGCTTCAACTGTTACTGCGTTATCCCATACTTGATAAATATAGTTATTAATACATTTATTATTTGATCCGCCCATAAGAACTCCATCACCTGAACGGTTAATCAGACAACCAAAATCGTTTCCGCCATAGTTATGTCCTGTATAACCCATCCACATGGTTCCTCCGATATAGCCAATCTCGCAGTTTTGTAATATTTCATTCGTATGGCCTTGGTCACCCATATATGCTCCACTTGAGCAGAATTTGAGGCACAGGTTATCAACTATGCTGTCTGAAGCAAGCGACACTAGTGCCTGACAACTTTCGTCATTAGCAAATCCAGTAATAAATTCAATTGAATTATAAACAATGCCCGGGTTCCCTGCATCACAGCGCAAGTATAATTCTCCACTCCGGCTGTAATAGTTTTCATCTGCATAGCTTATTTTGTTAAAGAAACGTAGATTGTCGATGGTTTTCACATCAAACGGCTTTGCCTTTCTTAGCGTTTCGTCAGAATTATCACCTAAAAGCGGGCTTTTGCCTAAATCCATATAACGTGTACCATTCCAGTAAGCGCAATATTTGCCTGCAACCTTAGAATTGTTGAGCACAATTCCACCGCAATCCTGCATGTCTTTATAAAACACCCAGATATTTTTTGTACCTTCAAGCAGCTTCCACTTCTCAGCACCTGAGCCATTTTCAGGAGAGCCGAAAATACGGGGCTTGTCTCCCTCTCCGTATGCAGAATAGGTTATACCATTCTGACAAATTAGCAATTGGGAACGCCATAAATCGCCACGCTTGAAAAACACACCATCACCGGGGTTTAGTTTCACGTTGTTCACTTTTGTAATCGTATTCCATGAAGTTTGTGGCGATAGCCCATCGTTATTATCGTTGCCAGAGTTTGAGACATAGTATTTTTTGCCAGTTACCGTTACGTTTGTGTGACTGTTTTGTATCGCCTCACGTCTACGTTCGGCTTCTGCAAGGATTTTCTTATCCGATTCAGTCAGTGCACGTTCTGGCTGTATGTAGGACCAATATAGACGTGAAGAAACTAACAGCGCTTCTGTATAGGTCAAAGGTACTGAGGGACGCATCGAGTTTTTTGCTGAATCATAATCGAACAAACGGTTTCCGGTATTGTGAGAAGACCTTGCCATACCGTAGAAATAAGCTACTGCGTAATTATCCCAATCATAAACATATTTATCGTTTACAAACCCTTTTGATACTTTTGTGAATGGCCAGTTACCAAATATTTTTGTGTCTGCAATGCAGGAACTCCAAGGCTCGCCGATTTTAGTGTTCAGCGAACCCCACTCAGTGTTAAACTCCGTATAATTACTGCCTAGAGTATTTGCTGTATATAATACCGCAAGCATAGCGTTGAATCGGGTAATCTTTTTGTCCGATTTACGAGCTAGCGGCAAACATGCCTTCCATTTTGCGAGTTTTGATGCATCGGCAAGTTCAACTGTGCGGTCTAGCATTTTCATAAATTGCTTGTACGTAACCGACGGGTTGTCCGAACGATAAGCACCAAATCCAAATTCAACCGCTTGAGTGAGTTCCTTATTACGATATGTACTCACCGCATTGACGTTCGGCACAGTAGTAATTATTAATGAAAATATTAGCACTAGGATAAAATTGCGTTTTCCCATTTGTATTCCTCCGATTGATTTTAGCTAACTATTCAATGTCTTTATTATTTATCAAAACTTAATTTATCACTCAGTACGTGATATTTTAAAAATGGTATATAAAATACATATATTCTTAATATATCGACTATCTGGTTAAATTTCAACAACTAAAATGTTATTATGAGCAGTAGTTTTAAGTGTTTATCCGAAAAACATTTCCAATTACTATTTTATTTGTTTGGATTAGTGCCGTCAACGTATTTAAAAGCGTTATTCTCATAAAATTACCTAAAGCAGTTTTTAAATTAATTTAACTTAAACCAAAATTGACTTTAACGCATAATTTTATCAAATAATTATACATTAAAGTCAATTCAGCTTATTTACTTATAAGCATTTATTCGGCATTTGCCTTCCAAACCTACCAGAATCATTCTTCTACTTTTTCCTCAATATCTTTTTCTTCTTTTTTCTCAGTTACTTTTTCAATAATTCCTGGTACCATGTCAATAAGCTTGTCAAGTCCTCCACTTTTCTTTATTGGAAGCAATTCAACCTTTTCACCTTTAATGACTAATACTGCTGTTGGGGATATCTTTGCACCAGTACCACTGCCACCACCGTCTCCGCCATTGCCTTGTGAATCAGTACCGCTTCCACCACCAACTCCTACTCCAAAGCAAAGGCTAATGAAAGGTACAATTGTTGTATCACCAATTTGCATTGGTTCACCTACTACAGTTTTTGTCTTTAAGAAATTTTCCAGTTTCTCAAAAATCGCGTTCATGCTTTCGTTGCAATTGAAATTCGCCATGTCTTTAATCTCCTTTTTATTTTTAATTTACTATTTTTAAGTAATATACTCCTAAAAGGTTTTGTAAGCACAAATCCTATCGCAACTAGTAATAGATAGCCTATGCGAATACTTCCACCAATTATAAAGTTTCCTTCCAGTCCCTCTTCTTCAAATGTGGGCTGTAGGTTAATATTATTTTTATTTAAAATTGCAAATCCAGCACCTATTATTCCATACAGCAAACCAGTATACATAGGGTCATCAAATCCCACTTTAGCTTGTAATTGAAATTGTCTGGGCTTGCAATGATTTAGCACCTTTAAAATACACTCTAATCCTTTTTTTAAAACTTCTTTAGTAAAATAGCTGTATGCAGGCTTCTCATTTTTTTCTTTATCTTTGTTTTTACTCTCGTTATCCTTCTTATCCTTAGCATCAGGCTTCTTACTACTATCCAGCTTTATTTTGAAACACAATATGTTAACCCTTGTAATAAATCCATTTTCTGTACTATAATTAAATTTCATTTTAGCACCGCCGAACAACCATGAAGCTGTGCCTTCAATAATCGTATTCTCAAATCTTTCTCCAGTAAAATAGTATTTAAATGGAATAATCAGCACAGCTGAAAGTACTATAAAAAGAATTATTAACAGCGTAAACAATATATATAAAAATATCTTTCCTATTATATAAAAAACCAGCATTGTTGCCTCCAGATAATAATTAATTTTACTAATTTAATACTTTTTTTGTAAAAGCTAAAATTATTTAGCTACCAACATCTTTCCTACCCCTTTTTTCAAGCCTTTAGCCAATCCTTTTGAAGCCTTTTTAAGCACTCTTGGGGTTTGTTTTGCACCTGGTATATACTCCAAGAACTTACCAGACATTTTTAAATTATTAACCTGCATATTGACAACTTTCTTGACACCAATTTTTGTTTCTTCATTTAAGAAATTGTCAATTAAATTTGTTCCAAGCGTATTCAATTCCTCAGGATATTCAATCTCATAATTACTTTTGTTGTTTAAATCCCAAAACATAAGTTTTAGCTCAGTTAATTCTCTTCTACATTCTTTACATATATTTAAATGACTTTCAACAAATATTTTTTCTAGTGGATCAATTGTTTCTTCTAAATAATCCTGCAGTAATGTTGCATCTATATTGTCGCAGCTCATTTTCTCATACCTCCCAAATACCTTGCAAAACTAAATCCTGCTTAATCGATTTTCTGCCTTTATGTATTAATGTTTTTACTGTACCCGGAGGCAATTTCATCGTACTTGCTATGTCTTCATACTTCATTTGCTTCATGTGCCTTAATAAAATAGCCATTCTTTCTCTATCAGGAAGTTTTTGTATAGACTCCTCAAGTGCTTTTTTTGTATCTTTACACACTACCGTATTTTCTATTGTTTCATTTGAACTGATTATATTTTGCAGTTCATCACCACTGTCTGTAGTTTCATTAAGAGATATTTTTTCCTTCCTGCCTCTCAAGAAGTTCAAGCATTTATTTACTGTAATTTTTTTAATCCATGGCAGTAATGAATATTCCTCTTTAAAGGTATTCATTGCTTTAAAAATTGAAATAAATACTTCCTGCATTATATCCAACGCATCTTCTTTATTTCCGGCATAGTGGAATGCTATTGTATATACATATTTTTTATACCTATCGTATATAAGTTCCAGGCCTTTTCTATTATTCTTTTTATATTCTCTTAATATCATTAAATCTGAAACTTCCAAATACACTAACACCCCTTTTGTTGCAATAAAGTACATATATCCAACCCAACAAGTTATCAATTATAAAGCATTATTAAGTTATCACCAATATCTCACTTTGTTGTAGATACTTATTTATTGCAGTCAACAGTTATATATTTTTGGAGGTGATAGCTCCTCATTTCGTTGTATATACATATATACACAGTAAAACAAAAAAAGTTTTAGAAAAAATATAATTTCTCTAAAACTTTTTTACTCTTAAATCAATTCAAACTCAAAAGCCTGCTCAGAAGTTCAACATATCGGCTTTCAGTGATTTATCAATAAATTTACATGTCAAAGTCTCTATTCCAACACCTTCAAATTTGCCATCGAAGCCATAAGCCTCTTCATGCCAGCTCCCTCAAACTGTATTTCAAGCATTTCATCACCATTATCTGGAGTAACCTTCGATATAGTTCCTCTTCCGAACTTCTTATGTTCTACTTTATTTCCAACACTAAAACCTGATGTAGCTGCTATACTTTTTGAAGCAGCACTTTTTAATGGATTTCCTAAACCAACTGTTGAACTTGGAGACATATTGGTACCTCCAAACCCACGAGATACTAGATTAGAATTAAGCAAGTCCTTTAGCGAACCTCCAGCTACGGTTTTATTTGTACCTGATGTTTGAGATGTACTTCCGCTAGTGCCCATAGGCTTTGTTGCACTGGTAGTTCCTGCATTACTAGAAGTTCCAGTAAAACTAGAAGTTCCTGCATAACTTGGAGTTCTATTGTTGCTCAAATTTTGTGCATTACCAGGAGTCGCCATAAAACTCGAGGCTCCAGTATAGCTTGAAGTTCCATTCTTACTCCAAGTTGTTGTCTTACCCCAAGATGTATTTTCCTTTTCAAAGGAACTTCTTGATGGTTTAAATGGGTATTCAACCAAATGTTCCGGTATTTCTGATAAAAATCTAGAAGGCTTATTATAGCTTGAGTTTCCGAAAAGAGTTCTAAACCTCGCATTTGATAAATATAATTTTTCTCTAGCACGTGTTATACCTACATAACAGAGTCTACGTTCTTCCTCTAATTGTTCTAGCCCCTCCGTTATCGCCCTATAGCCTGGAAAAACTCCTTCTTCTAATCCAGGAATAAATACAACTGGGAATTCAAGACCCTTTGCGCTATGCATTGTCATTAAAACAATATAATCCTGCTCTTCCTCAAGATTGTCTAAGTCTGAAACTAACGATATATTAGCTAAAAACTCCTCAAGACTGTTTAATTCATTTTGCTTTTCAAATTCTAAAGCAACTGATTTCAACTCTTTTATATTTTCTACTCTTGATTGTGCTTCAACAGTGTTTTCAACCTCATATTCTTTCAAAACACCTGTATCATTTATTACCATATCAAGCAGCTCAGAAATACTCATAGTTTCCTTCATCGTCCTGAGTCTCAATATCATTTTTGCAAAAGAATCCAGCTTTTGTGCTGCTCTACCTAAAGCCGGATATTCTTGTGCATCAGATATTATAGTGAATATAGATAATCCATTCTCAATGGCTATATTCTCAGCATGTTCAACTGTAGTATCTCCGATGCCTCGTTTTGGAACATTTATAATCCTTTTTAAGCTGACATTATCAGCAGGATTTTGTATTAATCTCAGATATGCAATGATATCCTTAATTTCTTTTCTGTCATAGAATTTCTGCCCTCCAACTATCTTGTATGGTAAACCTTCACGCATAAGCATTTCTTCTAGTACGCGGGATTGAGCATTTATTCTGTATAAGATAGAGAAATCCTTATACTTTCTGTCTTCGCTATTTATTAATCTTTGAATCTCTCTTGCTGCGTACAAAGCCTCTTCATGCTCATTGTCATTTTCACATACAACAATCTTGCTACCACCTTTATTTTCTGTCCACAGACTTTTGTTCTTTCTGCCTGTATTGTTACTGATAACAAAGTTTGCAGCATCAAGTATATTTTGGGTAGAACGATAATTCTGCTCTAATTTTATGGTCTTGCATTTCTTAAAGTCCTTCTCAAAATCCAGAATATTACGAATGTTTGCGCCTCTCCATCCATAAATTGACTGGTCATCATCACCTACAACGCAAAGGTTTTGGTGAGCTTCAGACAATAAGCGTACTAGCGTGTACTGAGCTGTATTCGTATCCTGATATTCATCTACTAAAACATATCTGAATCTCCTCTGATAGTATTCTAATACCTCTGTGCATTGTTTAAATAGCTTTATTGTATTCATAATAATATCATCGAAATCAAGTGCATTATTACTTTTAAGCTTTTTCTCATAGAGTTTATATACTTTGGCTATTTTCCCCATTCTAAAGTCAGAAGCATAAAGCTTTTCAAAGTGCTCAGCATCAATTAGCTCGTCCTTCTGCTTCCCTATAGTTTCAAGCATTGATTTAGGAGGAAAATTCTTGTCATTTAAGTTTAGCTCTTTCAGACATTCCTTAATTACAACCTGCTGATCTGAAGTGTCATAAATAACAAAACTTCTGTCATATCCGAGTCTTTCGATATCTCTTCTTAATATTCTTATGCAAATAGAGTGAAATGTACCTACCCACATGTCATTACTCAAATCACCAATAAGAGAATCTATTCTTTCTCTCATTTCCCTAGCCGCCTTGTTGGTAAATGTGATAGCCAGTATGCTTGATGGATATATTCCCTGTTCCTTTATTAAATATGCAATTCGATGTGTAAGAACTCTGGTTTTACCAGAACCTGCACCTGCCAATATTAAGAGTGGCCCTTCATTGTGAAGTACAGCTTCCTTTTGTTCTTTATTTAACCCATTTAACAATTCCATTTACTCCTCCAAAATACATTTATATTGAATATTTCCTTTATTTTAGACCCATTTGGCGTTAACATGCTTTTCTATTGTTCCATTTTTTTATAGCACTTAATTTTTGGCGTTAATATAACATTCTTTTTTCGTGTTATAACCCTAAAGCAGGCTCAAAATATACTCAAAAATGATACATTATTTCTAACCAAATAATATTTTTCAATGAATTATTATAACATAGATGCAAGTCAATTACTATTGGCTAAACCTTGTAGTTTTACTTTAGCATGTACTCAAATGAGGCGTGAGAGTTAGATTCCATCCTTCTAATTTCCTATATTATAACGCCTAGATTCAATAAGGCGGGAGATATTCTCACTGCCTGAAAACCAAAGCGGTATCCGCCACTTATAGAAGTGGGAGACATTTTGTTGCCTCGTTATAAAAGAGATGCTGGTTATTCAGTCGCCTTCATCTCTCAATGCTTTTAATAATAGCCTCTATTGTTTCATCTGTTGTGTTTTCAGAGCTATCAATAATAATATCTGCATATTTCTCATATAGTGGCTTTCTCTTCTTATACATTTCTTCCAAAGTCTGTCCTGGACTTAGTACTACACCTCTGGTTTTAATATTTTTTAATCTTTTGTTTACAGTCTTCATATTTATATTTAGATAAATCACCATTCCATTGTCTTTTAATTGTTCCATTGCCTTCTCGCTGTATACTGCACTTCCTCCTGTGGCAATTACGGTATTTTCACAATTAAGGGAAAGAATTATACTTTCTTCTATTTCTAAGAATTTATCTATACCATCTGTGTTTATTATCTCCTGTAGCTTCCTATTTTGCTGTGTCTGAAGAATAACGTCCGTATCTACAAAGGACATTCCTAGATGTTTTGCTATTATTACTCCTACCGTGCTTTTCCCTGAACTTGGCATACCTATAAGGATTAAATTTTTCAAAATATACACCTCTCAATTGGCTGTAACTTGCGTTCCTATGCTACCTTCCCGTTTACCTACATTTCTAATACAGCATAATCTTGTTTAGTGTTCACAAAACTCTTTCAGATGTAGCTAACGTTATTGTCCATATCAAACAAATAAAAAGTGTCCGGCATCAAATCAATTTTCCACCTGTTGTATGTACTGCATAAGTAGTATAAAAGGGTATCTTAGTAAAAATATTCTACCAAGATACCCTCATTAATAACTAGCTCTGCACTGTACTCTATATTTAAACCATGTTTACAATTCTATTTAAAATTCTGGCTCAATCAAACCATAATTGCCATCTTTTCTTTTATATACTACATTATTTCTCTTGGTATCTGCATTAAAGAACATAAAGAATTGATGACCTAACATATTCATCTGAAGAATTGCTTCTTCTATGTCCATTGGCTTTATAGCAAATCTCTTTGATCTAACCACTTTGAACTCTTTCTCTTCAGGAACTTCTTCTGTAAAATTAAAGCTCTCAACTCTGAAATCATTGTCATAAAGTCTTTTTTCAAGTCTTGTTCTATTTTTTCTAATTTGTCTTTCCATTAAATCAATAGCTTTATCAATTGAAACGTACATGTCTTCATTTGATTCTTCTGCTCTAAGAACCATACCATTAAAAGATATAGTTACTTCAGCTGTCTGTCTAAGCTTTTGGACACTCAATGTTACGTGTGCCTCAGATTCTTTATCAAAAAATTTATCTAACTTCGTAATCTTTTTTGTTACTCTTTCTTTAAGACCTTCAGTAATTTCAATATTTTTTCCATTAATTATAGTCTTCATAAATAACAGCCCCTCTCCAAATTTTTGTGTAATCAATAGTTCAGAATTCAAATATTGGTTCTTGTTATGAGTCTATACTTCTACATAGCTTTAAAAAATTCCTTCTATAATGTTATCTATTTTTTCTATTTCTTTTTTGCTTAACTTTTCCACAGCATTTTTAGACTCTATTTTAGTTATACCACCAAAATCTACTCTTAAAACAATATATGTTCAGAGTTATACACATTTATTCAACAAAACACCTGTTTTGTGCATATCTATCTGTGGATAATGTGGGTAATCTTGTTTATAACTATTCTTTTATAGGAATCACGAATGTGGATAAAAGTATTAACCATACTAATCTGTAATTCATGAATAAAAAAATTCCAACAAGACTAGACTGTAATTTGTTTATAAAAAAAGGCTTACCAAACTAATGTATTGAATACTAGCTTAAGTTAGCCTACTTATAACGCCTAGATTCAAAATGAAATTTTTCGATTGTAGAAAAATTTCATTACATCAGCGGCGTTTCAACGAGGCGGGAGATATTCTCACCGCCTAAAAACCAAAGCGGTACCCGCCACTTATAGAAGTGGGGGACATTTTCTTGCCTCGTTATATTATTAATTATTTTTATGTAAAATATACTTATTTTTTATTTGAAAAGCATTCACTGCAATATACCGGTTTATCTAAATGGGGTTTAAATGGAACTTTCGTTGTCTGTCCACATTCTGCACAAACAGCATCATAATACTCTTTTTTAGTTGCATGTTCCCTTTTACTTCTACACGCTTTACACCGTGTGGGTTCATTTTGAAAGCCCTTATCTGCATAAAACTCTTGTTCCCCAGCAGAAAAAATAAATTCCTCTCCACATTCTTTACAAGTTAAGGTTTTATCGTTATACATTTATCTCCCTCACTTCATAGATATTTTAATACTAGATTTTCTGTAAACAGTTTTACCGTTTATGTAATCAAGTATATATAGTATTACAAGCTTAGAAAAGTCTTATAATATTTTACATTATATTACATATACTACTGTTTTTCAAGATAAATAAATGTAAAATACTTATGTGTTTATTTACTACAGTTTTATGCGTTTTTTTGCCATAAAAAATCAGGATACTTTCCAGCTAGAATCATGTCTCCAATTGATTTCTTAACATTTGGCTTGTCCTCCTGATAAGTTACCCCGTACCACTTATCTGTGGTTGACAACACCTTAACATCCGCTTTTCCAGCTTTAATTAAATTATCTACTACTGTAGGTAAAAAATATTCTGCTTTTAATATGTTTTCCCTACTATTATCTAAAAATATAGGAAAGCCATCCTCTAACTCGTTGAAAATACTTTGACTAAATCCCCAAGTATTCATTGAAACGATACTGTTCTTTGGTATGACAATCCAATTTTGGTCATCCTCCGTATACTTCGTTTCCTCACCAAATTTCATTATTTTTGTTCTTTCACGAATATCAATAAGATTGCCTACGTTGTCAACACTACACACACCTCTAGCAACATGCCCATTTTCAGTCAATGTATTCTCTATTTGAAAGCCAACCATGCAATATTTGTATTTGCCCTCTGAATCAATGTTTGAGGATAAAAAGTCATTAAGCATTTTGTATGTATTTGCACCGTAGAAATCATCAGCGTTAATAACAGCAAATGGTGTTTTTACGGCATTTTTTGCACTTAATACTGCATGTCCTGTTCCCCAAGGCTTTATTCTTCCCTCTGGTACAGTAAATCCATTCGGTATATTATCTACTTCCTGATAAACATATTCTACATCTATTAAGCCTTCGATTTTTTTTCCTATTACATTTCTGAATGTATCCTCTATCTCCTTTTTAATAATGAATACAACCTTACTGAAACCAGCTTTTATTGCATCATATATGGAGTATTCCATAATTATTTCACCATTTGGTCCAACAGGATCTATTTGCTTTAATCCGCCATATCTGCTGCCCATGCCTGCAGCCATTATTACTAAAGTAGTTTTATTACTCATTACAGTATCTCCCTCAACAATTTGAATTTGCTAAAAATCTACAATCTATATTATCAATCTTTATAAACAGCAATTAAAACTTTTTTATACCAATCTAATAGGTAAAGTCAATTACTATCGACCTATAAATTTGTCCGAACCCTTGTAATTGACTTTAGTTCGTATTCTATTTGTATCCATCTGGATTTGATGACTGCCATCTCCACGAATCTATGCACATTTCATCAATTCCCTTTTCAGCTTCCCAATCCAACTCATTTTTAGCTCTATCAGTCTTTGAATAGCAGGATGCGATATCTCCTGGTCTTCTATCAACTATTTTATATGGAATTTCCTTACCGCATGCCTTTGCAAAAGCCTCTACCACCTGAAGAACACTATACCCATTGCCAGTACCTAAATTATATTCTTTAACACCTATGTGCTCTTTAGCCAGCTTATCTAGTGCTTTTAAATGTCCTTTGGCCAAATCCACAACATGAATATAATCTCTTACTCCTGTCCCGTCAATAGTATCATAATCATTGCCATATACACTGAGCGTCTTAAGCTTACCAACAGCAACTTGAGCAATATATGGAACAAGATTATTTGGTATACCATTTGGATCTTCTCCTATAGTACCGCTAATATGAGCACCAATAGGGTTAAAGTATCTCAAAATAGCTATATTCCACGTTTTATCTGCTACGTATAAATCCCTCAAAATTTCCTCAATCATAAGTTTTGTTCTGCCATAAGGATTAGTGCATGAAAGAGGGAATTCCTCAGAAATAGGAACAGTTGCTGGATCTCCGTAAACTGTTGCAGAAGAACTAAAC
This sequence comes from Bacillota bacterium, assembly GCA_023444055.1. Classification (GTDB taxonomy): domain Bacteria; phylum Bacillota; class Clostridia; order Acetivibrionales; family DSM-1351; genus Ruminiclostridium. The sequence goes on from JAEZRV010000037.1 coordinate 36,764, forward strand.
ACTAGATTTTTCACCCCATATTTCTGCATTAATTCACAGAGTATCAAGGTTCCCGTCAAGTTGTTGTGATAATATTTAAGTGGTATTGCTACTGATTCACCTACTGCTTTTAAGCCTGCAAAGTGAATTACAACATCTATTTTTTCACTTATAAAAATCTCTTCCAGATTATCTTTATCTAAAAGATCTATCTTATAAAATTTAACGTTCTTATTTGTTATTTCTTTTAATCTATCTAGTACTATTTCCTTGCTATTACATAAATTATCAACTATTATTACTTCATGACCTGCCGCAAGCAATTCAACACAAGTATGACTTCCAATGTAGCCTGCCCCTCCTGTTACCAATACTCTCATTTTATCCTCCTATGAATTCCAACTAGTATTTTTAGATAATCACTCAACTTTTCAAATATTTGTTGCTAAAATAATTGCCTGAACTAATTAGCCAAGCGGATGTTTCCTTAATTTAATAAAATAATCCAGCAATCGTGTTATTCTTACTTAAATAATTAAGCAAGCTAGTCTATGTATATACATCTAATTGATACTTTTACAAAAGTACTGATGTATTATTTTATTGTATACAAATTTTGGTCATATAACAACTGTTAGGGAATAAATCAAATGGCTAAAGTTGAAAAATAATATTTTCAGATTTGCAAAAGCAAATAAAAATTGGGGATATTTTTGTGGAAATATCCCTGTGGATAATACTAATAACTACGTATGCAAAGCTCTATAGCCTGTACAAAGTGTGGATAATGTTGTTGATAATGTTTTAAAAGAGGTGTTATCACAATCAAAACTTTTATCTAAGCTATACAAATGTATGAGGCGGTCATCCTCTTCAATGCGGTCTATACAAGTAATTAATTTATTAACTTAAGCTGTTTTAAAATTTCATCTAACTGCTCATTATTATTACAATACAGACTTGGTTCTAGTAAATCTCCTTTTTGTTCAAGTCGTGAAGCTATGTTATTTAATGTAAATAGTTCAGGACGAGCCCAATTCAGCTCTTCCCATTCCAATGGTGTGGAGACGGCAGCACTGACCACTGCTCTCGGAGAATAAGGAGCTATCATTGTTTTTCCATACCACATTTGCAGCCAATCAAAATATGTTTTACCTTCCCTGTTTTTCTTCAACCTTTCCATCGTTAATTTTTCACTTAGTTTCTGAATAAAATACTCTGCAAAAAACTCATTGAGCTTGCGAGCCGTATCATAGTCATATTTGGAAGCTGTCGGTATAAATATTTGAAGCCCAGAAGCTCCTGATGTTTTGACAAAGCTCTTTATACTTAAAGACTTTAGTGTTTCATAGATACTTAAGGCAATTTCAACAACATCATCAAAATCCTGATTATCATCGGGGTCAAGGTCAAATACTAAATCAGTTGGATGGTCTGAATCACTACACACATTAAAGCTTGTATGAAATTCCAAAACAGCTTGAGTACACAGCCATATAAGCGTTGCCGCAGAATTTAAGACAATATAATTTTTATCATTAAATTTAGCTATTTTAACCCATTCTGGTGTATTATCAGGCTTCTCTTTCTGAAAAAAACTTTTTTCGCCTATTCCGTGAGGATATCTGATAGAAGTTAACAATCTATTTTTAGAATATTTTAATATAAATGGTGCCAAAATGGTCATTGCCTCAACATAATCTTTCTTAGTAATATTGGCTTCTGGCCAAAGAAGTTTATCAGGGTTCGTTAAATTTATTTCTTTATTTTCAATTTCAAACTTTATGTCTACTATATTCATTAGTCTGTCAGCACCTTTCCATTTGCTTCTGAGGCAGGTAGGGATGTAAAGCCCAAAATTTTTGGATGCCTTAAATGGCCATCATTTGATAGCTCAAGAAAGTTAATCCAACAAGTAATTAATGGCGATACCCATGTAAGCTCATTGCCCTTTGTATCCATTTCCGCTATACTATTTTGTAAAAAAGGACATTCATCTTGTATAAGTTTATCTCTATATTCTTTAAGTAATTTTAAATCCGATCCTTTTAGTCCCAATGATGCTTTTCCTATAAAATTAAGCTTATCACTCTCTATAGTTTTTACACCTAATATCAGAGAATTGGCTTCTCCCAACTTCCAAAGTATTCCTCCAATGATACAAAGCATTTTCTTTGTAAACTTTGTTTTAAACCAAGCGTCATGGTGTTTTCCTTGTAGATAAACACTATTTATTTTTTTTGATACAATTCCTTCCATACTTTTTTGCTTCATAATTTCAAATAGCTCTTTGCCATCTTTATATATTTTTGACAAATGTATTACGCTGCTTCTATTTGTTAATGGGTGTAAAAGCTGGTTGAGAAGCTGTTTCCTTTCCTGTAGCGGATTATTTGTTAGCATTCTACCTTTGTACTTCAGAATATCAAAAACAATATAATTAATCGGAAAATTAGTTTGATAATATTTTAAGTTCTTTTCACTTTTTACACTTTCACGAACAAGGCTCTTATAAAATGAGGGAATTCCATTCTTATCTAAAATAACAATTTCTCCGTCAAGTATAATATCATCGCTTTTAAATTCATCATATATAACCCTAAGTTCAGGATAATATGCAGTTCTTTCATTCCCCTTCTTTGTATAAATATTTAGTTGACCACTTTGTAAATAGACCAGTCCTCTTATTCCATCCCATTTAATCTCGTGGATGTACTCAGAACCCTCCTTTACAATGTCACAGCTAATTGGCTCCATTGGAGTTATCCAATTCATACTTTTATTGTCTCCTTGGTTTTTCTGGTTTTTGTCTTGGGTTTTTCAGCGATAGCTTCACTTTTCTCTGCTTTGTCTAACTTGTCCGCTTTCCCTGTTTTATCTACCTTATCCGATTTGTCTGCTTTAACTAACTTGTCCACTTTGTTTGCTTTTTCTGCTTTATCTGGATTATCTGCTTTGTCTGTTTTGCCAGTGTCCACAGCTTTTTGTTCTTTTTCTGTCTCAGCACTTTTTTCCTGCTTAGCTCCTTTTGACATTTGTATACTTTGCTGTAATGCCTCCATCAAGCTGATTACATTTTCTTTTGGAATATCTTTTTTTACAAATACCTCTTCACCACCCTCAACCTTTGCTGTTATTAGTTCAAAAAGTTTCTCACGGTAGGTATCAACATATTTATTAGGGTTAAATGTATCTGTGAGATTTTCAATTAACTGTACAGCCATATCTAATTCTGCCTTTGTAGTCTGTAAGTTCTCAGGAATTCCTGGTACCTGCTTGAAATCTCTTACTTCATCAGGATAAAATATTGTTTCAAGGACTAAAACATTATTATATACTCTAATAACTGCCAGCGATTCACGCTCTCTGATAGTTATTTTTGCTACAGCTATTCTATTTTTTCCATTAAGCGCTTCCCTAAGAAGGGTGTACGCTTTTCCTCCTGTTTCTTGGGGGGCTAAGTAATAAGTTTTGTCAAAGTATACGGGATCAATTTCCTCAAGCTTAACAAAATCAAGTATTTCAACTGCTCTTTCCCCTTTTGAATCTATTGCAGCAAAATCCTCATCAGTCAGGATAACATATTTACCAGGCTCATATTCATATCCCCTTACTATTTCTTCAGGCTGCACCTCTTTATTGCAAACTGGGCAAACCTTCTTATATTTAACAGGTGTATTACATTCCTTGTGAATATATTTAAACCTTATATCTTTATCCTCTGTGGCCGTGAACATTTTTACAGGTATATTTACCAATCCAAAGCTAATTGAGCCTTTCCAGACTGTATGCATAAAAAACCTCCAAGTATATTTGCTGCATCTTGCAATAATTTTACTTAATGTGATAGCATTATTTTTTGTTTATAAGGCTTTAATTATACTAATTTGCATTTAAAAATGTGGTATCACATTTTTAAATAGCCGTTTCTGTGGCGATGGAGCGAAGTCGCCATTGCTTGGTTGCTCAAATACACAAAAAGCTGCTCGCAGCTTTTTGATATGCGAAGAGAATGATGAATACACGAATTGTAAACTTCGCATTGTACACAAAATTGTGATAAAATAGATTTAATTTTTAAGAACTAAGAGGAACTCAAGTAATCTTAACACTATACTTAACTTTTAATACAGGAGGTTTTAAGCTATGCCCTTTTATGATTTGAAATGTTCAAAGTGCGGAAATGAATTTAATGTAATGGCTAAAATGAGTGAGCGTGAGAATAAACAAATTGGCTGCCCAGAGTGTGGGAGCCATGATTTAGAAGCCGTATTTAAAAATATAAGGGACTGTAAATAATTTTGTGTATGGAATTACTTTTTAACTCTTTTTGGTTAAGTATTTCCTAAGTACTAAAACTTTAAATTTAATATTATATTTAAATTATTGCCAGATATTTGAAACTCTATGC
>JAEZRV010000049.1 GCA_023444055.1 Bacillota bacterium
CCGTGCAGTATATATCTATGGCTAGCTCACGAAATTGACGCTGAAATAGTTGCGGTTCAGAACAAGCACTTCCGCCGACCGTATTACACTCGACATCCTGTCTCGGGGTAATACTCACAGCTACGTCATGTAGCTGTGTCGGCTAAAATACTTGTTCTTCGCCTACTATTTCTAGCATCAATTTCTAACCGAGCTTCTCCATTGATATATATTGGACTCGCGTACTATTCAAGCAATAAGTCATCGGTATACAGAAATTGTTGTTTTGCAACAGTCCCTTTTTTAAAACTATAAGCTATCTTACTGTCCAGACTTTGTCTGATGAAAATCCGTTATATGAGTAATCGTAAATATAATAAATCTGTTTTACCGTAGTCCTTGCTGGAGTATTGTCTGAATTAGCTTTTATAGATAATACTACTTCATTATTATATTCACCATTTGAAATGGATGTTACAGTATATCCATCAACAATATAAGCAAGAATATAAATTGTATGAGAATCAATTGGTTCACTGTAGGATATAGTTATTGTTCCGGTTGTATCTTTAGGCACTTTACCATCAACCATAGAAGTTAAAATATCACCAGATAAAACAACCTTTTCTACAGGCTCTGTTAAGTCATCAGAATCATGGTCATAGGTGATAACTTCTGGAGCAACCTTATCCTTAATGGAAATAGTTTGTGATGGAGTCAATTTAGTTCCGAAAACAGTTTTTGAATCGCAATCTTCTTTGGTAATTGCGGATATAACACAACCATTGTACTTAGCATCAGTGCTAAATTCTTTATCAAGACCAAATAAAAATTCAGTATTATCATCGTCGTTAATTCTTGAGTCTAAATGTGTTAAATGTATTGCACTATCAGTGACACCAGTAAAAGATATGTCACTTGTAGAAAACGTTTTCATCTCAGTGCTGAAAGTAATCTTAATTTTGTTTTTCGCTATTAAATCTACAGATTTTACATATACTGATTCCTCATTTATATCATTTATATAAACAGGCCCTCCTAAGTTATATAATTCTTTTCCTGATAAATCCCTTATATTTGATATTATGACACTAGGAGAATCTACTGTTTTTGACATGTCAATTAGAACTGACCTGTCAGAAGCTTTAGTAACTGTGTCAGCAGTTCCTAAAGGGGTAAAAATTGCACCAGAAGTTGTAGCAACCCAGTAATTATATTTATCAAGCATCCGGGCTTCATTCATTGGTTCGCTGAAATATATTTTAATTTTGCCTTCACTATTTATAGTACAGCATTTGTTTAGTTCAAGTGTCGGTGTGAATTGTTCCATACTAGTAAATGTTAACGTAATATTTGAAGATATTTTGTTTCTGGAGAGGTCTTCTGCATTTCTAACAACTACATTATATTGTGTATTATCGCGAAGACCTTTTGGTAAGTATAATTTTACACTTTTACCATCATCGTTTAATATGGGTATAAAGGATATTGTATTAAAATAAAAAAAGGTTCTAAAGTCATAATTTGCAGGGTTCTCTGCAAATGACCTGCTTACTAGTTCATTAAAGTATATTGTAAAATGTTTATTACTATATAATTCAGTTTTTGTAACATATGGTGGAGTTGTATCAGGTGCTACCTCTGCAATGAGTGTCTGGTCTTGAACATATTCACCGTATATATTAATCATTTTACGGCTTGGGTCAGTGCTGTTTACCAAGAATAAATCAGTTGCACCGATAGGAATTTTATTAGGAAATTTAAATGTAATTTCTTTTACAAAGGTTTCTTCTTCTATATAAACTGGATTTGACATATTTGCAGTAATATTCTTATCTGAATGGAACAGTTTTAAGTTTTCAGCAGTTACTGGTTTTGAAAAGCCTAATGTCACTGAATATTCTGAGGCATTTTTCACAGTAACTTCTGAAAATCTGCTGCCATCCTTTATATAATCGAAATATAAACTTTTTTTAAGTACTTTGTTACCAGAATAATCTTGGATTGGGGTAATTACATCCGTACCTGCAGCGTTAAAGGTAACAAGCATTTTACCCTCAACAAGATCTTGCGTAAAGAAAAGAGTTATGCTATCACCAGATAATTCGACCTTTTGTACATGATATATAAAGTCGCGTTGAAAATCAATATCCTCCATATCTGTTAAATATTTGGGAATATAAAGCGATACAATAAAGTTTCTAAAATCAAGTAGAGTGTTATTTGTTCCGTCATAAACAGGTTCTGAGAAAGTGATTTTGAGTGACTTATTACCAGTTACTTCGAAGCTTCTAAAAGCAGGAGCTATAAGGTCTTCAACTTTTACATTAAATTCTACATTTTTAGCAAGTTCTAAGCCAGTTATAGATTTGATTCCTTTCTTAACAGTAACCTTTGCTGTTGTCAGGTTAGTCAGTTTGTCACTGATCTTATTGTTCAGTGTAATGACTGCGGTTTTTGTAAACTCATTGTAAATTATAGCACCTTGAGCAAGACTAATAACATCTGTTCCTTTATCCTGTATTTCATAAAAGTTTATATCCTCAACTGACAACTTAACCATTTCTTTAATGAATACTATTTGTATTTGTTTTGCATTTAATGCGGTTATTGAATCTACAAATGGGGATGGAGGAGTAGATGGAGGCGTAGTTGGGGGAGTAGATGGAGGTGTAACTACACCAGCAGGAGGCATAATAATCTGCGCATAGCCAGAAAAGCTTCCTGTAAGCCCTGATAAAATATTGCCTTTTGAATCTTTGATATTAATTAATTCTACATTGTAACTTTTTCCTGGTACCTGAGTGCCTGTTGTTATTATCAGCTTGGTACCTGAAGACGTTACTGAGGATATATTTAATGTATTGTTTTTATTGCCTGCTTCATATATTAATATGTTGCTGTTACTGATTGACTTAAGTTCTGTATTTAACTTAACTGCTATTTCTGTAGTGCTAACAGAAAGAATTTCATTGATTTTTAAAGCAATAGTATCTTTAGTTGGTTCTGTCTTTTCTGTATTATCAGTCTTTTCAACTGTATCATACCCTAATGACTTCGCAATATCTGCTTTGACAGCGCCATCATTTATCAAAGACTGGATTAAGGTCTTGCTTTGACCATTAATTTTTGTACTGAGAGCTGTATTCATAGATATTACTGCTTTACCTCTTGTATAGCTGTTATTATTATCTTTTGTTCTTGATAAATAAGCTTTATCAGCTACAAGACCTACTTCATATGCTTTTTTAAAAACATTGTCATTCCATTTAATATCATCATACTTTAAGAGTT
>JAEZRV010000051.1 GCA_023444055.1 Bacillota bacterium
TCTTTAAGGTATCTCTGTTTTTCTGTATGTATTCATATTTGCCCATCAATTTTGCCAAAAAAGTCATAGCTTCTGTTCTTTTCAGGTTGCTGTCAAGATTGTAATTTCCATTGCCATCACCCGATAGAAGCCCTAACTTGTTTAAGTTATCCGAAACAGAGGCTAATGAATTAGAATTATCAGCTTGCTGAGCATTAATTGGTGCTGAGTAGGACAAAATAATGCTTATTACAAGGAAAAAGAGTACTATTTTTTTGCTAATTATGTACCTTATGTAAACCATCTCCTTAGAATATTAGTATGATTTCATTATATCAGTAATATAATGATTTATATAGGTCGCCTGCATAAAAATGCAAAATTAAGCAATTATTTTCAGTATAAAAACCTTAACAAAAAATCAGTGCGAGAAAATTCGCACTGATTTTTAAATGCATTAAAAACCTATAAGCTATCTTACTTTCAAAGCTTTGTCTGATAATAACTTATTACCTTCATAATCACAAATCGTATTATGCTGTGTCACTGTAGTTCTTGCTGGAGTATTGTCTGAATTAGCTTTTATAGATAATACTATTTCGCTATTGTTTACACTATTTGAAATATTTGTTACAGTATATCCCTCAACAGCAAATGTCGAAATAGATAAATAATAATAATAAATTGGTTCACTCAAGGATATAGTTATTGTTCCAATTGTATCTTTAGGCACTTTGCCGTCAACGATAGAAGTTAATATATCACCGGATAAAACAACCTTTTCTACAGGCTCTGTTAAATCATCAGAATCATGGTCATAGGTGATAACTTCAGGAGGTACGCCATCAGATACCTTAACCTTTTGAGAAGGAGATAATCTAGTTCCAAAAAGAGTTTCTGAATTTGTTACTGCTTCGGAAACTACATATATATTAGATCCTTTGTACGTACCGTCAGTACCAAGCTCCTTATCAAGACCTATTACTATTTCTGTATTACCGTCATCGTTAACTATCTGTGATTCTACATGCGTAAGGTTTATTGCACACTCAGTAACTCCACAAAAAGAAATGTCGTTCTTATTAAACGTTTTCAGCCTAGTGTTAAAAGTAATCTTAACTTTATTTTTGGCTACTAAATTTGTAGATTTAATATTTACCGTATCTTGCTTAATTGCGTATAATTGAGACAAATAACCATTATTTAAAGATTTTCCAGCCAAATCGGTAATAGTACTGATTTTAACTTTTGGTAAATTTACTTCTTTAACCAAATCAATCATAACTGACATGTCAGATAATTTAGTAACTGTATCATCAGTTCCCAAAGAAGTATAAATTGCACCATAAGTAGTGGCAACCATGTAGTTGGACTTATCAAGCATCTGGGCTTCATTCATTGGTTCTCTGAAGTATATTATGATTTTTCCGTCACTATTTATGGTACAGCATTTAATTTCTTCTACTGTAGGATTTACATAATCACCAGTAGTAAATTTATACTTAATATCAGAAGACATTTTATTTCCATAGAGGTCTTCTGCATTTCTAACTTCCAAGTTATATTCAGTATTATCTCTTAAACGGTTTACTATATCTAATATTATGCTTTTTTTATCAAGGCTCAAACTTGGAGTAAAGGATACAAATTCAGTATTATTTGTTGTATAAAAGTAATAGTTTGCGGGATTTTCTCCAAATGACCTACTTACTTTTTCATTAAAATCAATAATATAACGGTAATTACCATCTAAAAAAGTTGATGTAACACTTGGTGCTTCATTGTCAACAACTACCTCAGCAACAAGTGTCTGGTCTTGAACATATTGACCATATATATTAAACGTTTTACAGCTTGGGTCAGTACTTGTTACCAAGAATAAATCAGTTGTACCGATAGGAATTTTGTTAGGGAATTCAAATGTAATTTCATTTACAAAGGTTCCTTTTTCTGTGGAAACTGGAGTTGACATATTTGCTGCAATATTTTTATCTGTATGGAACAGTCTTAAGTCTGTAGCAGTTACTGGTTTTGAAAAGCCTAATGTTATTATGTTCTCTTCTGCCTTTTTAACTGTAACATTAAAAGATATGATGCCATCCTTTGCATGCATGAAAAGCATACCTCCATTAGGTACTTTGTTACCAACATAATCTTGGATTGGGGCAGTACCTGCGATCTTATAGTTAACAAGCATTGTACCCTCAACAAGATCTTCCGCAAAGAAAAGAGTTACGCTGTCACCAGATAATTCAGCCTTTTGTACAGTATATGAAAAGCTGCCGTAAAAGGAGATATCCGCTGTATCTGTAAAATACTTAGGCTTACAAAGCGTTACATCAAAGTTATTAATATCAAGGAGAGTGTTATTTGTGCCGTCATAAACAGGTTCTGAGAAAGTAATTTTGAGTGATTTATCACCAGTTACTTCGAAGCTTCTAAAAGTAGGAGCTATAAGGTCTTCTACTCTTACATTAAATTCGGCAGTATCAGCAAGTTCTAATCCAGTTATAGATTTAATTCCTTTCTTTATAGTAACCTTTGCTGTTGTATGGTTAGTCAACCTGACATTATTACTAAGTGTTATGACGGCAGCGTTTTTAAGACCATCATAAAAAACAGAACCTTGAGCTAGACTAATAACATCTGTTCCTTTATCCTTTATTTCATAAAAGCTTATATCTTTAACAGATGATTTATCCATTGATGAAGTAAATATTATTTGTATTTGATTTGTATTTATTGCGATTACTGAATCTACTGCCAGAGATGGTTTAGGAGCAGGTGGCGGAGTAGATGGAGGTGTAACTACACCAGCAGGAGGCATAATAATCTGCGCATAGCCAGAAAAGCTTCCTGTAAGCCCTAGTAAAATATTGCCTTTAGAATCTTTTATATTAATTAATTCTACATTGTAACTTTTTCCTGGTACCTGAGTGCCTGTTTTTATAATCAGTTTGGTACCAGAAGACGTTACTGAGGATATATTTAATATATTGTTTTTATTGCCTGCTTCATATATCAATATATTGTTTTTATTGATTGACTTAAGCTCTGTATTTAAGTTAACCGCTATTTCTGTATTGCTAACAACAAGAATTTCATTGATTTTTACAGCAATAGTATCTTTAGTTGTTTCTGTCTTTTCAACAGTATCATACCCTAGTGACTTCGCAATATCTGCGTTGACAGCACCATCATTTATCAAAAGTTGAATTAAGGTCTTGCTTTGACCATTAATTTTGGTACTGAGAGCTGTATTCATAGACGATACTGCTTGGCCTCTTGTATAGCTGTTATTATTATCTTTTGTTCTTGATAAATAAGCTTTATCAGCTACAAGACCTACTTCATATGCTTTTTTAAAAACATTGTCATTCCATTTAATATCATCATACTTTAAGAGTT
>JAEZRV010000063.1 GCA_023444055.1 Bacillota bacterium
CTTGTTTAAGCTTTTTAATCTCATACTGACAAGAATAAAGTGCAGTCCCATGACCTGGAAATGCACTCTCTCCATATTCTTCGTATTCACTGATCCAGCGGTATAGAGAGTTGTAGTGAATATTTAAAGCCTTAGCTGCCTCAGCTACAGGCATCTCATCATCCAAAACTAGTTTAACCGCTGCTATTTTAAATTGTTTATCATATGAACGTCTCATAAAGCAGTCACCTTTTCATTATTTTTTCTTAACTTTGTGTCTACTTTATTGTACCATGTCCATTATTTTTTCTTAACTTTGTGTCTACTTTATTGTACCATGTCCAAGAACCCTGTGTTCTAAAATTTAGACACGAATAAATACAATATAATAATTACAATAAAACAATTACAAGTTGTACGTTTTGGCTCCGCTCAAACGTGCTTGCTAAAGCGGTTAAAACATTGATTCTTTGTCTCTATAACGCTACGACAGTCTCAAATAATTTCTCACAGGTAATATGTATCTACCTGAGACCGCCCCGCCTAACTGCCTTTTTCAAGGCACTGGGCGGGGTGTTTCTATTTTAAAATTCTATCAAAATAATCAATATAGATACCTCTGTAATAACCAATATTCTGTTGAAATGCTTTCTGAAAGGGTCTATAACCTATTTACAAGTCCATTTCGCAAAAGGATTAACCCGACCCACCTTGGGCGGCGTTACGAAAACTTCAATTATCGTTACAGGAGGTGAAAAAGCAATGGATAAAGCAGTAGGATATGTTCGTGTATCTACAATAGGACAGGTTAATGACGGTTATTCTCTTTCCTATCAGACGGAGGAAATACAAAGATATGCCGCCGCACACAGCCTTGATTTAATAGGTATCTATGAAGACAAAGGAATAAGCGGGGCGAAGGTTGATGAAGAGGATTTAACTATAGCAAGAGAAGGACTACAGGAAATGCTATCAGCGGTAAGGTGGCAGGAAGCAAAGTTTGTAATAGTACTCAACACCTTCCGCCTTTGGCGTTCAGATTTAGTTAAAGTACTTATTTACAGGGCACTAAAGCGGAATAATGCTGAAATACGGTCTATAGAGCAATCTAACTATAGCATATATACTAAAGACCCCACTGACATATTAGTAAACGGTATGCTTGAACTGTTAGACCAGTATCAAAGGCTAGAAATAGCTTTAAAACTTGGTAGGGGGCAGAAAGAAGAAAGCCCAACAGGGCGGTTATGCAGGTGGATGGGTTGCTTTTGGATACTCTGCTCAGAAGTCACAGAAGGCAATAGAAGTGAATGAAGAACAGGCTAACACTGTAAGGAGAGTATTTGAAATCAAACAGAGGAATCCCGCTCTCTCACTATCACAGATAGCCTCTATAACCAAGGTTCAAATCAAGCGTATTCTAGACCGTCGAGACTTCTATAGTGGTATCTGTCATTATGGACAGATGATAGATTGCTGCCAAGACTTTTCATATTGCTTTAATGCTTGTAAGACTTACGGAATTATAGGAGAATGCGGTTCAGGTGGGTGGGCGTTATCTTATACCCTAACTGGAAGAGAAAAAGTTACAAATGGACAAGTAATAATTAATGGTAGACATATAGATTCAAAAGATTTGCAAAAATACAGTTTCTATGTGGGAGAAGGTATTAGTAGTGGAGGGTTTAATATTGGAAAGAATTCTGTTCTCAAGCAACTACAAGCAGGAATTAAGATAAGTGGAAGAAAAGATTATTCTGTAGAAGATATTATAACATTATTTGGTTTATCAAAAGATAGATTGAATTACGAGGTGGAAGAACTAAGCTGGGAAAGGTGGAGGGCTTCAATAGCAATAGGATTTGCATATGAGAAAAGTGTATACTGCTTCCCTTGGTGTAGTACTAGTTGGGTAAATGATTTAATTTTGAATTCAGGTATTCATCGATGTTTTGATATTTTAAAACAGGATGGTGCAATTATATTACTTCCAACAGGAAACCAACAAGGCGTAGAATACTTCATTGACGAAATAGTCCACCTAAATAACTCTAGAAGTTTGCCTTCGCAGACAGCAATGGAAATAGTTGAGGAGTTTAGGAGGAAAAAGTAAAGAGAATTTAAATTATAAATAAACTACAACACTGCAACACTTTACATACAAAAAGGTAGAGAAGCCAAGCGTTTAAAAACAATTGACTACGACAATATGATGCAATATAACTAAATTACCACGCCCACCTTTAGAGGGCAGTGGAGGCTAACCAGAATCAAGTCCTATTAAAGAGAGAATAGAGTATATATACTAATACTCCCTTAATAGGACTTTCTTTTTTATAGAGCCTCATTCCATGGAAAAAATGGTTTAAGTGATTCGAGCGTAAGCTCTTTGAGATTTGGTTGGTGAAAAGATTGTGAGATATACAGGATGGGCTTTTAGTAATAATTTTAATACATTGGAAGAATGGTTAGGATTAATCTTTTCTGAGGATGAAAAAGTTTTCCCAAGCAACCAGATGGAAATATAACTAATGTGATGTTGTTAAACAATTTACGAATAATGATTAAACTGTTATTATAAACTAAAGAACTTAAGAATATAAACTAGAAAGGGAATGAGATTTTGATATATTTAAGATCTGCTGAAGAGATTGAAAAAATTCGAAAAGCCGGGATTATCGTGGCTCAATGCTATAAAGAAATAGGAAATTTTATTAGACCAGGTATTTCAACTTTAAAAATTGATAAACTTGTAGAAGAAATTATAAGTAAACATGGTGCAAGACCTGCTCAGAAAGGATACAGCGGGTATCCTTATGCAACATGCGCATCTGTAAATGATGGAGTATGCCATTGCTTTCCAAATAATAATCCACTTGTGGATGGAGATATTGTTACTATTGATATGGTTGTTGAATTAGACGGATGGATGGCTGATTCGGCATGGTCTTTCGAGGTTGGAACAGTATCTGAGGATGCAAAAAAGTTACTTGAAGTCACAAAAAAATCATTATATTTGGGAATTGAACAGGCTCAAATTGGCAATAGGATAGGGGACATTTCGTTTGCTATCCAGCAATATGCAGAATCAAATGGATTTTCAGTTGTAAAAGATTTTGTGGGACATGGAATTGGAAAAAGTATGCATGAAGAACCACAAGTTCCGCATTACGGAAATCCAAAAAGGGGACAACGGATTATTGAAGGAATGGTATTTACAATAGAGCCAATGATTAATGCTGGAGATTATAGCATAAAAATTGATGATAATAATAATTGGGATGCAAGAACCCTTGATGGCAGTTTATCAGCTCAATATGAACACACTATTGCAATTACAAAAGATGGTCCTGTAATTTTAACCTGCCTAGATGCATAATACAAAAAAGAGGATAGGCTTTTCTATAAAACAGCTTCACGACAATTAGTGGAGCTGTTTTGATACCATTTAAAATATTTTTTGTGTACAGGCAATATTTGATAGATACTCTCATAGACTAGAAAGGTACACTATTTTTGAAGTATGAATATTATGCTCTTTCTGGCATAACCATACTTCATTATTGTAGGAGGTGCCTTGCTTGGTAGAGCTGATATTTACAGCGATCATTAATGGACTACTAAACAACATTTTCCTCATGTTAGGTTACGTTTCAAATATGAATTCCTTTCCTCAGCCGTTAAATCCTGAGGAGGAAATGCACTATGTTGAAGCATACAAGAATGGCAATGAGGAAGCAAGGAATATTCTAATTGAGAGAAACTTAAGGCTTGTTGCACACATTGTAAAGAAATATGGTTCTTGTGGCAATGACAGCGATGACCTTATTTCTATAGGTACAATTGGATTAATTAAGGCAATATCAACCTACAACATGGATAAAGGTACACGTCTTGCAACCTATGCTGCAAGGTGTATTGAAAATGAAATTCTAATGCAAATCAGGGCTACTAAAAAAATACAAAACGAAGTATCACTTCAAGATCCAATTGGTATTGATAAGGAGGGCAATGAAATTACGCTAATCGATTTGATTAGCAACGACTCTGAATCAGTAGTGGATGAAGTTGAACTAAAGATGCAGGTTAAAAAGCTGTATAGCAAGATGAAAGTATCTCTTAAAAACAGAGAAAAGGTAGTACTGGAGTTAAGGTACGGGTTACAAAATGGAACAAGCAAAACTCAGAGAGAAATTGCAAAAATGCTTGGAATATCCAGATCATACGTATCGAGAATTGAAAAGAAAGCAATAAAAAAATTAAGCAAGGAACTTAAACCAGAAAGCTGCCAATAAATGAACATACCCCCTATCAGGTAGAACGCAATAATTTGTTTTCGTTTTAAGAGTAAAGCACCAATCGAGGTGAACCGAACCCTAAAAGTTAGACTTAAATCTAGCAATTGGAGGTTGGTTCCGATGATTGGTGCTTTATTAATGTGAAGAGGGTATAAGTACATTTAATGTATCAACTCCAATAACTTGTGGTCTTGACTGTTCTGAGTTGGTTTGTGTAGCATTTCAGCTAGGTCAAATGTATGGTACAACTGACTTAGTGTCAAGCTTAGGTCCTTTTAGAATCGCAACGAGTGACCCTCAGTGTATGGATATCTATAACAGTTCGGGTGATCATGTTTTATATTTTATAGTAGCTTTACTGTTTCTGGAAAAGTATATTATAATATATATGAAGCTACTACAACCTATAATTATCTAGGCGGTTGGTAAATAGTAATTCAAAGTTTAATATACATTTTATATTTATGCCAATAAATAACTTGGCATAAATATGAAAATTAACAGATGGGTGGTAAGTATGAATATGAAGAGAATAAAATTTATATTATTAATAGTCAGTCTATCGGTTTCCTTTTTTATGGTTTCTTGTGCTAGTTCTGGAGAAAATGCTACTCCAGTAAGTAATGCAAACATTACGACAACTACAAATAACTCTGAAGTGCTTATGGAAAATAATAAACTAAGGAATGAAAATGATAAACTAACGTCAGATAATGATGCTTTGAAATCTAGGAATGAATATCTTGAGAAAAATCTAGCGGAATTAGGGAACTCACCATTTGAATGCAATTATACTACAGATATACTTCTTCAAAAAATTTATACTGAAAACAGTAAGGTTGATATATTCCCTGGAATATTGCAGGGAATACGTGTAGAAGAGATTGGAGAGGAAACATATTTTATTTTTACTATCGACAGAATGGCGGTCAATCCAAAATGGGATGGTCCCGGTTCGGACTCTGGGAAAGGATATTTTATAAATTCTGAAAAAAAATATGAAGAGTACAAAGGTGGACTGGGTACGGTTTTCTCATACAAGGGATATGAAAATACCATAGAAAAAAGGAAAGCTATTCTCAATGATCCCAACTATAAAAATGATCGAGTATATAATTTCTATATGATTGGTGATGAGATTGTTTTTGTTGGTCCAGATCCTGGACCTTAAAGAATTGGTATACAACATGACGATGGCAATGAAGGAAAGTATTGCATTCGTTGATATAGTGTTTTCAAAATAATAAATTTATTGTATAATATATATGATAAGAAATTCTAGTGTCGAGTTAACCACTTAAAATACTCAAAATATTTTGAGGAGGTTTATGAGATTGAAAACGGTACTTTTAAATAATATTAATTCTATTTATACCTTTAATGATAGGGATGAAATATTTGAAAATTGCAGTATCCTTATTGAAGGTTCCAAAATTATTTCTATTGGTGAAAATTTATCGATTCCTACGGGAACAGAAGTTATTGATTGCAGTAACTTAATTGCTCTTCCGGGCTTTGTCAACACACATCACCATTTATACCAAACATTATTTAGAGGAATAAAAGAAGTCCAAGAAAAACCACTATTTCCTTGGCTTATAGGGCTTTACGAGTTTTGGAAAAACATAACCCCTGAAGCTGTATATTATGGAGCTATGGTTGGCTTTAGCGAACTTTTAAGAACCGGCTGCACACTTACGTCTGATCATCACTATGTTTTCCCAGAGAATCAACCTCATACTTTAATCGATGACCAAATTAGAGCTGCTAAAGAAATTGGAATTAGATTTCATGCAACCCGTGGTTCAATGTCTTTGGGTAGAGATCAAGGTGGTTTGCCTCCAATGTCAGTAGTTCAAACTGAAAGTAAAATATTAGAAGATTGCCATAGACTAGTTAGCGAGTATCATGATGTCAATGATTTTGCAATGACTAGAATAGCCTTTGCACCTTGCTCTCCTTTTTCGGTTACTAAAAGTTTAATGTTAGAGACAAAGGATTTAGCAAGAAAATTAAAAGTTATGATGCACACTCACCTTGCAGAAACTTTAGATGAAGAGAAGTTTTGTATTGAGAAATATGGGAGAAGACCTTTTGAACTCATGGAAGATTTAGAATGGATAGGGAATGATGTTTGGTTTGCCCATGGAATATATTTAAATGATAGAGAAATAAATAATCTCAATGGTTCTGGTATAGCTCACTGCCCATCATCAAATATGAAGCTTAACAGTGGCATTTGTCGAACGACTGATATTGTAAAATCAAAAAAAGGTAATTTAAGTATCGCTGTTGATGGAAGTGCTAGCAATGATGGCTCTAATATGTGGGAAGAAGTAAGAAGAGCTTATTTATTAAATCATTTGAAATACGGTGTTGATGGTTTAAATGCTTATGAAATATTAAAGGTGGCTACCAGGGGTGGGGCTGATGTACTTGGAAGACCAGACACAGGTCGACTTGATGTTAATAAAGCTGCTGATATAATTCTTTTTGATTTAAATAGGGTTGAATTTGCAGGTTGTCATGACCCCTTAGTATCATTAGTATGTCTTGGAAATTCTAGTTTTACAAAAATGACTATGGTTAACGGAGAAGTCGTATGTAAGGATGGAGAACTTCTTACTGTCGATGCAGATAATATTTATAAGAAAGCTCATAACCTCGCAAAAGACATTGTTAACAAAGAGAGAGCTAAAAGTAATTGAGGATGCTCGGATGATGTATTGATATTACTTTTATAGTTCATATTTAAATTGACAGAAAATGAAGCACTCTATCATAAAAAATGGTAAAGTGCTTCATTTTTTGCACAAAATTGGAGTGAAAATGGGGTATAGCTGGTAGTGGAGAGACAGATTGAAATAATTAAATACCGTTTTGTTTCAGAAAATCTTTTAAAAGATTCAAACATACTGTCTTCCTATATTCTTTTGAAACTCGTCCTGCACTAGGATTTATTGCATTTTCAAAGGCATTAAGATAGTCTTTCTTTATTTCCTTCGCTTCAGCAAAAGTTTTTCCTATGAGCATCTCATCAATCTCAGGATGTCTGGTTATAGTCGGCTCAATTGCTCCGAAGGCTGTTGCAACATGCAAAATAACTCCATTTTCTGCATGGAAGAGACCTGCAAAACCTGTTCTGGAAATTGAAAGTGCATTTCTAGCACCTATCTTTTTATAATAGTAATGATTTGTATATTTTTTAGGAAGTAAAACTTCAACTATAAGCTCACCTTCTCTTAGATCAAGTAGCTTTCTTTCCTTATAAAAGTCTTTTATATAAATTGTTCTATCTGAATCAGCACTCTTTAACCTAATAAGTGAATCTGTTGCAAATAAAATTAGTACTGAATCAGCCTTGGCTGATCCATTTCCGATATTACCGCCGATGGTTCCAAAATTTCTAATTGCTGGACCAGCTAACTGTGACATAGAATCTTTTAAAATTTGTGGTGTTAAATCAGATTCCTCAATATCGGTAAAGGTTGCTTCTGCACCTATTTTTATATAATCTTTGTCTTCTGTGATAGCCTTTAACTCAGGTATTCTGTGTAAAAAAAGGAATTTGTGCTCTCTACCGTCCTCGATCATTAAATCTGTTCCACCGCCATAGGGTTTAACTTTTTCCTTTTTCATTAATAAGAGAGCTTCTTCTTGGGTTTCCGGTACATAACCATTATTCAATTCTACCATAGCCCATCACCTTCTTTCGCTGCGATAGCTATAGCTTTCACTATAGCATTATATCCAGTACAACGACATAAGTTTCCAGATATACCGCGCCTTATCTCTGTTTCTGTTGGATGCGGATTTTTTGCAAGGATACATTCGGTAGCAAGTATCATACCTGGGATACAGTAGCCACATTGCACGGCAGTAACTTCACCATATGCTTTTTCAATTGCCTTGAACCTTTCAGTCTTACTAAAGCCTTCGATTGTCGTAACTTCACAACCATGAATTCTTCCCATTGCAAACATGCATGAGTTAGCAAGTCTTCCATCGATAATAACAGAGCATGCTCCACATTCTCCTTCTTTACATCCGCACTTTACGCCTGTAAGTTTATAATAAACCCTCAATACATCCAGGAGTCTGTCTGATGCATTTCCATTATATTTAACATTTTCACCATTAAGCTTAAACTCAATGCTATCCATTATATTCCTCCTTCGTATAGCAAATTATCTCAGAACACTGTGTGGGATTACAATTATTTTTCAGATATTACTTTCAGAGTATCTTCTACTGTGAATGGAATATGATAAATATTTTTACCTAAGGCCTGCTCTACAGCTGCTATATAGGCAGATGCGGTTCCTACATTAGGAAGTTCACCAGCTCCTTTAGCACCATATGGTCCCTCAGGAAATTCAGCAACATGAAACTGAACCTTAAGATTTTCCACGTCCATAGCTGTTGGTATGATATAGTCACTGAAGCTATTGTTCCTGATTCGTCCTTTGTTGTCATGGTCCATATATTCCATGGATGAATGACCTATACTCTGAAGCATTCCACCTTCCATCTGTCCTGTTAAAATATTCATGTCAATTGGTGTTCCGACATCAAAGTTGCCATACGCTCCTATTACATTGTGCTGACCTGTAATTGTGTCAATCTCTAGCTCAATCACTTGCACTGACCACGCATAAGTTGGATATGCATCTCCACGGAAATCTTTTATTGAAAATGGTATAAGATAATCAGGATGCTTATAGTGTTCCTCAAAAATTTGCTCTTCTCCGTCTATCCATTCTTCTTTCATCCTTTTAGCAGCACGTCTAACAAGTTCGCCAACTACCATAAGTGACCTGGATGCAACAGTTGGACCGGAATCAGGTACCAAATCAGTGTCTGGATCGTTATAAATAATCTGGTCATAAGGAATTCCTAGCTCATTACCTGCTATTTTGGGAAGTGTTGTTCTTATTCCTTGTCCGATATCAGTATTAGCAGCAAGAATTTCAACTTTTCCATCCTTGTGCTTTTTTAGTTTTAAAACTGCCTTAATGAGATCTCTTTCTCCAGAACCAGTAAACCCACAACCATGTAAGGATAATGATAGACCGATACCCTTTCTATATCTTCCAGTCTGTGGCCCGTTATAAAGTTTTCTTTTCTTTGTATAATCACTAAGTTGATCAACTTCTTCTATCATATCATTAAGCGGTACAGGGAAATGAAATTTGCCTAAGGTAGATGTGCTATCTCCTTGCTTAACCATATGTTGCTTTTTAAACTCTAAAGTATCTTTTCCTAAAGATTTAGCTATATGTTCCATAAAAAGATCAGAACAAAAGAACACCTGAGGCGCACCAAATCCTCTGAAAGCTCCTTTTGGAACGGTGTTTGTCTTAGTAACTTTACTATGGACTCTAAGATTCTCTGTGTAAAATACACCATTTGCACAAATGGTTCCACGCTGTAAAACTACCATTGATAATGTTGAAAATGCGCCACCATCATAAATCAAATCGATGTCCATAGCTGTCACTTTTCCATTTTTAATAGCAGCCTTATATCTTGCAGTTAAAGGATGTCTTTTACTGGTTACAGAAACATCCTCTCTTCGGTCAAATATAACTCTAACTGGCTTTTTAGCTTTAAAACTCGCTACAGCCACTTGACACGCAAGTATTGATGGATAATCCTCCTTACCTCCGAAACCACCGCCGGTTGGATCAGCTACAATTTGAATTTTTTCCTTCTCAATACCGGTAGCTTCATGTATTTCCTTAAAAATATAATAAGGGCACTGCATAGACCCCCTGACAGTCATTTTCCCATCGTGGTAGTCTGCAATTATACCGTTCGTTTCGAGATACAAATGCTCTTGATAACCAGAATATAAAATATCCTGAAAAATAGTATCTGCATCTTTAAAAGCTGCATCAACGTCACCTTTTTCGTGTTGATATTCATAGAAAGCATTGGTTGATTTAGTAGCATCGAATTCAGCTGGGAGCTCGTCATAATCAACTATTATCTCTGATACGATTTCTTCTACCTTGTGTTCATCGGATCCTACTACCATTAAAATAGGATCACCAATGTATTCGACTGTTTCTACTGCAAATACAGGCATATCTCTTAAACCAATGCCTACAACATTTTCACCAGTAACATCATTCTTATCAACTATCATGTAACCCTCTGGCAACTCAGGCAATGTAATGTTTCTAATTCTTGCATGTGCTACTGAGGATCTTAAGAATTTACCATGAAGAACTCCATCAGTAGGAAGATCCGCAATATACTTAGCTGCACCTGCTGCCTTCACTTCGTGATCCATTTTAACAACTGATTTACCTATATTCTCCATCTGAACCTCCTTATATTAACTGGATTTCTAATAATCTTTTATAGGGGTATAGGTGCTTAAACGCCCATACCCCTATAAAAATCGTACCTAAGCATACATCTTAAAGTAGACTAACTTATATTTTTGCTATGGTAGTGAAAATATAAGTTAGTCATTAAAATAAAGTGAAACAATTAATCTGCTTTAATTATAGTACCTGTTCTACCGTTGATTCCGTCTTTTGCTTTCTCAAGAAGTGTAATAAGAGAGGTGCGATTTGAGCCGGAGGAAGCAAACTGGATAGCTGCTTGTACCTTTGGCAACATGGAACCAGGCGCAAATTGCTTTTGATTAATATATTCATTTGCCTCACTTATTGACATACTGTCAAGCCATCTCACATCGGGCTTACCGAAATTAACTGCCACTTTTTCAACCGCAGTTAAAATAATTAAGAAGTCTGCGTTAATTTCTTGTGCTAAAACACAGCTTGCAAAATCTTTATCGATAACTGCTCCAACACCTTTTAGATGATTACCAACTCTGATAACTGGTATGCCACCGCCACCTGATGCAATTACAATTGTTCCTGCATTAAGTAAGCTTTTTACGGTGTTTAGTTCAACAATTTCTTGAGGTTTTGGAGAAGCTACCACTCTACGAAAACCCCTGCCAGAATCTTCAATTACTTTAAAGCCTTTTTCTTTAGCCAGCTTTATTTCATCTTCATTCATGTAATGCCCAATTGGTTTCGTTGGGTTTTCGAATGCAGGATCATTTTCGTCTACACGTACCTGAGTAATCACAGTCGCAACAGACTTATCAATACCACGGTTTAATAATTCTTCTCTTAAGGCATTCTGTAAGTCATAACCTATATAAGCTTGGCTCATTGCCACACATACGGATAGAGGTGTAAAAGTAGGATGCTCAGGGTTTTTACGTCCGTATTCACCCATTGCTTCATTAATCATTCCAACCTGAGGACCGTTTCCATGAGAAATAACAACCTCATGTCCTTCTTCGATTAAATCTGCAATTGCTTTTGAAGTTTCCTGAACAGCTATCATCTGTTCAGGGAGATTATTTCCTAATGCATTTCCGCCTAATGCGATAACAATTCTTTTTTTCATGGAATCTATCGCTCCTTTATTTGTTAAATTTTCTATTCTCAGCGCGAGCTTCTAAAGCTTTTAATGTGGCTTGAGGATTTTCAAATTTACTTAAGAACATCATAGCAGCAATGATATATGGTTTATAGCTAGCTTCTTTATAAAGGGGAGTGCGGTAACGATCAAATACGGAAGCATCTACTTCACCTTCTTTACAGCTAAGGCCTGTAATATCAGCTGGTAGGCAATGCATATAAAGGGCTTTTCCGCCTTTTGTAAGCTTCATCATTTCTTCAGTACAAGCCCAATCCTTGTAATTAGCATTTTGTGCTAATAATTCCTTTTCCAATGCTTTAATACCATCAGAATCACCTTTGCCATATAAATCAGTACGTTTCTCCATAGCTTTGAAAGGAGCCCAACTCTTAGGATATACGATATCAGCATCCTTAAATGCTTCTGCCATGTTGTTAGTCTTTGTAAAAGTACCACCGGATCTATGAGCATTTGCTTTTGCGACTTCTTCTACTTCACCCATAACTTCATAGCCTTCTGGATGAGCAAGAACAACATCCATTCCCATACGAGTCATTAAACCGATAATACCCTGAGGTACTGATAAAGGCTTGCCATAAGAAGGTGAATATGCCCAGGACATAGCAATTTTCTTTCCTTTTAAGTTTTCAACGCCGCCAAATTCATTGATAATGTGTAACATATCAGCCATTGCCTGTGTTGGGTGATCAATATCACATTGTAAGTTAACAAGAGTAGGTCTCTGTTCCAAAACTCCATCTATGTTTCCTTGTCTAACAGCTTCGGATACTTCCTGCATGTAGGTATGACCCTTGCCGATATACATATCATCACGAATACCGATAATATCTGCCATAAAAGATACCATGTTTGCAGTTTCACGAACGGTTTCTCCATGTGCTATCTGTGATTTTCCTTCATCTAAATCTTGAACCTCAAGACCTAATAAGTTACAAGCAGAAGCGAAGCTGAAACGAGTACGAGTAGAGTTATCACGGAATAGTGAAATACCAAGACCGCTTTCAAAAACTTTTGTAGAAATATTATTTTCTCTCATATAACGTAATGCTTCTGCAACAGTGAATACAGCTTCAATTTCATCATCGGATTTGTCCCAAGTTAATAAGAAATCATTGTTATACATTTCTTTAAAATTTAGTTTGTTTAGTTTCTCGATATAGGCATTAAGTGTTTTCATTTAATAAATCTCCTCTGTGTTTTTTAATGGTTGGTATTTGGTAGAATAATAATTAATTATTTGCAATATAAGGTTGGAAGGGCAGCATAAACAGCAGCACACTTTACTAAATCTTCTTTGTAAGTTTTTTCATTAGGAGCATGTGCTTGTGCTTCTGCACCTGGTCCAAAGCCGATACAAGGAATTCCGTTACGACCCATAATGGATACACCATTAGTGGAGAAGGTCCATTTGTCAGTAAGTGGACGTGCCTTACGCATAGCATCAGCATCTTTTGCGCCACTGCGTGTTGTGCCATAAAGATTAGTATAAGCTTCTTCCATTGCTTTCGTTACTTTGTGATCTTCTGGTATTACCCATGTTGGGAAGTAGCATTCAATAGGATATACAAGATTAGTGTAGCTTGGTCTATCATATTGATACATACTTACAGTTGCATTGTATTTTTTTACGAAAGGAAGTTGACGGATTTCATCGAGGCAGCTTTCCCAGGTTTCTCCAGCTGTCATACGACGGTCTAAAGAAACAGAACAAGAGTCAGCTACTGCACAACGGCTAGGAGAAGTAAAGAATATCTCGGAAGTGGTTACTGTACCACGGCCTAAGAAACGAGCTTCCTTCCATTTGTCGTTGTATTTTTCGTCTAACATTTTAACTAAACCTTTAACTTCGTTGCTGTCAGCGTCATTTTCATTAAGAGCACGGACATTTTGGAGGATATCAGCCATTTTATAAATAGCATTATCACCACGTTCAGGAGCGGAACCATGACAGGAAACACCTTGAACATCAATACGAATCTCCATACGACCACGTTGTCCACGGTAAATACCGCCATCAGTAGGCTCTGTTGATACAACGAATTCAGGTCTTACTTTGTCCTCATTTATGATATACTGCCAGCAAAGTCCATCACAATCTTCTTCTTGTACTGTTCCGGTTACTAACACAGTATATTTTTCGTCTAATAAACCAAGATCTTTCATTATTTTAGCACCGTATACAGCTGATACGATACCACCTAGTTGGTCTGATGTACCACGTCCACCAATTTCTTCATCATTTTCATACCCTTGGTATGGATCGAAGCTCCAATTAGTTCTGTTTCCGATTCCTACAGTATCGATGTGGGCATCATAGCCAATTAAGGTTTTGCCAGTTCCCATATAACCTAAAACATTACCCATAGGATCGATTTCAACCTTATCAAAAGCTAAAGCTTTCATTTCTGCTTCGATACGTTTGATATGACCTTCTTCGCCGCAACTTTCACCAGGGATTGCTACTAAATCTCTCAAAAATTTAGTCATAGCTGGGAGATATGAATTAGCTACTTCTTTAATTTTTTTATAATCCATTTCTAGCCTCCAAATTTAGATTTTAATTTATTATATATATATGATGTTCATAGCTTCCGAAATTTATTCCTGTGTTATTTTATGTAATGTTTTGAAACAAGAATATACAAGTAAGTGTTTCAAAACATTGAGTTGCTAGGTAGAATATATTATTTTAATATTGTTTTCCATCCCATACAATCTCTTTATAACGGTCAGGATCAGTATCACCTTCCGTAGAGAATAAAAGTACTTTTGAGTTGTTATCTAATTTTAAAGCCGCTTTTAAATCGGCTAACTCAGGTCTTGTCATAATAGAATATAATACTCCAAATGGGGCAGCTCCTGATTCGCCAGAAACAACTTGCACATCACCTTTAAAAGGAGCACCTAATATTCTCATTCCCTCAGCAGCTACGCAGTCTGGTGCAGCAACAAAAACAGAAACATGATTCTTTAAGATATCCCAAGAAATAGTATTTGGTTCTCCACAAGCTAAGCCTGCCATAATAGTTTCCATATCGCCTTCTACAATTCTTTCCTCACCATCGCCTGCAAGAGCACCTTTATATAGACAAGCAGCAGCCTCAGCTTCTACAACAATTACAGTAGGCGGGTTTTTGGGGTATTTATTTGCAAAGTAACCTTGTACCGCACCTGCTAGAGAGCCTACACCTGCTTGAACAAAAACATGAGTCGGGCAATTAACTCCGGCTTCAGCTAATTGTTCACTTGCTTCCATAACCATAGTCCCATAACCTTGCATAATCCAAGAAGGTATTTCTTCGTAACCTTCCCAAGCGGTATCCTGAACCACTACACCGTTTGGCGTTTTAGCTGCAGCCGCAGCGGCCATTCGAACACATTCATCATAATTTACTTCTTCAATTGTTGCGATAGCGCCTTCTGCCTTAATGTTATCCAGACGGGTCTGGGTAGAACCCTTAGGCATATAGACAACAGCTTTTTGTTTTAACCTGTTTGCAGCCCATGCAACTCCGCGACCATGATTACCATCAGTGGCAGTGAAAAAAGTAGCTTGACCGAATTCTTCTCTGAGCTTATCCGATGTTAAGGTTTTAAAATCAAGTTCAGATACATCCTTTCCGGTTGAACTCGCGATATAGCGAGCCATAGCGAAGGAACCACCTAACACTTTAAAAGCATTAAGGCCAAATCTGTAAGATTCATCTTTAATAAATACGTCATGGAGTCCTAAATACTTTGCCATATTTGATAGATGAGCTAAAGGAGTTCTTTCGTATCCAGGAATGGTTTGATGAAAGGCTCTTGCTTTTTTAACCTCGGATAAATCCATTACCTTTAGATTTGCATCGTTAGTTTTGGGCATTGTATTTTGTACCCACTTTATTTCATTCATAAATACCTCCTTAACCGTGATTATAAAGCATTATTAAAGTTACAAATATTTTTTACATAATGGAAAACATTACTAATCAATAATCTAATATCAACTCATAATTTGCTTCATTATTGTTAAAAATATTCTTGCATTATAAACAATATAACAAAATATATATTTTATAATGTATAATTCATCGTATCATATTTGACTAAAAAATCAACACTAAAATCAAAAAAATATAAAAAATAATTTTTTTGAAAAATGCCAAAATGGAAAAAATAAATTCATAGACAACAAGAATTTGTTAAAAAAATAGTAAAATTGCACAAAATATTTTATAAATATCGCAATAAATAGTACAAAATACACAATAACAAATAGACTGTTTTATATAAAGAGATAAGTGACAAATAATTTTTTAGATTGATTAGTCAAATAAATTGATGTAAAATTAATCATATTTAATAGAATAGATGATTATATGTATGTAAAGAAAAGGAGAAACAAACAATGCTACTAATAGGAAATGGTAAAGTCATTACAAGAAATAAGGATGTGCCGCTTATTGAAAATGGTGCAGTCCTTGTAGAGGGAACACGTATTCTGAAAGTTGGTAATTTAGAAGATTTAAAGAGTAAACATGGAAATGTTGAATTTGTAGATGCCAAAGGTGGACTTATCATGCCGGGTCTTATCAATACGCATAACCATATTTATAGTGCTATGGCGAGAGGATTATCTATTAACGGATATGACCCTAAAGGTTTTCTTGATATTCTAGATGGACTGTGGTGGAATATTGACAGGCATCTTACACTAGAACAAACGAAGCAAAGTGCAATAGCAACTTATATAGATTGTATCAAAAATGGTGTAACAACTGTATTTGATCATCATGCAAGTTTTGGAAGTGTTGAAAATAGTTTATTTATGATAGCTGATGCAGCAAAGGAGCTTGGAGTTCGTACCTGTCTATGTTATGAAGTATCTGATCGTGACGGAGAGGCAAAGATGCGGGCAGCTGTCAAAGAAAATTATGATTTCATCAATTATACAGCGAAGCAAACGGATGATATGCAAAAAGCAATGATGGGTATGCATGCGGCATTTACAATTTCGGATAAAACATTTGCTTTATGTAGGGAAAGGACACCAGAGAATGTCGGATATCACATCCATGTAGCTGAAGGCATTGAAGATTTGCATGATTCCCTTAAAAAACACGGCAAGAGGATAGTCAACCGTCTGATGGATCAAGGGATTTTAGGGCCTAAGACCATTACAGCTCATTGTATCTATGTAAATTCGCAGGAAATGGAGCTGTTGAAAGAAACAGACACAATGGTAGTGCATAATCCTGAATCAAATATGGGTAATGCTTGCGGTTGCCCTCCTACAATGGAAATCTTTAAACGAGGAATTTTAACTGGTCTTGGGACAGATGGATATACCAATGATATGTTTGAGTCTTATAAGGTAGCAAATGTATTGCACAAGCACTCCTTATGTGATGCGAATGCTGCATGGGGTGAGGTGCCAGAGATGCTTTTCGAAGGCAATGCTAAGATTGCAAACCGTTATTTTGATACACCATTAGGTGTTTTGAAAGAAGGGGCAGCTGCTGATATCGTAATTGCAGATTACGATCCGCTTACCCCAATGACGAAAGATAATATTAATAGTCATATGCTGTTTGGATTAAACGGAAGTAAAATTGTAACAACCATAATAAATGGAAAGATATTAATGAAGAATAGAGAGTTATTATATATTGATGAAGCAAAAGCAATGGCAGATTGCAGACAGCAAACAGAACTTTTAAAAAAGAGTATTAATAAATAGGAGGTAATCTACATGGGAGATAGAATGACACCAATCCCATTTCATAATCTTATGGAATGGATTTTTGAGGAGAAGAAGTCAGGAAGAGTTTTTGGAGTGAGAGAGCCATTTATTAAAAAGAATAATAATGTTCTCCATATATTCGGGGAGACTATTGAAACTCCTTATGGTCCAGCTGCAGGACCGAATACACAGCTAGCTCAAAATATCATCGCAGCTTATTACTCTGGAAGTAGATTTTTTGAATTAAAAACGGTACAGATCATTGATGGAGAAGATTTACCAGTTAATAAGCCTTGTATTTTGGCTGATGATGAAGGATATAACTGTGAGTGGTCAACAGAATTGCATGTTCATGAAGCATTGAACGAATATGTGAAAGCATGGATTGCGTTAAAGGTTTTATCGAAGGAATTTGGTTTAGGAGCAGAAAATGGCTCTGTATTTAATATGAGCGTCGGCTATGATCTAAAAGGTATTCAATCGGAGAAGGTTAATACTTTTATTGATAATATCATGGATGCTAAGAATACTTCGATTTGGAATGAATGTATAAGCTATCTTTTAGATAATGTTACAAAGTTTAAAAACATTGATAAAGAATACATTGAAAGCATATCCGGGGAGGTATGTACATCTATTACCGTATCAACCTTACATGGCTGTCCTCCTGAGGAAATTGAAAGTATTGCATCATATTTGATTAATGAAAAACATTTAAATACTTATGTGAAATGTAATCCTACACTTTTAGGCTATGAAGCTGCACGTGAAATCATGGATAAAATGGGATATGATTATGTAGCTTTTGGTGATTTCCATTTTAAGGATGATTTGCAATTTGAAGATGCTGTTCCTATGCTTCAAAGATTGCAGAAAAAGGCTGATATGCTAGGTTTAGAGTTTGGTGTTAAGCTTACGAATACTTTTCCAGTTGATGTGACGCATGATGAACTTCCAAGTGAAGAAATGTACATGTCAGGCCGTTCCTTATGTGCACTATCTTTATCCGTAGCTTATAAGCTTGCCAAGGCATTTGACGGAAAGCTACGCATATCATATTCAGGTGGAGCAGATTATTTTAATATAGATAAAATATTTAATCTTGGTATTTGGCCAATTACAATGGCAACAACCTTCTTAAAAACAGGCGGATATCAAAGAGGCAAACAGATTGCAGAAAAATTGGAAAAATTAGAATACAAAGATTTTTCTGGTGTTGATGTAGAAGGCCTTGGAAGATTAATTGAAGAAATAAAAGTTGACAGACATCATACCAAGAGCGCTAAACCGCTACCTACAAGAAAAATAAGCAAAAAAGTACCGCTTTTAAGCTGTTTTATAGCGCCATGCGGTGAGGGGTGTCCAATTCACCAGGACATTCCGGCTTATTTAAAGCTTGTTAAGGAAGGACAGTATACAAAAGCTCTTGAAGTAATAACAGATAAAAATGCACTTCCATTCATTACTGGTACAATATGCAGTCATGCCTGTATGTCAAAGTGTACCCGTAATTTTTACGATGAATCCATTCATATCCGTAGTACCAAATTGGTAGCAGCAGAAAATGGTTATGATAAGCTTTATAAAGATTTAAAAGCTTCTAATAAACATAATAATAAAAATGTAGCTATTGTAGGTGCAGGTCCTGCGGGCATTGCTTGTGCGTTCTTTTTAGCAAGAGAAGGTGCGAAGGTAACTGTTTTTGAAAAAAGGGCAGAAGCTGGCGGTGTTGTTAAATATGTAATTCCGGAATTTCGTATCTCAAATGAAGCAATCGAAAAGGATGTGCAGCTTGCAGTCAAATTAGGTGTTAAATTTGAATACAATCATGAAATAAAGAGTTTGGACGAATTAAAAGCTGGTGGATTTGATGCAATTGTACTTGCGGTAGGAGCAACGAAGAGCATATCGATTGGAATTGAAAGTGATAATGAAATTAACGCAATTGAGTTTTTGGATGCATGTAAAAATGCCCCTGAGACTGTAAGTCTTGGTAAAAATGTAGTGGTTATTGGTGCAGGAAATACGGCGATGGATGTTGCAAGAGCTGCAAAGAGAATGCCTGGAGTTGAAAATGTATCCATTGTATATCGTCGTACAATAAAATATATGCCAGCAGATGAAGAAGAGTTAGATATGGCAGTAGAAGATGGGGTTGAACTTAAGGTTTTATTGGCTCCTGTATATCAAAAGAACGGTAAATTAGTATGTCATAAGGTAGTTCTTGGAGAAATGGATGCTTCAGGAAGGCAAAAGCCTATCGTGACAGATGAAGAAGTCATAATTGATGCAGATACGGTTGTAGCATCACTGGGCGAGAAGGTGGACGGAGCGTTCTATAAAAAACTGGGGCTGGAATTAACTGACCGTGGTCAGGTATTATTAAAACGTGAAAAAATGGAATCTTCAATACCAAATGTCTATGTGATTGGAGATGGTGCAAATGGAGCAGCAACTGTAGTACAGGCTATTCGTGATGCTTCTGTTGCAACAAACTCTATTTTAGGCCTTGACCCAAGAAAAGTAATTGAACTTGATAGTGATAAGGAGAAAGTGGGCGAAAAGAAGGGTATCTTAGTACACGCTGAAGAACCTAAGGATGAAGCCGATCGTTGTCTTGAGTGCAATCAGGTTTGTGAAGCTTGTGTGGATGTATGTCCTAACAGGGCTAATATATCAATAAAGGTTCCGGGCACTTATATGCGTCAGATTCTTCACGTAGATTATATGTGTAACGAATGTGGTAATTGCAAGAGTTTTTGTCCATATGACAGTTCTCCATACAAAGAAAAGATAACTTTATTCCATACCTTAGCTGAGTTTGAGGATAGTAAGAATGAAGGATTTGTACTGCTTGACGAGGATAAAAAGATTTTCAGAGTAAGATTTGGCAACATGGTAAAGGATGTAGAAATTAAGAATTGTGACTTGGATGAGGGGATTAAAAATTACATTTTAGCGGTTTATGAGGACTATCGCTATATCATGATGAAATAACGAGGCGAAAGATTCTTTAGGTGGGGGTACAGTTTCGGTTTGCAGACGGTGAGTATATCCCTGCCTCGTTGAAACGCAGCAGCGATAAGAAAATTTTTCTACAACCGAAAAATTTTCTTTGAACTGATGCGTTATAATTAAGAAAAATTGAGGTGATAAGTGTGAGCCTTCTATTAAAGGGAGGAACAGTAGTAACACCAGCGAGCAGAAAAATCTTAGACGTAAGGATACATGAAAATATTATTGCAGAGGTAGGAGAAGACCTGGAATTAAATGGAGATAAAGTGATAGATGTATCAGGGAAATTACTCTTTCCTGGGTTTATTGATACCCATACACATTTTGAACTTGATGCAGGGGACTTCTTTACAGCGGATGATTTTAGTTCTGGGTCAAAGGCTGCAATAGCAGGAGGAACTACAACGATATTGGACTTCTCTACTCAGAATAAGCATGAGACTCTTAAGGAAGCGCTTAATATATGGCATAAAAAAGCAGAAGGGCATTCATCCTGTGACTATGGATTTCATATGTCAATCACCGATTGGAATGAAGAAACGAAAAAAGAACTTAAAGATATGACCAATAGCGGAGTCACCTCCTATAAGTTGTATATGGCATATAATAATCTAAAAGTTAATTCTGGAGAAATATATGAAATTTTAAAAGAGGTGAAAGAGGAAAATGGAATTATTGGTGTACACTGTGAAAACGGGGACTTGGTGAATGAGTTGATAAAAGAACAAAAGTTATTAGGACATCTCACACCAAAAGCTCATCCGCTTTCCAGACCTGATGTGGTTGAAGCCGAAGCTGTGAGCCAGCTTTTAACCATCGCAAAGCTGGCAGAATCAACAATTAATATTGTACACCTTAGTACAAGAAAAGGTTATGAGATTATTAAGCAAGCCAGAGAACAAGGGCAGAAGGTATATGTTGAATCTTGCCCGCAATATTTTCTCTTTAATGATTCAAAATATGATTTGCCTGAATTTGAGAGTGCTAAATTTGTATTAGCACCTCCTCTTAGGAAGGAAGAAGATATTGAATGTCTTTGGGATGCTCTTAGTAATAGCCAGATAGATACAATAGGAACAGATCACTGTAGCTTTAATTTTAAAGGGCAAAAAGAAAGAGGTCGTAATGATTTTTCAATGATTCCAAATGGAATCCCAGGAGTAGAGCACCGTCCTGAGCTTATGTACACCTATGGGGTGGTGGAAGAAAAGATTACATTAGAGCAAATGTGTGCAGTGTTATCTACGAATGCTGCTAAATTATTTGGAATGTACCCCAAAAAAGGCATAATTCAAAAAGGTAGTGATGCTGATATTGTTGTATGGGATCCAAATTACCAAGGTATTATAACCGCTAAGGATCAGATTCAAAACGTTGATTATACACCGTATGAAGGATTAAAGGTTAAAGGTAAAGCAGAGTATGTTTTCCTTAGAGGTAATTTGGTTGTAGAGAAAGGAAAAATCATTAAGGTGAATTCAGGAAAATATGTGTTCCGTAATAAAAGTCAGAATTTGTTTTAAAAGATTTTGCAGCAATTAATGCAATATATGCCGAATACTTCAAAGGTGAGGCTCCTGCAAGGTCTTGTGTTCAAGTTGCTAAGTTATCTAAGGGCGGATTGATTGAAATAGAAGCAATCGCTGTTAAAAATTAAATATTAATTAAGCATACCTAAATGGGCGCTTAAGAATTATATAAATATAGGAGTATGGCTTAAATCAGGTTATACTCCTATATTTCGTATGCTAGCATGGGTGCAATGCATTACTACAAAAATGTGATAATATAAATTAGGGAACCATCGTATGTGATAACCGCATATACGATGGCGTGAGACATTGCAAATTAAAATAATTAACTCAACTTTCCCAGTTAAAAATCGTAGGTGTTCAACTTATCATTGGAAAGTTGAGTATTTAATTTCATCATACTCGATATTATGCGATTATTATGTTAAAATGTTTACTGTAAATTCTACTGTGATTCTTAGTGGGTTAATAAATAGATAAGTAATAGGGGAGAACGCAATATGCATGAAATGAATATAGAACAAAACAAACGAATTTTAAATGCGGCATTGGACGTAGTAAATAAGAAAAATATTAGTGGGACAAGAATGCATTTGATAGCTAACCAAGCTAAAATGGTTCAGTCTAACGTTTATTATTATTATAAGACAAAAGAAGAATTGATGATGGCGTTACAGGAATACATTTGGGAAGAGTGTTATGATATAAGAAGAATAGAGAAAAAACATAGTAAGGATAATCTCGAAAGTCAATTAGATGTTTTTTTTAATCAGAAAAAAAGATTAATTTTAAATAAACATAAATATGATTTTGCAGAAATTGAGTTTTGGGTGCATAGTAAGACTAATGACAAAATTCATATGCAGTTTATCAAAAATTATGAAAATTGGAGAACGGAAATAAGGGAGATATTAAAAAAGTATTGTCCTGATTTGGATGAAGTGAATAAGCAGATAATACCTTATACTTTAATATCATTATTGCAGGGGGCGACCATCCAATACTTTATTGATAAAAATAACTTTGATATTGATAACTATTTTAAATTATCTAAACAAATGATATTAAATCAAATAAACAATGCTACAAAACAAGTAACTGACTATAGCAAATAGTATCAAATTTGACAGAGAATTTTTGTGCAGTTTTTGTAGAAAATGCACAAAAAACGTCGTTGACAATTCGATTTTTATATATTATTATTAAAAAGTGAAATGGAGCCGGTTTTTTTTCCCTTAATC
Organism: Bacillota bacterium; assembly: GCA_023444055.1. GTDB lineage: Bacteria > Bacillota > Clostridia > Acetivibrionales > DSM-1351 > Ruminiclostridium. The sequence goes on from JAEZRV010000063.1 coordinate 23,267, forward strand.
TTAATTAATAGAAAAATAATGATTATAGGAAAGAACCGGAATTTTTTTGATCAAGATTAGACTGATTAGTCAATCTGTTCAAAGAGAGGGAACGTTGAAAAGTAAGGGTATATAGTAATAAAAAACTTTTGTTAAAACAAGTAGCAATAAAAAGAAAAATTGTTTACTTTTAAGTTAGAAAGGATGTGATAGATGATAAAATGAATAATATTTTGAAAATAAGGGGATGTTAAAAAAATAAGACTTGGTTACTATTATGTGGCGGCCGGTTTTTCCTTAATCTAGTCAGTGGGAAAATAGACATTGATTAAAATTTTTGATACATAGGAAAGAACCGGATGTTTTTTAAACAATAATAGATTGACTGGTCAATCTGTGCAAAGAGAGAAAACGTTGGAAAATGAGGAAGAATAGTATACTTATATGTTTTTGTATACTAGAAAATTTTGAATGGTTGTTTTAATAAAAACTTTTATTAAAGGAGAATAGTGCAGATGGAAAATGAAAAAATGATTGACAGATCTAATGAAAAGTTGCCTGTATCAAAGTTAATTCCACTAGGACTTCAGCATGTTTTAGCTATGTATGCGGGTGCTGTTGCAGTACCGTTAATAGTCGGAGCAGCCGTAGGTCTAACTGCTACACAAATTGCTGTACTTGTTGCACTTGATCTTTTTGCTTGTGGAATAGCTACACTGATACAAGCCCTTGGTATTGGGAACTTTGTAGGTGTTAAATTGCCTGCGATTTTAGGTTGCTCTTTCGCCGCCGTAAGTCCATTAATTAGTATTGGTACTACCAGTGGCATGAACACTGCTTACGGGGCGATTTTGGTGGCAGGTCTAATTGTTATAATAATTGCACCTCTTTACGGTAAAATACTACGTTTTTTCCCAACAGTTGTTACTGGAGCTACGTTAACTATGATAGGATTATCTTTGATTCCAGTTGCAATTACTAATATGGGTGGCGGCTATGTAGAAGATTTTGGTGCCCCCAAATATTTAGGATTAGCAATGTTTACAATATTAATCGTTATTTTTTGCAATAGGTTCTTTAAAGGTTTTGCTCAATCTTTATCTGTACTAATTGCTTTGGTAGTAGGTACAATTGTAGCTATACCATTGGGATTAGTGAATATGACGGAGGTTAATAATGCAGCTTGGTTTGGATTACCTAGAATATTCTATTTAGGAGCTCCAAAATTTGAGTTAAGTAGTATCGGACTTATGACTATCGTTATGTTAATAGTAATGGTTGAATCTACTGGAAGTTTTATGGGTCTTGCTAGAATTTGTGGCAAAAAAGTTGGAGAAAAAGAATTAGTAAGAGGTTTCAGAGCAGAGGGCTTAGCTACAATAGTTGGTGGTGTATTTAACTCCTTCCCATATACAACTTTTGCCCAAAATATTGGTCTTGTTTCAATGACGAAAGTATACAGCCGCTGGGTAGTTGTAGCTTCTGGTGGTATATTAATGCTTCTTGGCTTATGTCCTAAATTTGCAGCATTGGCTACTATTATACCTGCACCAGTATTTGGCGGAGCAACAGGAATAATGTTTGCAATGGTTGCTATCGCAGGAATTCAATCCTTAGCTACTGTAGATTTTGGCAAAGTAGGTAATATGTTAACAGCTGCTGTTTCTTTAACATTAGGTATTGGTATTACTGTTAATGCTTCCATATTAAGTAAAATGCCTTCAGTAATAGAGACTGTATTTAGCAGTGCTATTGCTACTACAGCATTATCTGCAATCGTATTGAATGCAGTTTTAAATTGGGGAGATAAATCATCATTTGGAGATAAAGATAGTGCAGCTGAGGTGGCCGCGAATTCAAAACATACGTAAGAGAGTATCAGCTGAGTTCTTTTTATAGTTGCAATGATTATGCATTTAAATTATGTAAAATAGAAATATTATATAGTTAATAAGATGAATGAAAAGGGAATGCTTATGAAAGAATTTTATGAATTAATCGGGAATATACCTACGTATAACGAAAACATCGTTGTTAAAGTAATTGATGGTAAGTATGCGGGTGAAACAGCGATATTCTCAGGTGGAAATATAATTTATTCCTCCTTAAATAATGAATTCTTTCACGGTATGAGCTATGAATTGATTCATACTAGCTCATGTCAATTACATCACATTGATGGACAAAGAGTCTTCTGTGAAGTACTTAGTAACGAGAAGAAGATCGTGATTTGTGGTGGAGGGCATGTCTCAATCCCAATTATAAAAATGGCTAAAATGTTAGGCTTTTCGGTGACTGTAATTGAAGACCGTCTAAAGTTTGCTGATAATGCTAAAGCAGCTGGAGCAGATAACTTGCTATTTGATGAATTTTCCAGTGCCTTAAATAAAATAACAGGGGATAAGGAAACTTATTTCGTGATTGTAACAAGAGGTCATCGCTATGATCAGGCTTGCCTGGAAGAGATTTTAAAGAAAGTCAATGCCTATATTGGGATGATAGGAAGTAAAGCCCGTGTGAAGCGGATTAAAGAGCTTTTAAGTGAAAATGGCTATAATGATAGTGTGCTAGCAGGAATTTACTCTCCGATTGGACTAAAAATTGGTGCTGAAACACCGGAAGAGATAGCGGTATCAATTATGGCAGAAATAATACAAGTTAAAAATAAAATGAAAAAAGGTTATGGATATCCTAAAGAAATTATTAATGCAATTCTTAGTGACAAAACAGGAGAGATACCGAAGGTTTTAGCTACTATCATCTCAAGAAAAGGTTCTGCACCGCGAGAAATAGGTACAAAAATGTTAATCTACAAAGATGGGACTACGGTAGGAACAATCGGAGGTGGATGTGTAGAGGCTGATATCTGTAGTAAGGCTCGATTAATGGAAAAGGATCAAAAGCCAAAAATATATACTATGGATATGACAGGTCGTGAAGCTGAAGAAGATGGCATGGTTTGCGGCGGTATCGTAGAAATTTTGTTGGAACCGTTGTATTAGGTTTTTTAGGAATACAAAACATACAAGTATTTGATGTTTTATCATTTTTTCTTAAGATTTAAGTGTCAAATGCACATTTTGACACTTAAATCTTTTTAATATATCGTGAATGGAGATTTTTGAGGAAGAAGTCACAAGCCGTTTTCATATGGTCTTAAATCTTTTTAATACAACTTGAATGGAGATTTATCATGAAACAAATTGAAACAACAAAAGCAGTTGGGCATGTATTGTGCCATGATATAACACAGATTATTAAAGATGAGAAAAAAGGTCCGGTATTTCGTAAAGGGCATATTGTTACGGAGGAAGATATACCGGTACTATTATCGGTTGGCAAAGACCATTTATATGTATGGGAAAATAACGAGAAGCTTGTCCATGAAAATGAAGCGGCAGAAATATTATATGAGATGTGCAGAAGCATGGGTATGACAGGTTCTGAGGTAAAGGAAGGAAAAATTGACATTATTGCAGAGATGGATGGTCTGCTTAAAATAAATAGAGAGAAATTACTGGCTGTTAATAGTTTGGGAGAAATGATGATTGCAACCAGACACGGAAATGTTCCTGTTAAGAAGGGGGATAAGCTTGCGGGAACTAGGATTATACCTCTTATGATAGAAAAAGAAAAGATGGAAAGGGCAAAGCATGTCGGTGGTAATAAGCCAGTACTTACAATTCTTCCTTATAAGGAGAAGAAAGTTGGAATAGTAACTACTGGGAATGAAGTTTTCTACGGTAGGATCAAGGATAGTTTCGGACCTGTTATTATGGAAAAATTAAAAGAGTTCCCTACACATATATTAGGTCAGACTTATGTAGACGATCAAAAGCAGCACATTAGGGATGCAATTTTGGACTACATTCACAAAGGTGCGGATATGGTTATCTGTACTGGCGGTATGAGTGTTGATCCAGATGATTGTACACCGGGGGCTATTATGGATACCGGTGCTAATATTGTAACCTATGGAGCTCCGGTATTACCGGGGGCTATGATGCTTGTTGCCTACTATTTAGAAGGAAACAGAAAAATTCCAATATTAGGGTTGCCTGGCTGTGTCATGTATTCAGAGCGGACTATTTTTGATATCCTGCTCCCTAGGATTATGTGTGATGATGAAATTACAAGGGAGGAATTGGCCGCACTCGGCGAAGGTGGGTTATGTTTAAGATGCTCTGTATGTACGTACCCAAACTGCGGATTTGGGAAAGGAAAGTAGACTAGAAATCTAAGGTTGTTAATATGCATATAATAGAGGATTTTATGGATAAAATATTAATTGTTTCACACTGTATATTAAATACTTCATCCAAGGTTATTGGTAATAATACAACTGAAAGTAAGAAGGAGGCTGATAATAGAGAGAAATTACTGAATTATATTATCAAAAATAATATTCAGTTGTTACAGCTACCATGTCCTGAGTTTGTTATGTATGGTAGTAGAAGATGGGGACATGTGAAAGAACAGTTTGATCATCCGTTTTTTCGTAAACAGTGTAAGGAAATGTTAATACCTATTGTAATGCAGTTAAAAGAATATGCATACAATCCCGAACGTTTTAAATTATTAGCTATAGTAGCAATTGATGGAAGTCCAAGCTGTGGATATGGCTTAACCAGCAGGGGTGATTGGAGCGGTGAACTTTCCAGTTGCACTGATTTTGATAATAAATTAAACAGTTTGTATCTCTCAAATGAATCTGGCATTTTTATGGAAGAATTAAAAAAGTTGTTAGATGAAGAGTATTTAGATATCCCAATCAAAGATCTAAGTTATATGATTGGTGAATTATAATTAAGAAATTTCATTAAATATTGGAGGGATTCAATTTGAGAGATAAAAAATCATATAAAATAGCATTCTGTGGAATATTTATAGCAATAAATATAGTTTTGGGAATTGTTACATCAGCATTGAAAGCTCCATTTTATCTGGATACATTAGGAACAGTTATGACAGCTGTTATTCTTGGACCAATTCCGGGTGCAATAGTAGGAGCCCTTACCAACATTATGACAGGCTTAATTTATAGCGTTAAGGACATCCCGTTTTTACTTGTTAATGTTGCAGTGGGACTTATCGTTGGTTATGCCGCAAAGAAATATAAGTTCAATTTAGTTACAGCAGTTGTTTGTGGACTTATTTTGAGTATTGTTTGTCCATTAATTGGAACACCAATCGGAATTTTTATATATGGTGGATTTACAGGTACGGTAACAGATGTTATAGTTTTAGCATTAAAAAGTTCGGGAAGTAGCATTTTTGCAGCATCCTTTATTGCAAAAATAGGAAATAACTTAATAGACAAGGTAGGTACTTGTTTACTCGCATATTTCCTTATAACAAAGCTTCCCAATAGTTTAAAAAATTACACCCCATGGAAAAAATAGATGATAGAGTTTGTAAATGGTTATCATCTATTGTAGTGACACCCTTTCGATGGATATATTTAAGGATATTTAATCTTATTGTCATCAATATATAAAAAATAATTAATAATAATCTGATAGGACTAATTTGGAAGGTATATGAAAAAAAGAGTATTTTTGTTATCTATAACACTTATATTAGCATTGTTCACAGGGGGGTGTGCTACTTCCTCAAAAAGTAGTTCACAAACCCAACAAAGCATACCTGGTGCTACAGTACAATCAGAGGTAAGTCAAGCACCGGTTAAAACTACGACGATTAGGATTGCTGCTGCTGCAAGTCTGGAAACAATCATTACTCAGGATTTAATCCCTAAGTTTGAATCACAGAATCCAGGAATTAAAGTGGAAGGAACCTATGATAGCTCAGGAAAGTTACAGACTCAGATTGAAGAGGGATTGACTGCTGATATATTCTTCAGTGCAGCAACGGAACAAATGGATCAACTAAATAGCAAAGGCTTAATAGCAGATAATACCAGAGTTGATTTATTAAAAAATAAAATTGTTCTAATTACCCCGGCAAATGCTACATCTGGTATTACTAAATTTGAGGATATAACAAAAGCTAACAAAATTGCGATTGGTGATCCTGACAGCGTACCAGCTGGTCAGTATGCGAAGGAAGCTTTAATCAGTCTGGGTTTATGGGATAAAGTAAGCGTAAAAGCGAGTCTTGGAACAAATGTTAATGAAGTTCTTAACTGGGTTGCTATGGGTAGTGCGGACGCTGGAATTGTATATGCTACGGACGCAAAGTTAAAATCGGATAAAATAAGGATTGTGGCTGAAGCGCCAAGTGGTAGCTTGAAGAAGGATGTTTTCTATCCGGTAGCAGTTTTAAAAGCATCAACAAAGCAGGAAGTGGCACGAAAGTTCATAGACTTTTTAACTTCAAACGAAGCTATTCAAATATTTGAGAGCTATGAATTTACAGATGCAAAAAGATAGAAAATATAGACAAAATTTTAGAATGGATTTAAAAAGGTAATGAAATATGGATGTTACACCTATATTAATCTCAATAAAAACTGCTTCTTTAGCAATTTTAATTACTTTTTTTCTGGGTCTCATTGCTGCAAAACTTGTTACAGGGATAAGAAATGAAGTACTAAGAAGCATAATAGATGGGCTATTGATTCTACCGTTAGTGTTACCTCCTACAGTAGCTGGCTTCTTTTTACTTTATCTTTTTGGTGTTTATAGGCCGATTGGGAAATTTTTGATTGATTTTTTGAACATAAGAGTAGCTTTTTCCTGGGGGGCTACCGTTTTGGCTGCGGTGGTGATGTCGTTTCCACTAATGTATCGTTCAGCTATGGGTGCTTTTGAACTAGTGGATTCAAATCTAATTTATGCAGCTAGAACACTTGGTATGTCAGAGTGGAAAATCTTTTGGCAGGTTATAATGCCAGTATCAATGCCGGGAGTTATCAGCGGAGGAATTCTGGCTTTTGCAAGAGGTCTTGGAGAGTTTGGAGCTACAGCCATGATTGCAGGTAACATAGCAGGAAAAACAAGGACAGTCCCGTTGGCAATCTATTCAGCTGTAGCAGCTGGTGATATGGAGACAGCAGGTAAATATGTGCTTTTTATTACATTACTAGCTGTTATTATCATTACATCAATGAATTATTTTACAACCAATCGGTATTTTGCCTCCCGAAGGTAAGATGGTAATGGTATTTTACCTTAGGAGATGCTAAATGGTACTTAACTTAATCATTAAAGGGGTAAAAGATGAGTCTGAGCGTTGATATCACAAAAAAATATAAAAGTTTTAAGCTCTCGGTTAAGTTTGAAACCTCAGACAATAAGATAGGCATTCTTGGAGCCTCTGGATGTGGAAAGAGTATAACGCTTAAAGCAATTGCCGGTATTATTGTTCCGGATAGTGGCAAAATAATTTTAAATGGAAGAATATTATTTGATTCGGAAAGAAAGATTAATCTACCACCTCAAAAGAGAAGGATTGGATACTTGTTTCAAAGCTATGCACTGTTTCCGAACATGACTGTAGAGCAGAACATAAAAGCTGGTATGAGTGGTAACCATGACCAGAAGAATAAGAAAATCCGAACACTAATTGAGAAATTTCATCTTATAGGTTTGGAAAAGCATTACCCTAATCAATTATCTGGAGGACAGCAGCAACGCGTGGCCTTAGCAAGAATCATGGCATCGGATACGGATGTATTACTTTTAGATGAACCATTTTCCGCTCTTGATTTCTTTTTGAAAGAGCAATTGGAGAAACAGTTACAGGACATGCTTAAGGATTACAATAAGGATGTAATCCTAGTAACACATAACAGAGATGAGGCTTTTCATTTCTGTCAAGACCTATATATTATGGACAATGGTAATTTGGTGTGTAGTGGTAAGTTAAAGGACATATTTAGGGATCCAAAATATCTGTTAGCAGCTCGATTAACCGGGTGCAAGAATATATCTAAGGCAGAAAGATTATCATCACATGAGCTATATGCAAAAGATTGGAATATTAAACTGTACGTTGAGCAGGAGATTTCAGAAGACTTATGTTATGTAGGAATAAGAGCACATTATCTTGAGGCATTATCTCACAAAGATGATGTGAATATTATGGAGCTGGAATTGATTGATGTAATTGAAGAGCCATTTGAGGTAAATGTGATGTTTTGTAACAAGGATAAAAACTATAGCTCGGCTGAACACATGATATGGTGGAAATTGCCGAAGGAACGATGGTTTGACGAATTTAGTGGCCAAGCGCCTGAATTTTTGAGATTCCCACCGGAACATATATTACTTTTAAAAGGGATTGACATCGGAGGTTTAAATGAACCAGTTAACTCATTTTGATGAAAATGGAAATGCAATTATGGTTGATGTATCAGGTAAAGCGGTTACACACAGAATAGCTATTTCTAAAGGCACTATTCTGGTAAATACTGAAATTATAGAGGCTATAGTTAATAACAAAGTACAAAAAGGTGACACTCTAGGTGTTGCACGAATAGCCGGAATTATGGCTGTTAAGCAAACACCCTCTCTAATTCCCCTGTGCCATTCATTACAAATTTCTAATTGTTCTATTGATTTTGAGGTAGATAAACTGAATAATTGCATCCATGCAATTTGCACTGTAAAGACGAGTGGGCAGACGGGTGTAGAGATGGAAAGTCTTACTGGAGTATCGGTTGCACTTTTAACCGTCTATGATATGTGCAAGGCAATAGACAAATCCATGGTAATAAAAGATATTCATCTGGTTCAAAAATCAGGTGGTAATAGCGGAGATTATATTAATACTGCAAGGCTTTAAAATTTACCGAAGTTGCAAGCACAAAATTATTAAAAGATAGATATGTGACTGTTGCAAAACAACAATTTCTGTATACCAATGACTTATTGCTTGAATAGTACGCGAGTGCAATATATATCAATGGATGAAAGGCATGGCGATTAATATGCAAGATAGACTGAGACGAGAAATTAATTATTTACGTATATCGATTACAGATCGTTGCAATTTACGATGTGTTTATTGTATGCCCGAAGATGGAGTTAATTGTAAAAGCCATGATGAAATATTAACATATGAAGAGCTTGAACGGTTATGCAGGATTTTTGCAAACCTTGGAGTTACAAAAATAAAAATTACTGGAGGAGAACCGTTAGTAAGAAAAGATTGCGTTGGATTAGTTGGTCGTTTAAAGAAGATTAAAGGAATCAAATCTATATCAATTACGACTAATGGAGTGCTTCTAAAAAAGTATATTAAGGATTTGGAGAAGGCAGGGTTAAATTCGGTAAATATCAGCTTAGATTCGCTGAGTGATCAAACAACAAAGGCAATAACCAGGCGTAACCTTTGGGAAGAGACCATGAAGAGCATAGAAGAGACTCTAAAGTATCCGTCTCTTAACGTTAAGATTAATTGCGTTCCAATAAAAGGAATGAATGATTTAGAGCTAATTAAGATAGCCGAGTTAGCGAGAAATCATGAGATTCATGTGAGATTTATTGAGATGATGCCGATTGGTCTTGGAAGCAACTTTGAATTTATGGGAGAAGATGAAGTGATACATTTATTAGAGGAAAGACTAGGAAAACTTACTCCTTGGAATGAAAGTCTAGGTAATGGTCCTGCACATTATTTTAGTGTGCCGGGGTATAAAGGTAAAATTGGATTTATCAGCGCCAGAACTCATAAATTTTGCAATCAATGTAACCGTATCAGGCTCACCTCGGAAGGCTTTTTGAAGACTTGTCTTCAATTTGATACAGGATGTGACTTGAGAGAAATGGTAAGAAGTCCTTCCACGGATAAAGAAATTGAAGACGCTATCAAAAAAGCAATTTATGGTAAGCCACAGGAACATCATTTTGAAAATATTGGCTCTGAAGCTTCAGTAGATCAAAGAAAAATGTTTCATATTGGAGGATAAAGAGAATTATCGAGGATAATTAACAATAAGAAAGGATTATTATGGGTAAAGTAGTCGCTGTCTGTACCAGTGAGAAAAAGGGTACGCAGAAAGCAAATATAGAAACTGCGGAATTTATTGAAGATCATGGGATTAATAATGATGCTCATGCCGGTAATTGGCATCGACAGGTTAGTCTGTTATCGAAGAACAAGATAGAGGAATTTAAAGCGAAAGGCATAGATATCCCTTATGGCGCTTTTGGTGAAAACCTTGTAGTTGAAGATGTTGATTTTGCTAATCTTCCGATCGGAACTAGGTTTAAATGCAATGAAGTAGTTCTTGAATTAACACAAATCGGAAAGAAGTGCCATAATGAATGTGAGATATATAAAATCGTCGGTGACTGCATCATGCCGAGGGAAGGGGTGTTTGCAAAAGTACTTCATGGTGGAGTGATAACAGTAGGGGATAATCTTACAATTGTTTCTTAAAATGTTGAACAGGAGCATGAAGAGCAACTTGACAATACAAAGGACAATATTTAAATGTTTCTTAAAATGTACAATAAAATATAAAATGGGAGATACTTGAGGGTAAAGGAATGAGGAAAAATGCGAGTAGCGATTATAACGGCTAGTGATTCGGGATTTGAAGGGAAAAGAGAAGATCTGAGTGGACAGGTTATAGAGGAAATTGTGAAAAATAGAGGTTATTCTGTAGTCTCAAAAGTACTGTTACCGGATAAAAAAGCAATGCTTGCAGACGAGATGATACGAATATGTGATCAGGGCTTGGCTGATTTGGTTTTAACAACCGGAGGAACCGGATTATCCCAGACAGACTGTATGCCGGAGGCTACACAAGAGATTGGTGAACGTAGAGTACCTGGGATACCGGAAGCAATCAGACAATATAGCCTGCAATTTACGAAAAGGGCGATGCTATCAAGGGCTGAATGCGTCACAAGAAAATCCACTTTAATCCTTAATCTTCCGGGGAGTCCTAAAGCAGTAAGAGAAAGTTTGGAATATATCATTGATGATTTAGAGCATGGATTGCAGATTATGCTAGGATTAACAAATAATTGTGCAAGATAGCGTGAAATAGTTTGTGCCGTGCCGACGAATAGGCCGCAGATACGGTACTCTGACCTCGGCACAAACGAATTCTAATAAATAAGGATAGCTTTTTCTTTTTTATCAACTACCTGACCAATTATTTTTGCCCAAGAGGTATATGCTTCCATATGGTTTACGTATTCTTTTGCATCTTTTTCGGAGATAGATACTAGGAGACCACCGGAGGTCTGTGGATCAAAAATTAAATCCTTCATATTCTGAGTAAGATTATTTTTATAAATAACCTTATCTTCTAAATAATTAAGGTTATTGTACATACCATCAGGAAGGATACCTATAGCTGCAAAGTCTAAGGCTCCTTCGATTTTAGAAACAGAATTTGTATGGATTTCGATTGTTTTATTACTTCCTAAGGCCATCTCATAAGCATGACCAATCATGCTAAAGCCGGTGATATCAGTACAAGCATGTACCTCTAAACCATACATAGCCTCTTTTGCATATTTATTTAAGGTTACCATAATGTCAATAGTTGTTTTTAGCTGAGAATCACTTAATAGTTGTGCTTTTAAAGCAGTAGTCATGATACCGATACCTAGAGGCTTGGTAAGAATTAGTACATCTCCTGTTTGAGCCGAACTATTTGTAAGAATGTCATTAGGATTGGCAAATCCAGTCACACATAGACCATACTTTGGCGTTGGATCTGAAATTGAGTGACCACCGGCTATTACTGCACCAGCTTCTAAAACCTTAGAGTAACCACCTTCGAGAATGGCTTGCATGACTGTTATATCAAGGCAGGAGGGAAAACACATGAGATTCATGGCAACTGCAGGATTTCCACCCATAGCATATATATCACTTAGTGCATTAGAAGCCGCTATTTGACCAAAAATAAAAGGATCATCTACCATAGGAGGAAAGAAATCTACTGTTTGTATAGCTACAATGGAATCATTAATTTTATAAACACAGGCATCATCGTTAGTATCAAATCCTACTAATAAATTAGGATCATTGAATTTCGGCAATTGCTGTAATGCCTGATGCAGAATTCCTGGACCTATTTTTGCAGCGCAGCCGGAGGTTTTTACAAGACTTGTGAGGGGAACATTTTTTGTGGGCATAAAAGACATCCTTTCAAGAATAACAAATTTTATATTGGTTTATATTAATTATAGTATAGGTTTATTATATGGAGTTGTGTTCTTTTTTATTATAAATTGAGGCGTTATAAATTATTCAGGAGGGTAAAGCACACTTTGAACAAAATGCTGCATAAAAAAGGTAATGCAAGTAAAAGGTTCACTAAAGTGCTTAAAATAATCATGAGACTTATGCTACCGTTTAAAACGATTTGGGAAGAAAATGCGTCCCTGCTACATGCATTTGGGTTAGATGAAAAAAACGCACCCATCATTTCAGTAGTTGGAGCAGGAGGTAAAACAAAAACCATTGAACAGTTGGCTATGGAGTATAAACAGTTAAGAAAAAAGGTGATAATAACTACAACGACGCATATGTTCAAACCAAGCAATTTTTTATGGTGCAGCGAAGAATCTACCGAAATTCTAAATAGTTATCTTGAGAGGGATTATGCTGCATGGATTGGTTTGCCATGTAGTGACGAAAAAATGACGGCTCCTAAACCTTTATTTTTAAATAAATTAAAGGAATATAATATTCCTATGTTAGTTGAAGCGGATGGTGCTAAAAGACTTCCTTTTAAGGTGCCAAATGATAACGAGCCTGTAATATTGTCTGGAAGCCACATAGTAGTGGGAGTGTTGGGGATTGATGCTTTAGGAAAATCAATCAAGGAAATATGTTTTCGACCTGAAAAGGTTGCCCATTATCTTCATAAGACAGAAGATCAGCTTATAACCAAGGAAGATTATATTGAAGTTATAAAAGGGAGTAATGGATTAGCAAAAGGAGTCACTCGAGATATGGAATATATTATTATTCTGAACAAAGTAGATAATGAAGAAAGATTAAGAGAGGCATGTCAAATACGCGAAATGCTTTTGAGACAGGGTATCATGAAGATTTATTTGACTTCTTATCAAGCAGATTAACGGGATTAACGAAGGAAGTGAAGGTTGAAAGAACTGAAATAATAAAGAAGGGGTGACCGAGTCCATGCCAATACTTTAATGGAGTTTTGTGCCAAATGCGGGGCATGGACATAATTATGAGGATTTTAATAAAAGGAGCAGGCGATTTGGCTTCCGGGATTGCACATAGATTGAAAAAAGCAGGTTACCAAATCCTTATGACAGAGATTAACGTTCCGCTAACAGTCAGAAGAACTGTGGCATTTTCTAGAGCTGTTTACGAAACGGAAGTAGAAGTAGAAGGGATAAAAGGATTTTTAATACACAATATAAGTGAAATACAAGAAGTCTGGAAACAGGAATGCATACCGGTTATTGTGGATGAATATGCTTATATTCAAAGGGAATATCAAGCAGATGTTATTGTAGATGCAATTATAGCAAAGCATAATATTGGAACCACGATGGAAGATGCTCCATTTGTAATTGGAGTTGGTCCAGGTTTTGGAGCTGGAAAAGACTGCCATGCAGTAATTGAAACCAAACGTGGTCATTATTTGGGCAAGGTAATTTGGGATGGGTATGCAATTCCTAATACTGGAATTCCCGGTGAGATAGGTGGGTTTTCAACAGAAAGGATTATTCGAGCTACGGCAGACGGTGACTTTCAGCCAATTGCAAATATCTCTGAGATAGTGGAAAAAGGTCAGATAGTAGCTTTTTCTGGAGGAGAACCGGTAGAAACTCAGATGGCAGGAATAATAAGAGGAATGCTTCAGCCAGGTGTTAAGGTGGTAAAGGGAATGAAATGCGGTGACATTGATGCGCGCTGTGAAATTGATCATTGCTTTACTATTTCAGATAAAGCAAGAGCCATAGCAGGAGGTGTTTTAGAGGCGGTTGTAGGATATGAACACTTATTGAAAGGAGAGATATATGAGTAAAATTATTGATGCGATAGGAAAAGTTTGCCCCATGCCGGTTGTAATGACCAAAAAAGAAATTGAACAGGGGACAGAGAGTATTATAACCTTGGTGGATAATGAAACAGCTGTTGAAAATCTTAAAAGGTTAGCTGGCAGTACCGGTTTTTTAACGCAAGTTACAAAGAATCAGGATGGCTATAAAGTTTCTTTTTCAAAAGAAGGTGATTTTGATGATAAAGATCAGATGAGTACAGATAAAGTAATTGATCATTTACCATCAGATTATGTGATTTTCATAGGAAAAGAAACAATTGGTGAAGGTGATAACGAGTTAGGAAAAAATCTAATGAGAATGTTCTTATATACCTTGTCAGAAATTAAAGAATATCCGTCCTATATATTATTTATGAATGGAGGAGTAAAGCTTCCGGCCTTGGATGAGCAAGCTGTGAAATCATTACAGACTCTAAAAGATAATGGGGTAAATATTTTAGTATGTGGTGCCTGCCTTAATTTCTATGGGTTAACAGATGAGTTAAAAATAGGGACAGTCAGTAATATGTATGAAATTACTGATAAAATGAGGCAGACTGGAAAAGTAATTAATTTTTAAAAAGGAAGTAAAAAAATGGATGGATAACGAAGAACGTAAAGAAGCTAATAAAATAGTTGGAGTAGTACTTTTAGCCGCAGGTAATAGTAAAAGATATCAATCGATAAAACTGTTAGAGGTAATAGACGGTAAAAAAATGTATAGGCATATACTTGACTTAGCTACAGAATTATCTGTAACACCAAAGGTTATAGTAACACAATATGAAGAGATTGGAGAGAATGCTTCCTTACTTGGATTTGAGGTTGTGATGAATTCTAATCCAGATATTGGGGTATCACACTCAATTCAGCTTGGCTTGCGTAATACGCTTGAAATAAATCCTAATATTGACGGAGTCTTATTTAGCGTATGTGATCAGCCGTATTTGAATAAAGATACTCTTTTGCAGTTACTGAATGTGTTCCAAAAAACAGATAAAGGGATTGCTTGTGTTGCGAGTAAGGAATCATTGGGAAACCCTTGCATTATTAGTAAAAAGTATTTTGCTGAATTATTTGCATTAAGTGGTGATATTGGAGGAAAAACGATTATTAACAAATATCATGAGGATGTAGAGCCGTTATTTGTTAGTGATATTAAGGAACTGATAGATATTGATTATAACGAGGCGAAAAGATATCCATCAACTCTATAGGTGGTGGACACCGATTTGGTTTTCATGCGGTGAATCTAAGAACTTTTTTATACAATCGAAACATTTTCTTTGAATTGCTAAATAAAAAGGATAAAATCTGTTGCTATGATTACGGATTAGAGGAAGGAGTATGAAAATGTATATTGTAAATGTGAATGGAAAGGATTATCAATCAGAAACAGATATGGGGTTAATGGATTTCTTGCGTGAGAAATTAAGAATAACTTCAGTAAAGGATGGATGTAAAGAGGGAGCATGCGGAACTTGCACTGTTATAATAGATGGAAAGACTACACGTGCCTGTGTACAAAAACTGTCTAAGCTGGAAGGTAAAAAAATTCAAACCATTGAAGGCTTTACGGACAGGGAAAGAGAAGTATTTGGATATGCTTTTACCGCGGTGGGAGCTGTTCAATGTGGTTTTTGTATCCCTGGAATGGTAATAAGTGGTAAATGTCTTTATGATCAGAATCCGAATCCGACCAAAGAGGATGTTAAACAGGCAATTCGTACAAATCTATGCCGTTGTACAGGATATGCCAAAATAGAAGAAGCAATTCTTTTAGCTGCAAAAATATTGAGAGAAAACATTGAAGTACCTGAACTTAAGCAAACAGGAAAGGTTGGAGAGAAAACTTGTAGAGTTGATGCTATTTCTAAAACACTTGGTACAGCAATGTATGCAGATGATTATAAATTTGAAGGAATGCTATACGGCAAGAATGTATTTACGAAGTATGCGTGTGCAAAAGTAAAATTAATCGATTTTACGAAGGCTCTTGAAATGCCGGGAGTAGTAGCTGTCTACACAGCGAAGGATATTCCTGGAGATAGATATATCGGACACTTAGCGCATGATTGGCCTGGCTTGATTGCGGAAGGGGAATTTACAAAATGCATCGGAGATTCTGTTGCTATTGTTGTTGCTGAGACAAAGGAGCAGGCAATAGCTGCTGTAAAAGCAGTAAGGGTAGAATATGAAGTTCATAAACCAATTACCTCTTGGAAAGAAGCTGCTTCAGAGGGGGCACACCAAGTTCACGGGGAAGGATTTACACATTTTGGCAAATTTAGAATCCCAGAGAATAATCTATTAGACCATGAAGAAGTGAAGCGAGGAGATGCCAAAGCGGCAATTGCTAATTCAAAGTATGTTGTTCAAGGCAGTTTCCATGTCCCTCCAACAGAACATGCCTTTATGGAGCCTGAAACTGCAATTGGTGTACCCGATGGAGACGGTGTTATGGTTATAACAGGTGGACAAGGTATATATGATGAGTACCGTGAAATTGCATTATATCTTGGTGTTTCTAGAGAAAATATTAGAATTAAAAGTGCTGCAGTCGGTGGCGGGTTTGGTGGTAAGGAAGATATGAGTGTACAGCATCAGGCTGCTCTATGTGCATACTTAACAAAACGACCAGTAAAGGTTTCCTTTAGTCGTCAGGAGAGTATTAACTATCACCCAAAACGTCATGCAATGGATATCGATTGTACGATTGGTTGTGATGAGAATGGTATTTTTCAAGGAATGATAGCGAGATTGAAAGCAGACACTGGTGCCTATGCATCTCTTGGTGCACCAGTGTTACAGAGAGCCTGTACGCACGCTGGAGGACCATATAATTATCAGAATATTGACATTGAAGGTGATGCTTATTATACCAATAATCCTCCTGCAGGCGCATTCCGTGGTTTTGGGGTAACTCAATCCTGTACGGTTACGGAATGTTTAATCAACCAGCTAGCAGAGAAAGTAGGCATATCCGGATGGGAAATCAGGTATCGTAATGCAATCCGACCTGGTCAGGCACTTCCTAATGGGCAGATTGCTGATGATGGAACAGCTATGGCAGAAACCTTAGAAGCATTAAAAGAAGATTTCCAAAAATATGAAGCAGATCCTGACTATTATGTAGGAATAGCATCAGCCATGAAGAATGCCGGAATAGGAGTGGGGCTTCTTGATATGGGACGCTGCCTCTTAAAAGTTTCGGATGGTAAGATTTATGTTAGATCCTCTGCGGCAGCAATCGGGCAGGGAGTTCAGACAGTTTTACTGCAAATGGTCTGTGAAACGACAGGCTTGACACCGGAGCAAGTTATCATAGAGCATCCGGACACAAAAATTGCACCTGATGCCGGTACAACAACTGCTTCTAGGCAAACCTTATTTACTGGTGAGGCTACCCGCCAAGCTTCATTACAGTTAAAAGCAGATCTAGATAAGGGATATTCCTTTAGTGATTTGAACGGGAACGAATATTTGGGCGAATTCGACTTTAAGACCGATCCAATCGGTTCTCCTAAACAAAATCCTGTTAGTCATGCCGCTTATGGTTATGCAACACAACTGTTCATTCTGGACAAGGAAGGTAGAGTTGTAAAAGTAATTGCTGCCCATGATATCGGAAAAACTATTAATCCACTTTCTGCAGAAGGACAAGTAGAGGGTGGCGTAGCTATGGCACTCGGATATGGACTAACCGAGGATTTTCCTTTAAAAGATGGAGTTCCGCAAGTAAAGCTAGGCACACTGGGAATTTTTAAATCTACTGCAATGCCTGAGGTAGAGAGCCGTTTTATTGAGAAGAATCAATCTGAGTTGGCATATGGAGCTAAGGGAATTGGTGAAATAGTATGTGTTATGGGTGCAGCGGCTTGTCAGAATGCATATTACAAAAAAGACGGAAGGTTTAGATATGATTTTCCGCTGGAAGACACTTATTACCGTAAGACAAAGTAGTAATGAATAGAAAGTATGAAGAGTACTCTATATATAGATTATTTTATTTGCTGTATAAGATCACCGTTAACGAAATAAATTTTATACATGTCTTTATTAATTGGGTACTGCTTCATACATGTCATTATTTCTTCGCATGTGGAAGAAGTTATTTTGAGGGAAATTCCACAGCTATTAGATATTTCTCTAAGAGTGGGAATAATTTGATAGGTTAGATTTCCTTCTAAGTATTTTTGCGCTGCAATAGCGGTATGGGTGTTTGAAAAAGTGATTAAATAGTACTCCATAAGATACCTCCGAATATTTTATTTAATTATATCATTTTTTTATTGTATCCATTCTCAATATACTAATAGTATTATCTGCTGTATTAAATTATAATACTATTCCGTATTTTAAAATAGAGGAACTATTTTTAAATGACCGCTGAAGTGGTGTGCTAAGTTAGTATAACGAGTCTAATGAAATTAAAGTTTCTACAACTGGAATTTCATTTTGAATTGGGGCGTTATATTCGTAAAGAGGAGGGTATCTTTGGATAGAGTATATTTTGACCAAGCATCAACTTCATTCCCGAAAGGTAGAGGAGTAATAGAGACGATGGTAAAATTCATGAGCGATGTTGGAACCAATATAAATCGTGGATCTTGCCAAGATGCGTATGACACAGCAAGGATTGTTTATGAAACCAGAGAACAGCTATGCCGGCATTTTGATTTTGGATCAACTTACGATATGGCTAAAAATGTTATTTTTACTCAAAATATTACGTACGCTCTGAATTTTATTATAAAGGGATTCTTAAAGAACGGCGATCATGTATTAGTCAGTTCTATGGAACATAATGCTATCATGCGCCCGCTAGTACAACTACAGAAGATGAATTATATCTCCTTTGACCGCATCCCATGTTCCCAGGAAGGTGAATTATTATTTGGTGAGATAGAGAAACTTATTAAAAGTAATACCAAAGCCATCTTTATGACGCATGGGTCGAATGTATGTGGAACGCTGATGCCGATAGAGAGGGTTGGTAGTTTAGCTCGGAGCTTAGGAGTCAAATTTGTGGTAGATACTGCACAAACTGCAGGTGTATTTCCAATTTCTATGAAAAATATGAATATCGATGCTTTAGCGTTCACTGGACATAAAGGATTATTAGGCCCGCAGGGTATTGGAGGTTTTCTTATAACGGATGATATGGCAGACCAGATGGAATCAATTATTACCGGTGGAACTGGTAGTATCTCAGATATAGAAGATACTCCAGAATTTTTACCTGATAAGTTTGAAGCGGGAACGTTAAATATTCCTGGAATAATGGGACTTCATAAAAGTCTAAATTATCTGGAGGAAATAGGAATTGAGAAGATTAGAGAAAAGGAAATAAAACTAACAAAAACGTTTCTCGAAGGCGTATCACAGATAGAAGGGCTGCGTGTGATTGGAAAGAAGAACTGTGAGGATAGGTGCGCTGTTGTTAGTATTCAGTGTTTATCTATGGATGAAGCAATGCTGGCTTTTACTCTTGAGAATAAATATAATATTATCACAAGGGTAGGTATGCATTGCGCACCAAATGCACATAAGACATTGGGAACATATCCTAGGGGAACTATCCGCTTTTCTTTTGGATATGAAAATACAGAAGAGGAAATAGATTATACAATAAGAGCAATTACTGATATTTGCTCCGCTAGTTGCGATTGACTTCCATATCCTCAAAAACACATAATCTATGGATAGCACAGTGAGTGGCTGTCACAGTAAACACAGCCATGGTATGTTCATACCATACTTTGCCAAAAGTATGCTCTTGGAATCAACAAAGTACATTTATCTTACTAATACCGAATTTACAAGTAGTGGCACGGCAACATCGAGATATCCCGACTCCACACAGAATGTAGGGATATGCCAGCTTGCGCTTGTACCATCTTGTTTGCCACTTCCCACCCAATAGAAGAAGGAAGGTATGTGCTCACCGAACACGGCAAAGTCCTCTGATCCTAGACACGGGAGGGTATCTGTTACATTCTCTACGCCAACGGTAAGCGCCGCCGCCGTCCGCGCAAGTTCGGTGATTTCGTCTGAGTTCACAACGGCAGGTACCTGAGGCAGCCACTCAAGCTGACAGCTCACACCCATGCCCTCCGCAGTAGCCTTCGCTATGCTTTCTGCACGGTTGAGTAAAATCTCGTGAACCGAATCGTCAAGGCTTCTTGCGCTACCTGTCATAACAGTGCGTTCGGGAGCGAGATTGTCCTCTGTCCCCGCGTGTATACTACACACAGAAAATACAGAAGCCTCGAATGGGTCTACAGAGCGGCTGATCACCGTCTGCACAGCAGTAATAAACTGTGCCGCCGCCGTGATTGGGTCGCGGCACAGTTGAGGCGTACCACCGTGTCCGGTTTTCCCTGTATATGTCAGACTAAAATTAGTTTTCCTTGCCATCAGCGCGCCTCGGTGCACAGCTATCCTGCCCACAGGGATCTCTGGTCGGTTATGTATTCCGAACAGACGTGTTGGCAAATGTGGTATAAGCTCCATCATTCCGTGTTCGAGCATTGCTTTTGCTCCATCTGTTGTTTCCTCCGCAGGCTGAAAGATAAAAAGCACGTTGCAGGGAAGCTCGTCCCTGATGCGCGTTAACATATCTGCAGCTCCAAGCAACGCCGCGGCATGATAATTGTGTCCGCAAAGGTGCATAGGGCCTCCTTCGGTATCCACAGCATCTATATCTGCGCGGAGTGCAACCGTTGTATCGCACCCCGCATCTAGATAAGCAAGCACGCCCGTTGGCATACCAAGGTCGATAAGACGTATGTTGTGTTCGGTTAGAAACTGCCTTATAATCTCCGTTGTTTTGTATTCACCAAAGCTACGCTCCGGCATTTCAAAAAGAACTTGAGCCATGCTTTCTGCTATTTTTATTGCATGTATCATTCCTATTTCCTCCAGCAGGTTACCCTATTACTTGCGGCAGAGATACCTAGTTTTTCAGAAAAATAAGTTAATTTCATAAAATGAAGGACAGCAAGCATCGCAAGCTCGACTTCTACAATAACCCAGTCTGTGCATTCATAAGGTGGCTCCTTATGCTTATCCGGCAGTCAGTATATGTGTCCTTGTGTTATTTATTATACCATTGTTTTCTTTTTCATATACTGCTCGCTTTTTGTTGATTACAGTGGTCGGAAGATTGCCCTGTCATTCTGAGGAGTGAATGTGTTATTGTGTTTGGTTCTGGTAATATATTTGCTTTTTGTTATATCTTATAACTACATAAATATCAGGAGAACAAATACAAACATTAATATTTAATTTGCATACGTTGCAATATAAGTCATTGAAGGTTATAATTGGTAGAGATAATCCACTTGTTAAAAGGAGTGACTTTAAAATGCACAAATATGAGAATAAGAGCAAAAATGAAAAATATCAAGAAATTATTGAAAAAGCATGGAAAGATGAGGCTTTCAAGCAGGAACTCATCAAAAATGCCAATAAGGCTTTGAAGAGTGTGGGTGTAGATATTCCCAAAGGGGTTAAAGTAAAGGCAGTTGAAGAATCAGATACTCTGGTATATCTTGTAATACCACAAAAGCCAGAGCTATCTGAGGACGGTGACAAAGTCGGTATATGGTAGTTTCTTAAAACAACATGTATAACATTTGACACAGTTTCTCGATTCTATATACATATCGGAGGTTTTAATGGGAGAAGACGAAAAATACTTTGATAAGCAGGACATGTATGATATTTTGGAAGGTTCACTGCTTTTAGGCTGTGGAGGTGGTGGAGATAGAGGCTTCAGCAAGTTTCTACTAGAGCAATGCATCCTTACAATGGCATCTAGTGTTAAATATATTGAACCTAAAGATATTGAACTTGAATACTCAGCAGTATTTGGCCTAATGGGCTTTCCGAAACAATCACAGGACATGTTATTACAAAACTGCAACTTTATAGATAGTTTAAAAAATGGAATTAAAAATGCATATGCAGCAATGAAAGAAGCGGTAGGTACATCTGAGATAAGTCCAATATCTGTTGAAACGGGCTCCTTCAGTATTTTGACATCTATCTTGCTTTCTTTGTGCTGTGGAGTTCCTTTGGTTGATGGTGACTATGCAGGACGTTCTTATCCTATGTTGGACATGAGTACTATTGCAGCTGCAGGAGTAGACCCTTCACCTTTGGTGATTACATCAGCTTGCTCTAATTTGCAAATCAGGGTATCAAACGATGGAAATGTAGAAGACATTGAATCATTATGCAGAAATATTATTTGTAACAATGCCTTTATAGTTTCAGCAGGCCCAAATGAGCAGGCATTCGGTGGAATTGTCTCATTATTCCCGGCACAAACCGATACGATTGGAGATACTATAATAGCTAATACAATCACGAATTGCAGGGATATAGGTCGTACACTGAGAGAAAATAGTACAGACACAGTTGGGGCGATTATTAATAAGTATAATGGGTACAAGATTTTTCAAGGTAGGATCACAAAAATTGAACAAAGTATAATATCCGGATATTGCAGAGGAATGGTAACCATTGAAAATGATGTGGATACGGTATATGTTGAGTTTTTGAATGAAAATTTCCTTGTTTGGTTAAAAAATAAAGGCGTTATTGC
Source organism: Bacillota bacterium (assembly GCA_023444055.1). Lineage (GTDB taxonomy): Bacteria > Bacillota > Clostridia > Acetivibrionales > DSM-1351 > Ruminiclostridium. The sequence continues at coordinate 45,814 of JAEZRV010000063.1, forward strand.
AATGGCGCCAGATTTGATTTGCTATATTGATCAATCGGGAAAACCATTTAGTAATAATGATATAAAGGTAAATCAGGATATTAATATAATCGGGTTTAAAGCAAATCCAAAGCTGCTTGAATCAGGTGTTTTAAACAGATACGAAAATGCTATTGAAAAGTATTTTGGGTACTTTGGAGGCTATACACCCATTGATAAATTATTTCAAATATAACGAGGCAAGAAAATGTCCCCCACTTCTATAAGTGGCGTTATAAAATCCAAAATAACATTTATAAAAACTTTGATAGTACCCTTATCACGCTAGATGTAGTAATAGTTCCCATGTAGTCGGTATAGTATTCCCCCTGTGAAGAAATCCAGGGTTTTTGACATGCAGGGTCAGTAACTCGGAGTGATGGACTTCCATTCCAAGCACCTGAGTTTTCTTGCATATCAAATAAACTTTGAAAAGCTTTATCATAAGGATAGGTGTTTTGTTTCAAAATATTAAGTATTCCTAATGCCCATGCAAAATCAAAGCAAGAATATATATTGATTTTCATATTTTGAGCAATTAAGAAGATGGGAACATCAAGTCTATCATAAAGCTCCAGCATATAATAGGTTCCATATAGGTTGTTACGCCACCAGTAAGTAGGCCATGAGCCATCATGTAAGCGAATACTGTCGCAATAGCTTAGTAGTTCAGGTTTAATAGACTGGAGCCTGTCATTATCTAAAGCAAGACTAGCGGCTGCTGTTACATCTGGATGAGGTTTGCCCCAATTTGTTTTATTACAGTATGTGCTGAATCCACCGTTATGATCATAATGCTGCATTAGGCACTCTTCATCCTCTGAACGCACCTCAATGTTCAATTCACGAAAAAGGCGGATTACATGAGCTGTAGTATCTGCATCAACACCTGTATTCCTATTATATCCCCAGCCGGCTTTATAAGTTTGGAATTCTTTTAAAAATTGGGCTGCATGGCAGGCAGACGATATACCTTTTTCATTATTTGTCATTCTGGATGCATAGATCATACCTAATGCTGTATAAGCTGTAACCCACTGATCAGATGCACCCACAGGCAAACAATAATCAGTCCATGAGCCATCACTATTTTGAATATCAATTAAATAATCTATTGCACGTTCTATCATCTGTTCGATTAAACTCAACATGATATTTAGTCTCTACCTTTCAAATAAATATTTAGGCGAGGTTCTCCTTTATAGTTAACTCCAATACCTATAAAAGAAATTGCAAGGTTATTTTCGTTCATTAATGAACCAATTGGTACATACTGCAAGCCTAACGCTTGACTGCAATTATAAATAGCTTCTTCTGCTTCTTTTTGTTTAAATAATAAATGATTTTCTGAGATATCTAATTTTATGTCAATAATTCTACCATTCTCAGGATGTATACCTATATTATAAAATATGCTTTCATGAGATAAACCTATGTCTCTGAGGAGTATTTGAAAGCATTTTGATGTACCTAGTAAAGCTACTTGCGGAAATAAGTTTCCTAAAAAGCCTTCTGGAAAAATCTTTAGAGCCCTTATGTATAATTTTAATTTGCTTTTTGTCATGTCATAGCCTTCAATACCTACACTGGAAAGCCAACTGTAAGGTCGGAAAGCTTCAACCACCTTGATTGCAGCCGTGTTTCTTAATTTTTCAGAAAACCATTCGATGGCTTTGTCCCATGCTGGATCTATTTCATTTCCTGACGTATCTATGTACATAGCTATACCCTTTTCACTGACAGAAGCAGCAAGCCAAAAAACTCCATAAGTGAAATTTTTAATCTCAATTTCATCTTTTGGCCCGAAGATAGAAAGCATATCTTCAATCATAGTCTTTAATCCAGTTGCGTTTGATCTGAAAACGGTCTTCCATAATGCGTTTTTTGCGCGACCATATCTGTTGAAATAATTTGGGTCATCACTTGCAGGATCGGCAATAAGTCTGCATTTGTGAGCATCTCGGCTCAATGTTATGCATAATTGCAGAGGTGCTTGGTCTGCATTTAGACCTGAACATCCTTGCTTATTATCATGTAAAACATTCGGAAGATCAAGAAGTTCTTCTGCTAAAGCTTCAACCTCTTCAAGCAATATGTTATCTACATGTGCATAAGCTTGTGTAAGCTGCATTGCACGTTTTAAACGGACTGAGAATTCATCTTGATAACCTTCGATTTGCATAGTAATACCTCTCTGTTTTCAACTTTTAGAAACAAAAATCAGGGATAAACTTTCATTGTTTAGTAGTCGCTTACCCCCGATAAATTTACCCTAACTCCTTCTTGAGTTTGGTTTTTGTCGTTCATTGATTTGTCATGATGATGGAGGCCATATAAATGACCATTTACCTTGTTTTCCAGGGGTGCCTGGTTTTCCATTATTTCCAGGATTACCGCTCTGCCCTTGGTTTCCACCATTTTTACCGCCCATACCGCCGCTTCCTCCAACTCCTCCTATTCCACCGACTCCACCATCGGCAGCCTTTGTTGATATGACAAAATTCTTTTGCATATTTACAGGGGTATAGATAGTTAATGAAGGTCCATTGCCGCCAGAGCCACCGTCGCCTCCATTACCTCCAATTCCACCTACGCCTCCATTACCACCTTTACCGGTATCACTTGAGGGTGTAGTAGAAATGTTTTTACCATCCCCTCCGTTGCCACCGTTACCGCCGGCTCCACCATTTCCGCCAGTGCCGCCAGTGCCGCCGCAAATTTTTATACTTACAAGGCCCTCAAGCTGTGCGGCATATATAGTTGCATCAGCAGCACTAGCTCCATTACCTCCTAAAGCACCGTTTATCCCTGCGCCTCCGGAGCCGCCATCAGTTGCTGGTATAGGAGTTGCTTTACCGTTCCAATCTTTTTGTTCGCTATAATCAGTACCACGTGAGCCATTAGCGCCTGTAGAACCACTTTGCCCATTGTTACCATTAACAGCAGTATATATAATGATAGGATCATTGGTATTATCCATTCTTATCCTGCCTTTCTTAATAGCAGCATATCTATTTTTATAAATAGACTGCTAGAAAATATAATTTAAAAAAATACTAGAAAATATAGCAATAATAGAAGTAAACTCAAGATATGTCCAAGCTATATTTTCTTTACGACTCAATAATAAAGAGCAGACACGTATCATATCGCTCTTTATTATTAGTTGAGTTGCATACAAACAAAATAAAAACTACCGAGTGAAGACTTTTTATGATTGTACTGGAGGCCATGCAAACGTCCATTTGCCCTGTCTACCCGGATTACCTACTTGACCGTTAGCCCCTGGAGTTCCATTATTGCCTACGTTGCCGCCGCTACCACTGCCAGCTGCTCCAGCTTTGCCGCCTATACCACCTACACCACCAACTCCACCACTTGCAGGATTTGCAGAAATAACAAAATTCGCCTGGTATTCAGCAGGAGTGTAAATAGTCAAAGATGGACCATTACCGCCATCTCCACCTTTGCCTCCGTTGCCTCCTGCACCGCCGTTACCACCGCTTCCAGCCGATGAACCATCGCTCTGGTCTCCGCCGTTTCCACCGTTTCCGCCGTTGCCACCATTCCCGCCATTTCCACCCAAGCCTCCAAGAATAGAAATAGCTACTAGACCATCCAAAGTCCCTGCATAGATTGTGGCATCAGCAGCACTTGAGCCATTTCCTCCTGCAGCGCCATCTATTCCTTTTCCACCAGCACCACCATCTGATGCTGGGTATCGTGAGGTTGAACCTTTCCAGTCTGTTTCTGAATGCCCATTTGCTCCGTTATTTCCATTTGAACCTACTCCGCCATTCTGGCCATTTTGTCCATTTGGAGCGGTATACCTAATTAAATCCTCCATAATTATAACCTCCCTGCAGATACCTGCATAATTTAAAATTTAAGTTACTTCTTGACGAATCACCGAGTTATTTTGTTTTTGCATTAACTAACTTGTTTACAGATATCCCTAACACACCATAACAAGTAATCTTACCGTTATCAGTGAAAGTAAGTGTATCAGCTACCAACTGCTTTGGGTCACCTGGTGCTATAATCATTTCACTTGAGATGGTATAATTAATAGCCTCAGCAACATGCACAGTAACAGGGCAAATTACTTTTTCAATTTGACCTTTCAAATGTTGCAACTGTTCACTATTACCATATATATATGCATTTGCAGCAGTATGTACATTTTCAGAAGTAACTTCCGTTATTGTTGCTGCAAGGTTCATATTGATGGATTCTTTAAGAACACCTTTTGCAAAATGATTATTACAGTTACCAATGTGGCGTTTGATCTCATCCAGATCGTTAAGCTCAATGGTTTTAACTTTAAATGGAGCGCTAGTATCACTCCATACAGTAGGTTGGTCAATAACAGTTGTGTCTTTCTTTAAATCGTTAATTCCGAACATTTCTAGCTTAGCCTTCACTACGTCGTCAGCTTTCATAATAAACCTCCTAAAAAAATTAAATTTTATAGATTCATAGTAAACCCTAAATCATATCTACCGTTGCTTACTGGAATCTTTCATGAATAATTTTACTATTATATCTATTTTTTGAATTTGTTTTTAGATGAGATGCACAAAAAAATAGATGAAAGATATAAATTTGATATTGAATGAATAATTCAATCCATATCAAATGTATAAATTCATCTATTTATAAGAACTAAGCAGGGAAGGATATCTGATATATTAGCATATTATGTAATGTAACACTATCTGGCTTGGTTTAGTAAATCAATGAACCCACCCTGCAGTTTATTACTTTTTTTCTCAGATATATTATGGTGGAAGCTTTTTAATTGATTATAAAGACTTATATGGTATGCCTCAAGGTATGGATAGCGATGTGATGTTGTATTCACAATAAACTCATAGTTCTCTTCGGCAACCTTCAGGATTTTATCCAAAACATCTCCAAAGAAAAGAGCATCTCTTACATGAGAACTATTAATAGAGTATAACTCACGAATATTACAGTATTCCATAACCAGTGATAAGAAATAAGTGCAGTTCCCTTGAAGGATATCTTCTTTCCAGTCTGATAAATCATCCATCATTTGAAACGTTATAACTAGATGATCAACTGTCGATGACAGCTCTTGTATGAATTCAGGCTTTTCACTTAGGATGCATGCAGCAGCGGTAATGATTTTAAGTGGAGCAGCTTTCTGAGCCACAAGAATGAGGTCTTCTTTTGAATATATCCTACTCTGGTTCATATGCTCCCTTTGTTCCCATGTAACACTATTAGCCCATTGCGTGAAATAGCAGTTAAAATATTCCCAAAAGCTTGATTCTGAAGAAAAAAGTGCGCGATATTGCTCCAAGAAGTCAAGGAGGAACAAATTACCCAAGGGAAGCCTATCTCCTTTGTAATCGCCTGGAACTGTATCCATCACTGAATCCTGCACCAAAAAATAGAATAGCGCAGGAATGAACCCCCTTGATATCCGAGCGCAAGCTTCATTATTCAAATTTAATGGTTTCTTTATCCAATAGGGTAAAAGAAAGCTTAAATGGTTCTTATTAAAATTAGTATCAAGTATATTATACGCGGATAAGAATTTTGCAGTATCCTCCTTGAAATAGTCTGGGTAATTTAAAATACTTTCTTCAAGAGATAACATAAGTATTTTAAGTTCAGCGTCAAAGTCATGTAAAAAATCCATAAGTACATCCACCTTTGGTTAATATGGTAAAAAATTCTTGATTATTATATAATTTTAGCATAACATGTATATTAATAGAAGATGTACTATAAATATAGCAAAATCATTTGCAGTCTTGCTCGGAGCCATTACTATTCAAGCAAGTATTTTGGAAGCAATCCCATTAATATAGCGAGTACTAAATAAATTCTCATATGGGAAAGTTGAGTTAATAATTTAACAGGAGTAAAAAAATGCAATTAATCATGCTTAAAAGATTTGTGTTTTCACTTTTTATTATAATGAGTATGCTAATTTTATTTCCAAATAATTTATGTTGTGCTGTTGCAGATGAAACGGTGCTTTTAAATGATGGATGGATGTACCGTGAAGGAGATTCGCCTATTAATAGTGCTGGATTACCTATCTGGACACAAGATGGTGGTAATATTGATGGCTGGATTAAGCTTAAAAGCCTCAATGAAATGGATAATACCTTTAAAAACGATCAGCCAGTCTGGTTTAAGATAAAATTATCTATGGAGAATAGGGATGCTTCCAGTATTTATTTTAAAAAGCTGCTTGGTCAAGCTTTAGAGGTCTATATTGATTCAGATAAGATTTTTGAGAGCAAAAGATTTATTTGGTCGTTTACCAATAATGTGAATACAGAAATTGTTACTTTAACTCCTGGATATTTAGGAAAGACATTATTTGTAAAAGCTATTCCAGGAGCAATACTAAAAGATGTAGGCCCCAGACCAGATGTTATATTTGGAAATACTAAAGATTTGATACCTATTTATTTCAAAGGGAATTTCAATAGTATAATTCTAAGATTGATAATTGGGAGCATATCAATATTTTTAGGCTTAGCTTTAATTTTTGTTTCCTTCTTCTTAATAAAATTGCAAAGAAAAAGTTGGATATCAATCGGAGTGGTGGCAATAAATTCTGGTGTTTTAATCGCTCTATGCTCGAATGAATTATATTTGTTCTTGGGTAATTATGAGCAGCTTGCTTTGATTCTTTATGATATCGTGAAAATTATATTTTTAAACTCTATGACTTATATGCTGATTCAAATACTTGGAGTAAAGCACAAACTGCTTGTTTTAAAAAGGATGTTTCAGGCACTAAACGTATATTCCATATTATGCTTAATCATGCTATCTATTCATTGCATCTCAGGATATCGGATTTTTACACTGTATCGTCTTTTTACATATGACATACTTGGAATTCTATATATTATTGCATTAATTATTATTGCATTTACAGTAATATATCATGCTACAAAAAAAGATACTGAAGCAAAGCTGATTTTAATGGGATTCCTTTATTTTATTATTCTGATGGTAGTGGATTTCTTTATATTTTTTGCTATTTCTCGAAGATACCAGGCTGTTCTATGGTATTGGGGCATACTTATAGTTATTCTTTCATTTTTAATTATTCTTGGCAAAAGAATACAAAATAATCATTTACAGCTTATCGGGTATTCAAAAGAGCTTGAAATAAAAAATGAACAACTTGATAGTATGTGGAAAGAAATAAAAGTATCCAGAGACCAGCTTGCGGAGCTGAACATGACACTGGAATACCGTGTAAACGAAAGAACCAATCAACTTGAAGAATCCAATTCAAAACTATCATTAATAAATATGGAGTTATCTGCTTCAAATGAAGAATTAAGCAACACACTAGAGATACTAAAAATTACACAAGGACAATTGGTAAAAAATGAAAAAATGGCTGTGCTAGGTCAGCTTGTGTCCGGTGTTGCGCATGAAATCAATACACCTTTAGGTGCAATACAAGCTTCCATAGCCAACATATCAGAAAAGCTGAAAATATTTTATCGGGAGATACCAAGTTTTTTGAGAAACCTTTCTGAAGAAAGACTTATTGCTTTTATTAACATACTAAATAAATCTATTGAACATACGAATTATACCTCAACTAAGCAAGAACGTATTTATAGAGATAGTATTGAAAATCAACTTTTAGAGAATGGTATCAACGAACCGCATATGCTTTCTGGGATGCTAGCTGTAATGGGTTTGTATGATGTAAAGCCATTTGTTACTTTTCTTAAGGAAAACGATAGCTTTTCTGTTATTAGAATGGCTTATCTATTATCAGGATTAAAAAGAAGTGCAGAAACCATTGAAATTGCAGTAGAAAAAACATCAAAAGTGGTTTTTGCACTCAAAACCTATGCTCATTTTGATAGCCAAGGTGAAATGAAAAACGTTGATATTAGGGATGGTCTGGATACTGTATTAACATTATATCAAAATAAGATCAAGCAAGGTGTAGAGGTAATCAGAAATTATGGGGAAATACCTATGATATTATGCTATCCTGATGAATTGAACCAGGTCTGGACCAACATTATCCATAATTCACTTCAAGCTATGGAATACAAAGGTGTGCTTATTGTAAAAGTATACGGAAAAGACAGCAACATAGTAGTGGAAATTACTGATAATGGTTCAGGTATACCTGACGAGATAAAAGAAAGAATATTCGAACCATTTTTTACTACAAAGCCTCAGGGTGAAGGCAGTGGATTAGGTCTGGATATTGTAAGAAAGATTATTTCAAAGCATGATGGAAAAATAATGGTCAACAGCAGGCCAGGTGAAACTAGATTTAGTGTTTCTATCCCAAGTCGGCTTAAAAATGACATTAACATAGTATAATTCTGCAGCTCCTAAATTTTATAGTGGCAAAATAAGAAAATGGAGGATGAAAACAACAATGTCTATATTGCAAAAAAAAGCAATAATTTGTATAGATGATGAAATAATTGTTCTTCAGAGTTTGAGAAACCAACTTGAAGATACTTTCGGATTAGAATATCTTATTGAAGTGGCAGAAAGTGGTCAAGAAGCTTTAGAAGTGTTTAATGACTTGCGTTTAAGGAATTATGAAATACCTGTGGTAATTTGTGATTATATTATTCCTGGAATGAACGGAGACGAAATTCTTAAGAGAATTCATAAATTGTCGCCAAATACAATGAAAATACTACTTACCGGGCAGGCTGGAGTGCAAGGTGTAATAAATACTATCAATTGTGCTAACCTTTTTGAGTACATAGAAAAGCCTTGGACAAAAAGCGAGTTAAACAGTGCAGTAAAAAGAGCTATTGAATCCTATGAGAATTTTACATTTAGTGAAGAAGAAAATAGAAAACTTATAGATATTAATAATTTAATTGAGAAAGAAATCTATCAAAAAAACGGTAACTTTTATGGTCTTCAAAAAGAACCTAATGCAAAATGTAATGAGTCAAAACAAGAGATACTAGATGATATTAGCGAAAACCTACACTGTATTAGCAACCTAAGTATGCCATTGGAAAAGGTTAAATGTAGCATACGACAGCTGGATAGCCTAAGTAATGCAGCAGCATGCAAGGAAGTTGATGTAGATATATCCACAATGGAAAATATAAAAGATTTGCAAAAAAGGTGTAATCAAGAGTTAGAACAACTAATAGAGAAACTTAATGAAACACATAATCAAAACGTATAAGTAATATCAGATTTGATTTTGCGCAGCTAAGCCACATAGGAGGAAGAATGGATAAGCCGAATATCATTTGTGTAGACGATGAGATGATTGTTTTATATAGCTTAAGAGAACAATTAGAGATGAGGTTTGGTGCTTCTTATAATATAGAGATAGCAGAAAGTGCCTCTGAGGCTTTAAATTTACTGAGAAGCTTTCTTGATGACTCAAAAGAAGTTCCGTTAATGATTGTAGATTACATAATGCCAGAAGTAAGGGGCGATGAGTTATTAAGGCAAGTCCGACAAGTTTCTCCTCATACAGTAAACATATTGCTTACAGGTCAGGCAAGCTTAGAAGGGATAAAAAACGCTTTAAATGATGGGAAAATTTTAAAATTCATTAGTAAACCATGGGATAAAGAGCATTTGTTCCAACATGTATCAGAGGCACTCACTTGCTATAATCAAGGTAAAAGCAGCAGAGAAAAGAACAACCAGCTGAAAGCAATTAATGAAAAGCTATTACAAATTCTTAATAGTAACGCGAAGGACATTACAAAAGGCCCATTTTATGTAAACATTGATAATAAGTCATTATCAATGCAACAATGCATCAAGAGTATTTCTAATAAGCTAAAAATATCACTTCATCTTATAAAGATTGGGATAGATGCGGCTTTAGATTTACAAAAGAATATAACTGATAATGAACATGATGTTGAACCTATGGACATGATAGGTATAAGTAGCTTTTACAAAACTGCCTCTAATGTAATCGATAATATTGTCTGTACCTTTGAACCTGGTAACGTTGACAAAATATTCAAAGATTATGATGTTCAAGGCTTTTATGGTATTAATGATAATATGACACAAATAAATAGTAGCATCTCCATGGAGGTCAACGGTTTGATAAGCAGAGTAGACCAATTGGAATCTCAGGTAAAAAAAGAATCTGAAAGGATTGCAGTATGGGAGGATAATGAGATACTATTATTCAAATTGGAAGATATACTATTCTTTACAGCTGAACTTGGGAGCACACTAGCTATAACTAAAAATGGAAAATATAAAGTTAAGGATTCGTTAGATATATTGGAAGAAAAATTAAATAACCAACAATTTTTTAGGTGCCATAGAAGCTACATTGTAAATTTAAACCATATAAGCAAGGTAACACCCTGGATTGGCTACAACTATATATCCAAGTTTGAGGGTTCGCCCCATGAAGTACCTATAAGTAAATCTCGTTTTAAAAAAATGAAGGAGATGCTTGGCATTTAAATGAGGGGGAGCACTATAATATCCCTACTTTAGATAATGAAAATAGATGCTGGTTTGCAAGCCATTATAAAGAAACGAAGTGTAAAGCACCAATTGTGATGAACCGAACCCCTAGAAGTTAGAACTAGAATCTAGCGATTGGAGTTTGGTTCGTGATGATTGGTGCTTTATTAATGCATATTTTGTTGTTTTGAATACTTTTAGTAATGGACTTTGTATATTATGGGTGGTAATATATTATTATAAGCTAAACGTTTCATGATTAAGAACAATAACTGTATCATAATCCTCCTAATAGAGTTTATAGCACTCACTAAATGCTTAATAAACTAGAGTTAATTAGAAAGATTGACTTCTGGGTGTATATTTTGCTATTTTTTAATACTTTAGTAGTGGACTTTGTATATTATGAGTGGTAATATATTGTCATAAGCTAAACGTTTCGCTATTAAGAATAGTAAATGTAGCATAATCCTCCTAACAGAGTTTGTAGCACTCACTAAATGCATAATAAACTAGCTAAAGAATGAGTAAGATATACGAATATTGTTTGTGAATAGTCTTTTCCACAGGGGGTGTTTCTATTGTACAAATTGCTGATTGTAGATGATGAGGAAGAGGTAAGACAAGGGGTTATTCAAAAAATTCAATGGGACAAGTTTAACTTTGAAATAATTGGCGAAGCCCAAAATGGCATGGAGGCTATGGATATAATTGAAGATAATATACCTGATATAATTATCACAGACATATCTATGCCATTAATGAATGGGTTAGAGCTTTCAGAATATATCCAGCTTAATCTTCCTACAGTTAAAACTATAATTCTTACAGGTTTTGAGGATTTTAACTTTGCTCAGCAGGCAATTAAATTTGGAGTAGAGGATTATATTTTAAAGCCTGTTCTTCCTAAAGATTTAAATGAGTTAATGGAAAGACTTAAAAGCAAACTTGACCACGAAATAGAGCAAAAAGAAAATATTATAAAATTAAAGGAACATTTTAACGAAAGTATGCCTATTATTAGGGGAAAGTTCCTTTCACGAATCATAGAAAGCGCTGTTGATGAGAAAGAAATTATGAAAAAAATAGCCTTTTTCGATTTAAACTTAACTGGTGGGTGCTATGTTATTGCAGCTGCAAATATAGATAATAGCGATCAAGACGAAAAGATATTTGACGACAATGATATTGAATTAATGAGGTATGCTGTAAATAACATTGCGATAGAAATTACAGATAAACATGCTATTGGAGAAGCCTTTTTTCATAATAGCGAGCTTGTAATTATATTTAGTCTTGATGAAACTGTTGGTACTGGTAATCGCAATAATGAGACTATATATAGAAGAGTATACTCTGTATTGGAAGAAATTCGCCAGAATGTTGAGAAATATTTGAAACTAATGGTTACTATAGGTGTCGGAAGTATTTTTAACAGTCTGTCAAGGCTTAAAGATTCATATAGATCAGCATTAACTGCACTTGAATATAAACGGATAATCGGTGTAAATAGGATTATATTAATTGAAGACCTGGAGCCGAAAAGAAAAGATTTTATTGCTTTTGATGAACAGACAGAGCACCGATTAGTTTCTACCATCAAATTTGGAACAGAAAAAGAAGTAAGTGAAGTAGTAGACCTGATATTTAATAATCTAATTGGAACCAAAGCTGCTTTTCAGGAGTATCAACTATATTTTATAGAAATAGTAGCAGCAATCTCAAGGATTTGCAGGGATTTTGAAATAGATGCGTCACAAATTCTTGGAATTCGTACAAATCTATATGTTGAAATACTTGAATTCAGTTCTTTTAATGAAATAAAAACCTGGGTTGAAGTGATTTGCTTAAAGCTTATGAATTTTATTTCAATCTCTCGGCAAAATACAACCCAAATACTTGTAAAAAAAGCTCAGGACTATGTACATGGAAATTACAGTGACGAAGAAATGAGTATTCAAAAAGTATCACAACATCTACATATAAGCTCAAGTTACCTTAGTATGCTTTTTAAAAAGGAAACTGGGGAAACTTTTTTGAAATATCTTGTACAAGTAAGACTTAATGCTGCAATCGAATTGTTGAATTGTTCATATAAAATAGCAGAAATAGCAGAACGTATAGGCTATCCTGATACTAGCTACTTCAGTTACTTTTTCAAAAAAAATTTTGGGATGTCTCCAAGAGAATACCGTAATAAATATGTTACTAAAAAGGAGTCTTTAACTTGAAACATAAGATTTCCGTAATTTTCTGCAGATTTAAAATTAACAGCATTCAATCTATTATTACCTTATCTTTTACTGCGGTAATAATTCTTTCAATGTTAATAATAAGCTTCGCTCTCTATGGGATGTTTTCTAATAATGCTGAAGAAAGAGCTGCCTTTAGCACGCAACAGATCATGAACCAGGTTAATATAAACTTGGAAGTATATCTAAAAGGTATGATAGAGATATCTGACATCATCAGAAGCAATTTTGAAGGGGACACTGTGGATAACAAAAGAGATATCAGCGATTTGCTAGAAGTTACCTCAAAAATAAGAAAAGACATTGTAACGGTGGCTATATATAGAAAAAATGGACAACTGATTATAAGCTATCCATCCCAAACTCTTGATAAAAATATTTCTGTTTCGAATCAGGATTTTTTTAAAGCTTCATTTCAATATCCAGTGGGATATATTTTCCAGCCTCCCCATGTACAGAGGATTTTTGAAGGAAAGCGCCCCTGGGTTGTTTCTCTGTGCAAAGGGAGCTCTTCTTATGGAAGTAGCGGGGAACTTCTGGAGTGGACTACAATGGTAGATATGAATTTCAGTGTTATAGAACAACTATGCAAAAATGTCAGTCTTGGGAAAACAGGATATATATATATTATTGATAACAATGGAAGAATTATATATCATCCTCAACAGCAATTGATATATACAGGGCTAAAAAATGAAAATATTAACGATGCCTTGAACAGGGGCTCTGGCTCATATTTTGATAAATTCCAAGGCAAAAAGAGAATTATGACTGTTAAAAATATAAGTTATGCAGGCTGGAAAATGGTTGGTATAAGTTATGTAGATGAATTAACAGAAAATAAAAGGAACTTTGAAAGTTATTTAATTCTTATTGTTGTTCTTGGATTAGCATTTGAAATAGGAGCTTCAATATTTATATCTAAGAAAGTATCACAGCCAATAAAAAGACTTGAGAAGCAGATGAAACAAGTAGAAAATGGAGATTTTTCAATACAATTGGATGTAAAAGGAGAAGACGAAGTTAAAAAACTATCAAAGTCATTCAATATAATGGTGTTGAAAATTAAACAATTAATGGAAGAAATCATACAAGAACAGGAAGATAAACGCAGAAGTGAATTTAAAGCACTACAGGCACAAATAAATCCACACTTTCTTTATAACACACTTGACTCTATAATCTGGATGAATGAGAACCAAAAACATGATGGTGTTACAACTATGGTAGCAGCACTTGCTCAATTTTTCCGTATAAGTATTAGCAAGGGAAATGAATTTATAAAAGTAAGTGACGAAATTGAACATGCACGAAGCTATCTAATTATTCAGAAGGTTAGGTATAAGGACAAGTTTGATTTTGTTATAGAGCCTGAGCCTGAAGTACTGAGCCATAAAACAATAAAGCTTATACTTCAACCAATTATTGAAAATGCTATTTATCATGGGATAAATAATCTACAGGAAAAAGGTGAAATTGTAATTAGGGTATACATTGAAGGAGAAAGTATCATTTATAGTGTATCTGATAATGGTTATGGAATGAAAGAATCTGTTCTAAAAGGTATATTGGATAAAGAGCCTAAAAATGATCATTCATCTGGCGTTGGACTTAAAAATGTTAACGAAAGAATAAAGTTGTGCTATGGGCATGAATATGGTATTGAAATATTCAGTGAGCTGGATGTAGGAACAACCGTACTGTTACGTATACCAAAAACAAAAGATGGCGCATAAGTGTGAAAGAAATATAAAAACAAATAAAGGAGATACCGAGCCCATGCCATTTCTGTCAGAGAAATGCACATTTCTTTGATATTCTTGAGCGAAATGCTGGGCATGGGCATAATTATGATACATAAATTTCAAAGATTAATTTCTCTAGTTTTAATTTTGATTATCTCTGTGATTGGGTTTGGTGGATGTGAAGACAGTTCATTATCAACTCAAGAAAACAAAATAAAAATTAAGGTTATTGTTAAAAAGAAAGATGCAAGTTTTTATTCCGTAGTTAGAATGGGAGCAGAAGCAGCTGGGAAAGAATTTAATGTGGAAGTCAAATTTGATGGTCCAGATAATGAAAAGGATATCGAAAAGCAGATAGAATTAGTTGAGGATGCTATTAATGATCATTATGATGCTATTGTATTAGCTGCCAGTGATTATACAAAACTTGCTGGTGTTGTTGAAAAGGCATCTAATCAAAATATTCCAGTCATCATCATTGATTCTCAGCTAAATTCAAATAGAATAAAGGCATTTGTAGGTACTGACAATTTAGATGCCGGAACTAAGCTTGGACAAACCTTGGTAAAAAGGGTAGGTACGAACTGCAATATTGCTGTCATGAATTTTATGAAAGGTGCAGCCTCTTCTGATTTAAGGGAAAAAGGCGTATTCCAGACAATTGATAAATATCCTGAAATTAAGGTCATTGCCAACCTGTATTGCAACTCTGATGAAAGTATTGCATTTGAATTAACAAAAAAAATAATAAAAGAAAATATTAACTTGAACGCAATCGTATGTACAAATGCACAGGGTACTATAGGTGTAGCACGGGCTGTTGAAGCAGAACAACTATCAGGGAAAATAAAAATAATAGGTATTGACAGTACTCCTGAAGAAATAAGTTTCGTTGAGGCAGGTGTAATTGAAGCCTTGGTTATTCAAAACCCTTTTAATATGGGGTATCTTGGAGTTAAATATGCCCTAAATTCAATAAAGAATGAGGCAGTGCCCGAATCATCAAATACAGGTTTGACAATTATTGATAAAGACAATATGTATCAGCCTGAAAATGAGAAGCTTGTATTTCCATTTACTGAATAATTGTAAATTCTTTATAGGATTTCTACATTTCTTTATAGGATTTCACATTCAAGTAAGTATGATTTCACCTTATAATACAATCGTAGTAAATAAAGTTGTAGCAATAGAGGTGATAAAATGAATGAATTACTTGTACATATGGAGGGAATACAAAAATACTTCCCAGGTGTTCACGCATTGAATAATTGTAGTTTTGAACTATTAAAAGGAGAGGTACATGCACTGGTAGGTGAAAATGGTGCGGGTAAATCTACTTTGATGAAGGTTCTTACTGGATTATATCAAAAAGATAGTGGCACAATTAGTTATAAGGGTAATGTGGTAGATATCAACGGTCCAAGAGATGCTCAGCATTTGGGTATAGGAATTATTCATCAAGAATTAAACATGATGCCTCATCTAACTGTTGCGGAAAATATTTATATAGGCCGTGAATATATGTTTGGACCATTTCTTGATAATAAAAAGACTAATAATCAAGCTCGTAAACTTCTTCAATCTCTTAATATCAATATAGATCCTGAAACTAGAATGCAGGATTTGACGGTTGCAAAGCAACAGATGGTAGAGATAGCCAAAGCATTGTCATTCAAATCTGAGGTGCTGATAATGGATGAACCAACAGCTGCACTTACAGATACAGAAATCGAAAATCTTTTCAAATTTATCAAAGCACTAAAAGCTCAAGGTGTTGGAATCATTTATATATCTCATAGATTAGAAGAACTTAAGATAATCTCTAATAGAATTACAATCATGAGGGATGGACAGTACGTTGATACAATTAAGACGTCTGAAGTTACCATTGAACAGATTATTCAAATGATGGTAGGACGTGCAATTTATGAGGAGCCAAAAACACAGAGTATGGTACCGGCAGATGCACCGGTTGTTCTAGAAGTAAAAAATCTCAAATCCCCTTCAGTAAAAAATGTTTCATTCCAACTTAAAAAGGGAGAAATTCTTGGTTTTGCAGGACTTATGGGAGCTGGAAGAACCGAGACAGCACGATTGATCTTTGGGGCTGACCCTATTGCAAGTGGAGAAATATATATAAATGGCTCAAAGGTTGAAATAAAAACTCCATACGATGGAGTTAATTGCGGAATTGGATATCTTTCAGAAGATAGAAAACGATATGGTTTAGCTTTAGGGCTAAGTGTAAGTGATAATTCTGCGATGGCAAGTCTAGAGAATTTTACAAACCTCGGATTAGTAAATGATAAAGAGATAGAAAAAATTACTACCGAATATGTAAAGAAAATAAATACAAAGACTCCGTCAAATGCCCAGCTTGTAAAAAATTTGTCAGGTGGAAATCAGCAAAAGGTAGTTCTTGCAAAATGGCTCATAAAAAATTGCAGTATATTAATATTTGATGAGCCTACAAGGGGGATTGATGTAGGAGCAAAAAGTGAGATTTACAAATTAATGAATGATCTTGTTCAAGAAGGGAAATCCATCATAATGATTTCGTCTGAAATGCCCGAGCTTTTACGTATGAGCGATAGAGTCGCTGTAATGTGTGAAGGTTCTCTGACAGGAATACTTGAAGTCAAGGATGCCACTCAAGAAAAAATCATGAAATTAGCAACATTAAGAAATTAATTTTGATAATAAAGATAGTGAGGTAACTGATATGAAAATTGAAAAAAAGAAGCTTTTTAAAAGCAAGAATTCAACAAGCTTTCAAAAAATTGTAGCTTTGGGTACTATTTTAATCCTATATATATTTTTCTCTTTCTTCGGTAACAACTTTTTCTCTGTAGCAACGCTTG
This sequence comes from Bacillota bacterium, assembly GCA_023444055.1. Classification (GTDB taxonomy): domain Bacteria; phylum Bacillota; class Clostridia; order Acetivibrionales; family DSM-1351; genus Ruminiclostridium. The sequence goes on from JAEZRV010000063.1 coordinate 63,154, forward strand.
TCAATATACTTGACTCATCGTATTATATAGGGTTTCTTGCAATTGGTATGACCTTTGTAATAATAACGGGCGGTATTAACCTTGCATCTGGCACAATAATGATGTGCTCCGCATTGCTCGGTGGTGTTGCATATAATGTATGGCATTGGCCTCTTGCATTATCAATTGTTTTTATCTTTTTGGTGTCAACCACCTTCGGTTTTGTAAATGGTATATTGATTGCAAAGCTCAAATTGCCTCCTTTCATAGCAACTCTAGGTACAATGAGTATTTCAATGGGTTTGGGAGCGATTATTTCAAAGGTAATGACTATGCGGTACCCTACTGTAACAGATGCTGATGGCTGGTTTAAATTTGTTTTCTATAAAACGTCAGGAGGGTTTCCAGTAGGAATATTATGGTTGGCAGCAGCCTTAGTAGCAGCATACATTATTCTAAACAAAACCAGAATAGGCAGATATACATTTGCGATAGGCTCAAATGAAGAGGCTACAAGGCTTTCAGGAGTAAAAGTAGATAGATGGAAGACTATAGTATACACAATTGATGGCTTTTTTGGAGGTTTTGCAGCAATAATGTATGCCGCAGCTTATACTTCAATTATTCCTAGCACAGGTAATGGTCTTGAAATGTATGCAATATCAGGTGTTGTAATAGGTGGCACATCAATGTCAGGTGGTATTGGTACAGTATCAGGAACAATCATAGGTGTATTTATGATGAGTGTTCTTAAGCAAGGCTTAATGTCAATGAACTTACAGGGACAGTGGCAGACCTTTATTACAGGCTTTGTAGTAATTGGTGCAGTTCTGCTTGATGTATACAGAAATAAAAAAGCAAATAAAGTTAAAAAAGATTAATTAAAACATCAAAAATATTATGTTATTTAACTCTCAATTTTAAGCAAAAAGCTTAAATATAAATAATTAAGGAGGAAATTTATCTATGAAAAGCTCAAAGAAAATTTTATCAATGGCTTTGGCAGTATCAATCCTTGCAGTATCTGTGGTGGGTTGCGGTTCTTCCAGTACTCCATCAACTTCTACTACTCCAGCGTCAACTTCAACGGTTGCAACAAGTTCGGATGCTTCAAAGCCATATATTGCACTTGTCTCAAAAGGCTTTCAGCACCAGTTCTGGCAGACCGTAAAGAAGGGTGCAGAAGATGCTGCATCAAAATACAATGTTGAAATAACATTTGACGGACCACCATCTGAATCCGACATAAATGTACAAGTAGACATGATAAATGCAGCTATTGCTAAAAAACCAGCTGCACTAGCACTTGCAGTTCTTGATACAAGCTCAGTAACTTCTCAGCTGAATGATTGTAAATCTAATAAAATTCCAGTTATAGGATTTGACTCAGGTATACCAAATGCACCAGAAGGAACCTTAAGTGCAACAGCTTCCACAAATAATGAAAATGCAGGTATTCTTGCTGCTGATTCAATGTTTGCTGATCCGACCTTCCTAGCAGCATTAAAGACAGCAACAGTTGATAAACCAGTAACAATCGGAGTACAATCTCAGGATGCAACTTCTGCTTCAATAGTTGGACGTACTACAGGTTTTGTTAACCAAATGTTAAAGAATTGTGAAACTCTTTTCCCAGGACAGACAGCTGTTACAGGCCATGAAAAGTTTAAGAAAGATGCTGCATCAGGCAAAGCTGCTGTAAATATCTACGTTACTGTTCCACCATCATCAAATGCTACCGATTCGCAAAACGCTTCACAAAGTCTCTTCAATACTAATGGACTTATCGCAGTATACGCTACTAACGAAGCTTCTGTAAACGGTGTACTGGCCGCTACTACTGATGGTAAAGACCTTGATCGCACTAGTGGTAAATTTAAAAACATTACTGTTATTGGATTTGATGCTGGTAAAGCACAGAAAGCAGCTGTAAAGAATGGCTGGTTCCTTGGTTCAGTAACACAGGATCCATACATGATAGGTTACCTTGCAGTTGAACTTTCAGTTAAAGCTATAAAAGGTGAGAAGGTTGCAGATTCAGATACTGGCTGCAAATTCTATACTAAAGCTAATATGGATCAAGCTGATATAGCTCAATTGCTATACGACTAAGCCTTAGACCAAATTAGTAGATAAGAGATAGAAATTGATTGTCCAAATTCTTTAGACCATATAGGAGTAGGGCAGTTATTGAGAAGATAAACTACATAAGTTGGTAAAGGCACAAAGGGTTTCTTGAATAACGTTAGTCATCAATGGATGACTAACGTTATTAGTTGTCTACAACAATAAACCAACGGCTAATCCTAAAATTTAAGGATCTTTTTTTATTATTGCATTGCATATTTATTTGACATACTCAAAGGGATATAATACCATAAAATAATATATTTGCTTTTTGTTATATCTTATAACTACATAAATATCAGGAGAACAATATGTGTATTTCCTTTGAAGAGTTAATGCAAATAAGTAAAAATCAATATAATTTTGAGAAATTAGTTAAGCAAATGGAAACTCCATTAAATATTATTCCGTTTGTGGGGGCTGGAATGTCTTGTCCAATATATCCTCTATGGGAAAAATTTCTTTTATCTATGGCAGAAGAAGCTGATAGATATAATGAGATTAGTGAAATGCTCAAAAAGGGCTTGTTTGAGGAAGCAGCCGGAGAACTGATTAACGATATGGGAAAACGTTATTTTGATGATTTTATGGAAGAGTCATTTAGTGCTAAAAAACTACTAAACGTTTCTCTCAATGGTGCTATTTCAGTATTGCCACATTTGGCACAAGGACCTGTGATTACTACTAATTTTGACCGTGTATTGGAAAAGGTTTATTCAGATGCCAGCATGGAATTTGAAGAAAAGGCATTTGGTTCACATGCTGGATTGATTAATAGTGCATTAAGTCAGGATTCCCACTATCTTGTTAAATTACATGGAGATATAAAGGAAAGTACAAGCTGGATTATTACGCTTGAACAATATGAGAATAATTATGGGAAAGATGGTGCTATAGATTATTCTTTGCCTATACCTAAAATTTTAAAGCGGACTTTAAGCGGAGGCCGTTCTTTACTTTTTCTGGGTTGCAGCTTGAAATCTGACCGCATAATACCCATATTAAATGATATCGCTCAGGAATATGGTGAAATAGCTCACTATGCTATCGTTGAAAAGGTTGAGGCAGAGTATCAACAAAGGCAGCGTTTTTTATCCAAGCATGGCATCCGGCCGATTTGGTATCCTGAAGGTAAACATGAGTGTGTAAAAACACTGTTAGAACATTTGATACATAATAAACAAAAAGGAAAAGTCGGGAATGCTGGAAATGCTGGAAATGCTGGAAATGCTGGTGTAAGGGAGTTACTATTTGACAAGTCAAAAGAGTATTTTACTAGACTTAACGGTTCAGGCGGACGTTTTTATCACCTGAAAATTGAAGATATTATTCTTCCAGGCATGAAAAATGATTTTATTGAAATTGGAGTAAATGTAAATAATGAAACACAAATCCCATTAAAGCAAAGCATTGAGCTGTTATGGGAAAAGGATGTAAGACACGCTTTTATTGTGGGTGAAGGTGGAATGGGGAAAACTGTTTCTCTGGTTAGGACATGGAAAGAATATACAAATAGTAAATCCCAATTTGCACCAATCCCAATTTACATAGCACTGAATGAATATAATAATACACTAGAAGACTGGAAGCAAAGTTTTATAATAAATACCATAGGTAATGATTATCTTGGTAAAAAGAATCTTTCAAAAGACGAAGAAAACCAAATATTTGATTTGCTAAGAAAACCCTTATTTCAAGGAAAAGGCAATGAGGCTCCTTCTATAATTCTTTTGCTTGACGGATTTAATGAAGTAACAGTAGATAGGACAGGCCTTTTAGTCGAGTTAAACCAGCTTATAAAAAATTGTGGCAGCGGAACTCAGATTATTTTGACATCAAGGCTGCATATGCGAAATACTTCAATTTTTCGCTACTTTAACATACTAGAGCTTACAAAGCTTAGCGATGAGCAGATTGAAGACTATCGCAGGCAGTCTGCCCATACTCAGATACCTCAGGGAAAGCTGCTTGACATTGTTAAAAACCCTATGATGCTGACCATATATATGTCCACCTGCCAAATTGTTCGGGACAACATACATAACACTACATTTGAGTTTAAGGAAAGAGTCCAGTCATCAGGAGAATTACTTTGGAACTTTATTGAAAGTATTATTTTTAAGTATAGTGAAAATCTAGAAAAGGGCTATTATTACAGGTTTATTTTAAAACATTTGCTGCCTTATATAGGCTCGAAAATGGAACAGGAAGGTAAGTTCTATCTTTCATATAAGGAATTTAAAGATACTATTAATGATGGGTGCAGGCACTTTTACAGCAGTGATTTTTTTGATGCTTTTCCTTTCTATGACTATTATGCAAAAAAGCTCTCTCTTGGGATATTAGAAGGGATAGAAGAAACAACAAGGTTTGCAGAATTTAAGAAGGCTATAGTGGAAGAACTTGCGATAATGGTTGAGGAAAACCGCACCTACCGTTTCCTGCATCAGAATTTCAGAGATTATTTTGCTGCTGTTCACATATTGAATGAAATCGAGATATGTTTATTAAGTGGAGATATGCTTCCAGAGGTATTGGTGAAAAGCCCCATATCCTATTATGTAGGTAATTATCTGGGGGAGACGGAGGGAGAGCACTATAATATTCCTGCTTTGGATGACAAGAATAAATGTTGGTCTGCAAGCCATTATCAGGATACGAGGCTTGTAAAACTTTTGGATAAGTGCAGAAGGATTTTTGATAAAAGTATTGGTTTTACAGTATGGAATATCGTTGAGATCTGGAAAAATATAAGGGGTGAGTTGACTGGTGTAGACCTTTCTTACATAGATATGTCTAGTGTTGTGCTGAATATGGTAAAGTGCAGCAGAGTTTATGGAGATAAGGTTTTAGTAGCCAGCTTTGACGGCTCTATACTCAATGAAAAAAATATACTCCCACAAGGTCATTTTCACTATGTAACCAGTGTGATGTACAGCTATGACGGCAAAAGGATACTCTCTGCTTCTTGGGATGAAACCATAAAGGAATGGGATGCATTGACGGGTGAATGCATAATAACCTACCAAGGTCATTCTCACTATGTAAACAGTGCGGTGTACAGCCATGACGGCAAAAGGATACTCTCTGCTTCTAATGATAAGACAATAAAGGAATGGGATGCGTTGACGGGTAAATGCATAAGAACCTTCCAAGGCCATTCTCACTATGTAAACAGTGCGGTGTACAGTCATGACGACAAAAGAATACTCTCTGCTTCTCATGATAAAACAATAAAGGAATGGGATGAGTTGACTGGTGAATGCATAATAACCTACCAAGGTCATTCTCACTATGTACACAGTGCAGTGTACAGCCATGACGGTAAAAGGATAATCTCTGCTTCTAGTGATAAAACAATAAAGGAATGGAATGAGTTGACTGGTGAATGCATAAGAACCTACCAAGGTTATTCTTCCTCTGTAAACAGTGCTATGTACAGCCATGATGGCAAAAAGATACTCTCTGCTGGGGGTACCTTAAAGGAATTGGATGCGTTGACGGGTGAATGCATAAGAATCTACCCAGTTCATCCTAACGGTGTAAGAAGTGCGGTGTACAGCCATGACGATAAAAGGATACTCTCTGATTCTATGGATAGCATAACGGAGTGGGATACATTGACAGGAGAATGCATAAGAACCTACCAAGGACATTCTTATAATGTAAGCAGTGCGGTGTATAGCCATGACGATAAAAGGATACTCTCCGCTTCTTGGGATAGCACCATAAAGGAATGGGATAAGTTGACTTGTGAATGTATAAGAACCTACCAAGGGCATTCTTCCTATGTAACCAGTGTGGTGTACAGCCATGACGACAAAAGAATGCTTTCTGCTTGTAGTGATAGAACCATAAAGGAATGGGATGCATTGACTGGCGAATGTATAAAAATATACCAAGGTCATTGCTTTTGCGTATACAGTGCGGTTTACAGCTATGATGAAAAAAGGATACTCTCTGCTTCTGAGGACAAAACCATAAAGGAATGGGATACGTTGACTGGTGAATGCATAAGAACCTACAAAGGTCATTTAGATGATGTAATCAGTGCGGTGTACAGCCATGACAGCAAAAGGATACTCTCTGCTTCTTGGGATAGCACTATAAAGGAATGGGATATGTTGACTGGTGAGTGCGTAAAAAACTACCAAGATCATTTTCAACTTATAAACAGTGCTGTATACAGCTCTGACGGCAAAAGGATACTCTCATCTTCTATTGATAATACTATGGTAATAAATGAATGGAATGTTTTGATGGGTAAATGCATAAGAGCCTACCAAGGTCATTCTGGATGCGTAAACAGTGCGGTGTACAGCCATGATGGCAAAAACATTCTCTCAACTTCGGATGATAAAACAATAAAAGAATGGGATACGATGACGGGTGAATGCATTAGAACCTACAAAGGTCATTTTGGAAGAGTAAACAGTGCGGTGTACAGATTTGACGATAAAAGTATAATTTCTGCTTCTAATGATAAAACCATAAAGGAATGGGACGAGATGACAAGTGAATGTATCAGAACCTATAAAGGTCATTCTGACTCTGTAAAGAGTGTGGTGTACAGCCATGACGGCAAAAGGATACTCTCTGCCTCTAGTGATAAAACCATAAGGGAATGGAATACGTTGACAGGCGAATGTATAAAAAGCATAGAGAATATCGTAGGGGTATTCATCCAAGGTTGTTCATTCAGAAATTTGCATAATGACAGTAATATATCTGATGAAGGCATGAAGATATTGAAACAATATGGGGCAAAAGAAATAAGTATAGCTCCTCCTGACTCACCAAAAGAGGAAAAATGTGATTCAAGGCAGAAAAGAAGTATGTCAGAAAAACGTTTCTCTGTAGCCTTAAGCTTTCCCGGTCAGTACCGTGATTATGTAAAAAAGGTTGATGCCGAACTTATGAAGCTGTTTACGCCGGACAAGGTTTTCTTTGATGAGCGGTATGAAGCTGAGATTGTAGGGCTAGACAGCGATACAGTACTTCAGAAAATATATCATGATTCTTCTGAACTGGTAGTGGTGTTTCTATGCAAGGAGTACAAGGAGAAAGAATGGTGCAGTAATGTAGAATGCAGGGCTGTCCGTGATAGGATTAAAAAAGGTGAAGGTAAATATATTTTACCGCTACGGTTTGATTTTACCGAAATAGAAGGATTCTTCTCAATAGATATATGCCCTGACATTAGCAAACGTGAACCAAAGGACACCGCTAAACTTATCTATGACAGATTCCAAATTGTGCATGACAGTAATTATCCGACAAAAGCATAAAGATATTGAAACAGTACGGGGCAAAAGAAATCAGTATTGCTCCTCGAGATTCAAAAAAACAACGAAAAATACGATTCATAAGTTCTATAAACAATTTTAGGCAAAAGATTAGAGAGATGTTAAAAAGTATACAACATGAAGAAGGCAATGAGATAACGCTAATTGATTTGATTAGCAACGACTCTGAATCAGTAAATGTAATTGCGTATTAATTAGATATAACTGGATTCTACATAGTGTGAGAGATTGATAAATTTGTCATAAATTTTTGCGTTAGGTATTATGAGAGTAGTCTATTATTATGCTAATGTTCAATATTTGTCCAAACTAAGCTTTGGTATTGATGTGAAATTCTAAGATTTAGCGAGATAATACGAGTAAATGAAAGTTGTTACAAGGGGGTATTATGGAAGAATTTTTTAATATTAATGAGGATGTATTATCATCAATGGAAAAGGAAATACAAGAAAATAACCAGTTTCTATTACAAAAGTTAGAAAATGGAGTAAATACTTTGGGAACAATTGAATTTATAAAAATAGCATTTTCTGAGAACTTATTAGACGACATTAAGTTTTTAAATGAATTAAGTGGGAAAGACATTTTTAAAATAAGACATGCCAGTATAATAATTAGAGATTTACTTGAACAGGTCATAGAATTCATTTTTTTGATGAAAAATCCCGAAGTAATTGATGACTATATAGGGAGCAATATTAATATTGATGAAATTGATTCCCAAAGGAATCCGGTGGATGGTCTGAGCTATTTTGGTAAAAAGCGCTATAAAACTGATAGAAAATCAATTTCTCAAATGGCCGATGACATTAATCAAAAAAATACTACTAATAATAGACTATCATTATATGACATATACAGAATATTATCTGAACAATGCCATAATTCCTATTTTAATTCGATTTTGGATGATGTGGGAGAGGTCGAAACAGGAGAAAGAGACCATGCCTTAACTGAAGATCAAGCAACTTATATTATTATAATAATCGATGAATTTTTAAAAGCGTATAGATAGAAATATGCAACGTCAGACGCCAATTTATAAATCAATTTTAAAGGCATTCCTTTTTGGGCTGCCTTTTTTGACTAATTCCAATGATAAAAATCACCTAAAAATTCCAACCAAGTTATAAAGACTTACTTGTCTGCTTCAAATCTGTTTATAACAGATTAAAAAAATTTTTGTCCCAATATTGACAAAAGTGTCCCGTAGTGGTAAATTGTATAAAGAGAAGAAGCAAGGGGTGTATATTATGAAGAAGAAAAACGTAATTAATTTGATTAAATATTATTCAGAAAATAATGATGCTGGATTTAGGAGCGAGGCATACGAAATTGCAAAAGATTTTGATGCATCAGGAGATTATCAGTTGGCAGAATATATTATGGCTTTAATGTCTAGTGCTAATACTTTTATTCCACAAATGAATGAAAATGATTCTGCATTATTTGAAAAGTTAGAAGCAAAAGGTGAAATGCTTTTACTTCCAGAAGTAATTATGCAAGATTTATTGGGAATTGTAAATGCGGTTTCCCATAATGCAGGCATTAATAAGTTTTTACTTCAAGGGGCACCAGGGACTGGAAAAACAGAAGCTGTAAAGCAATTAGCACGCATTTTAGAGCGTGATATATTTATGGTAGATTTTGCAGCAATAATTGATAGTAAACTTGGCCAGACTCAAAAAAATATTTCTGCTTTATTCAAGGAAATAAATAATTTTGTTCATCCAGAGAAGGTAATCGTCCTATTTGATGAGATTGATGCCGTAGCTTTAGATCGTACAAATTCTAATGACTTGAGAGAAATGGGCAGAGCTACATCTGCCATGCTAAAAGGTATAGATTATATGGATGAGAGGGTAGTATTGGTTGCTACAACAAATTTATATGAGCATTTTGACAAAGCTCTGGTTCGCCGATTTGATTCTGTTATAGATTTTAACAGATATACACAAGAAGAATTAATATCGGTCGCAGAAGAAATGCTTAACAAATTTTTAACAAAATTTAAACTTGGAAATAAAGATGTAAGGCTATTTCGCAAGATACTTAGCCTAGTGTCTCCAATTCCTTATCCAGGTGACTTGAAGAACATAATAAAAACAGCTGTTGGTTTTAGTGATCCAGATGATGGCTTGGATTATTTTAGAAGGCTATATTATACAATTTGTTCAGAAAAGCCTGAAGATTTGACAAAACTGAAATTACAGAAATTTTCAGTACGAGAGATTGAAATTTTAACAAAAAAATCGAAAAGCAGTGTTGCTCGTGAACTTAAGGGGGTAGGGGTAGATGAATAATATATTACAGTTAAAAGGTCAGTTTCAACAAAGAAAAAATATGAGTCCTTTTGGACCTACTAATCTACCTAAAGGAGCAAGTGTTACAGTTGAACATATTGTGGAACTTAAACAACAACTTATAAGTATTTTGATATTTTGGGAAAAGAATCAGACAATTATTGGTGGTGCGCTTGTAAGTGTACACTATAGAAGTATTGTTGCAAAGAGTAATCGATTGAAAACATTGCTGGGAGTAGAAAGTAAAGCTTCTAGTTCTATTCGTGGTGCAAAGTTTGTTTGGGAACATGAAAAGAATGGGGTAAAGCAAAAACATGTTTTTACACATTTTATAAATCTAAAAGCAATTCAAGATTCTATAAATAAATTAGATGCTTCTGCAAGTGTTGTTCGCAAGGAATATGGCGGAAAGATTTTTAATAAGGATACAGAGCAAATTAATAAGGGAAAATATAATGACAATTATATTTCTAAAACTGCTTTTTTAAAAACAATAGTTGACTCTTATTTTGTGGAGAAATTTAATGTTGATAAGGATACTAAAAAAATAGAAGAAGAATCAATTATTACTATATATAAAACTGGAGTTGGAACATCAGAATTACTTCAAAAATTTGGAATAGATATGATAAATGCTAAGATGATTGATGAGACAACTTTAAGGCTTAATCCTGACGAAATACGGATACTTCAAGAACATGCACCTTATTTGATTTCTATGAACGTTAAAGATTTCTCGGAAATAACACGTGAGGATATAATTGAGATTGGTGGAGATAAAGAAGACAAAATACTTAAAATCCCCAAACCAGGTAATGAGCCAGTTGTTGGAGTGATTGATACGCATTTTGATGAAAGCGTATATTTTCATGAATGGGTTAAATATAAAAATAAATTATCATCAGATTTTGAAATAACAGAAGAAGACCGCAAACATGGAACTGCAGTTTCCTCAATAATAGTAGATGGACCAGCTTTAAATCCAACATTAGATGATGGCTGTGGTAGATTTCAAGTACGGCATTTTGGTGTCGCTAAATCAGAGAAATTCAGTTCTTTTACAATATTAAAACTTATACGAAATATCGTGTCTGAAAATAGAGATATTAAAGTTTGGAATTTATCATTAGGTTCTTCAATGGAGATTGATAGTAATTTTATATCTCCAGAAGCTGCTGAACTAGATAAGATTCAAAGTGAGTATGATGTGATATTTGTTGTAGCGGGTACCAATAAAGGTAAGAAAGAAAAATCACCATATAAAATTGGTGCACCAGCTGACTCTTTAAATTCATTGGTTGTAAATGCTGTTGATTTTAATGGAAAATCAGCATCTTATACAAGAGTAGGGCCGGTACTTTCCTTTTTTCATAAGCCAGATGTAAGTTATTATGGTGGGGATGGTCCTGATAAAATTGTAGTATACGAACCATCAGGAAAAGCATATGTTATGGGAACCTCATTTGCTGCCCCATGGATTACTAGAAAAGTGGCATATCTAATCTATATTATGGGTCTTAGCCGTGAAGTAGCAAAGGCGTTAATAATTGATTCGGCAGCAGGATGGAAACGAAAGGATGATGGTTCGTTTCTTATTGGTTATGGAATTGTGCCAAAACGAATTGAGGATATTTTACACTCGAAGGATGATGAAATCCGTTTTATTATGACAGGGTCGATTGATGAATATGAGACTTATACATACAATATACCAGTTCCTCAGGATATGAATGCACATCCATATTTTGCTAAAGCAACACTTGTATATTTTCCTAAAAGTGATAGAAATCAAGGAGTGGATTATACAAGTACCGAGATGGATATTCATTTTGGACGAGTTATGGATAAGGATGGCAAAGCAACTATAAAAGCTATAGATTGCAATAAGCAAGCGGAAGATGGGATTATTACTATCTATGAAGAAGAAGCACGTAAAATGTACCGTAAGTGGGACAATGTAAAACATATTAATGAAACCATTAAAGATGGTGCTAGGCCACGAAAAGTTTATAATTCAGGAATGTGGGGCTTAAATATTAAGATAAAGGAACGTCTTGAACCAAAAGCGGGGCGAGGTCTTCAATTTGGAGTTGTTGTGACTTTAAAGGAAATGAATGGAGTGAACCGCATTGACGATTTTATAAAGATGTGCATGGTAAGAGGCTGGCTTGTAAATAGGCTTGATGTTAGCAATCAGTTCAATGTATACAATAAGGCAGAAGAGGAAATTGATTTTGAGTAATTATTAGTTTATTTGGCAGAAACAAACACTAGTAAGACCTATAGATATCCATTTGCTTATTTGAGCAATGAATATAAAAGACGGTATTGCTTGGCAGAGCAACACCGCTTAATCGGACACACAGTTGGTTATCCGAATCTTGATAGTTCACATAGATTATATATAAAAATAATTCCTATTTCAAGATAATTTATTTCCAACTGAGAAAGGATGAAAAGGTTATTAAAAAAGAAATTAAAAAAGAAATTAAAATCAGAATGACTGCACAACCTACATCTAATGGAAAAATTAGAATAAGAACGTCAGTCGGCAATGGCAATTTAACTAGAACAAAAACACAGACTATTAGAGTGAAATAGGAGGAATATTATTATGGCAAAAAATAAACCTTATGGCGATAACGCCCGTGTAGGAGCAGTAAAGAACAGAACACAAGTCTATAATCCAAGAACTGAATTATGGGTAAAAAGAGATTCAGGAACAGGGCGTTTTATAGATGTAAAAACTTCTAGTAATACACCATTTAAAGGGGTTACAAAAGAAAAATAATGAGGTGCTAATACATAGTAAATTCAAAAAAGACATTTCCATTTCGGAACTGTCTTTTTTGTAACCCCAAATAGATGAAGGGGCTAAAACACATGTTACCAAACAAATTATTTCTTAAGAAGAAAAGCCTAGAGACAAACACTATGTAAGCCATAATTCATAATCAGATTTTTTTATAAAATATACACAAAGTAGAAACCGCGCCATCAAAGTTGGCGCGGTTTCCATAATCCTTATGAGAATTTCTTACTTATTATACAGCTTGTAGAGGAATACTGCAGCTTCTGCTTTGGTTAAGTTTCCAGTCGGATTGACTTTGTTATTACTTCCTATGATCAAACCTTCCTTAACCATCGTAGCTACGCTGTTCAGCGCATAGGAAGCAACTTTGGACTTGTCGGAGAATTTTTCCAGATCGGCAGCAGTACCTTGCTTATTTAGATTCTTTGCAAGTATCAAGGCTCTTTCTGTCAACACCATCATGTCCTGCCTTGTAATCTTGTTATCACTGCCGAATTTGTTATTGCCTATGCCGGCCGTAATACCAAGAGCTTTGGCAATTGCAATTTCATTATAATAGTAAGCATTCTTATGTACATCGCTGAAATTGCCACTTTCCTTTGTAGCCAATCCAAGTGCCCTAACAAGTGAGTAAAGGAAATCTGCCCTTGTGATATCGGTTCTCGGATTGAATATATTACCCTCTGTCTTGAGAATATCCTTTGATGCAAGTACTTCAACCGCTTTCTTAGCCCATGCTACCGTTCCGAGATCTGTGAATGTCTTGGGTACGTAAGCTACAGCGTAGTTGTCGCTGAAATGAGTTGTTGTGAAGGTTACTACACCGTTCTTGGGGTCATAGCGTCCGCTTGGTATTGTAATAACATTTCCGCTTCTGTCAATATTCCAAACAACAATCATTTCGGGATTATTCAATTCTACCGCAGTAGGCTTGTAAGGTATGGATACGGTTACAGGTGCACTTGGATTGTTCCAAGCCGTTTCTTTTCCGTCCAACGTAAGGGCAAGCTGTATGATTGGTCTATCGCCTAGAGCCGCCTTCACTTCTGCCGGGAGCTTGGACTTGTCGCTTTTGCCAATTTCTAGTGCTATTTCCTTGCCACTGCTTTCAGCTGTTTCAGTCAACATGTTACCGGATATTACGACCTTACCCAATTCAGTGGAAATAGTGAGCTTGTCATCCTTTGTTCCACTTGTCAATGCAGCAACAGGCAAGCCTACCGAGTAAGAATTCACTCCTTGTACCGCAGGTATATCTATCGTAACATCTTTTGCTAGAAATTCCTTTGCTTTTTCCAGATCCAGTGTTGGAACGGATGCGGTTCCATTCTTCACAGTAGTCTGCATAGTTACTGTTTGATCCTGAACAACTGGTGTTGCAGGTGCAGGCTGTGTTGAAGATGTTGATCCGGTGCTAGGAGAAGACGGAGTTTTGCTATTTGCTACTTTTATCGTGTAAGTCTTTACAGTACCTAATTCAGATGTTACCTCTACATTTATATCCGTTACAGTATCAGGTATCAGCGATATTGCCCCAGAAGTTGTACCGCTGGCAACAACCACGCCGTTCACTTTAATTGATGCCTTGCTGTCCGCCGCTGTCGCAGTCACCTTAATGTCGGTCACATCTTTAACGGAAATACTGTATTGGGTGGTTGCTGCGGTGAATGTCGGTTGGAGTGTTCCAACACTAGTGGTCAGACCGCTGAGATTCGCATTGGACGATTTTGGTGCATACATTCCAAGGTCACCGAGGTCAATTTCATAGCCGTCTTGGAGTTTCCTGTATTCGTCTTTAAAGTAATAATCCAGATATGAATGTCCAAGAATGAATCTGTCTGGATTCATTGCACCGTAGTAGCCGGCATTGGCATTGCTCTGACTGTCAAACAGCACATAGCTTCCCTGCCATCCTGAACCAGACACGCCCCAGCTGATGACGTGATCGATGTATGGGGCAAACTTGGTAAACAGTTTGTACATCAGTGCGTATTCATAACCAAGGGCGTCAGACTGTCTGACATTGAGTACTGAGGGAGCGTCCGCACCGCCACCAGGGGTGTTGGTTGGCACCTTAAGGTCAAATTCTGAGTACGAAACACCAGAAAGAAGACCCTGGTCAACGAGAGAGGAATAGAGAGCCATAGCATATTGGTTATCGCTTGCTAGGGTATTTCCAATGGAATCGTGTCCCTGAATACCGATGTCTTCGATAAGTGGTCTTCCGTCATACAGAGGATCTGAGAGCCATGCTGTGTTTAGTTCGCGAACCATGTTGTATACAGTCCTCGCTTTGCTGCGGGTAGCAAGACCGTAATCGTTGTAGGTCAGTTTCGGAGGATTGTCAACGATATAGGCGTCAATGCTGCCGTCGGTGTCGTGTCCGTCGAGCTTCATGTACTCTGGAAGGTCGGTGTAGTTGGCTTTGTAAGCTGCCGCCATCTCGGCGTTTGGAGCTGCGATGTGTGCGTATTTGAAGAGCAAGTAAATGTAATGCTCTTTGATGTCGCTGCCAATTAGATCATCCGACATTGCAACAAGCCAGTTGGTGTGTTTAAGGCTCGTTCTCCAGTTGTTTGCATCAGTAGGGATGAGCTCACTGTGGCGGCTTTCGTGGACTTCTTCGTTAAGTACATCCCATGAATTGAAGGGGATTACTCCGCGAGATACACTTGAGTCATACTTCGTATCTGTGGTCAAGAAGTGCCGCATCACATACATTGTGTGGTTAAACTGCACTCTTCTGGACATTTCTTTGTCTACCGGAACCGTGGTAGTAACGCCGTTACCCAGTCCATAGAAATTGGTTGTGCCGTTATATCCGGAGGGAAGGGTAGCTGGAATTATCTGTCTCATCCATGCAGGAGCCTGATTGTACCATGCTAAAACATGGGCGTGAGACTTGTACTGTCCAGGTGTTCCAGAATCCCTAATCTCTTGATAAGAGTTTGTCGGAAAACTGAATTCAATTGCACCAGGGGTAGTGGTTGCACCGCTCAGAGCCATGCCATCAACGCTTTTTAGCCAGTTTGGGCCGCGTGGATGTGTACCTTCTGCTTTTAGATTGTTACCGTCGACAAAGATTTCATAGTGTCTGGCTCTAGTCTCGGTTACTGCTCCAGTTCCAATCGCACCGACCATGAACAGGCCATTTTCCTTGTTGTAAACACTCTTTAAAGGTGCTACTTCATTCTGGTTTTTACTGTTTATTATTTCGGACAGTGGAACGCCATTTAGATCGGGTGCAGTTATTTTGATGTTTGCCACAAGAAGCATGCCAGTTTCTGCTGGACGGCCGTTCTCACCATGGAGCTCAAGAATGAAGTTTGAGGAATCGCCTGTTGAAGCAGTAATGCTGTGGTGAGCCACCAACCAGGTTTCACCGTTGTAGCTGCCAACCCAGTCGGGGTTAAGGTTGTTGTACTGGTACCCCCTGAGGTAGCTATCGACGTTAGTGTTGGTATTTCTGATTCTCCACCTCATGTATTTGCCCTGTGCACTCTTGGGATAGTACACATCAAACTCAATAGTTGAGCCTTCTGGAACATTTACAGCTGGAGACAACGGAGATTCAAGACTAATTCCACCGAATGTACTTTTTCCGTTATGTATGTAATTGATTTTAAGGACATCATCTTTGCCTTCGGAATCTGAAAAAGGATACGGAATCATTTGGTATGTACCACCAGCAAAGTCGGTGGGGACACGGTAATCAAGTGGAGTTCTTGCGGTCCATACATTGGTAGGTGCGGTAATTTTTGTGGCTATTCTGCCAAGACCTGGATCAAGACGGAAATAGGGATCTGAACCGTCTGCTTTGATCTTTCCAGTGAAATTCACTATTGCGTCTTCAAGGCTGACTATGGCCTCGTCGGTGGGAGTAAGCGGATTACGCGCGAACTCAAGAACATTATCAAGAGCTTCGAGTTCATCGGCATACACCCAAGGGAAAGCTTGGTTCACATCTGAACCGTCGTCAGTGTGGCTAATTTGGAGAGGGAATTCCTCATTGCCGACTTTTAAAGCTTCGGTTTGTACAATGAGGTTGTTCAGTTCAACTATCGGTTCAACTTTAGCCGCAACAGGGGCAACCGGTAACAAGGATAACAGCATGACGACTACGAGGAGTCGGGAGATATTAATTAAGCGTTTTTTACATTTCATCTTAGTTTTCCTCTTTTCTTAAGGTAATTTCTAAAATCTAGTTTTAGAGTCGACTAATTTTCTAATTTGGGTATTTTTTAATTTACCCTTAAAAATGTTGTTTCATTTGATGATTTCGTTGTTTATGGATTAACCATAAAATATACCTACGTTTCTTACTGCGCACTTGTCCCTTGGGTTACGTCGGACGTGGCTTGACGATCATTAAAAACACCTCCTGTTTTATGTTATTCAGATTAGATATATTTTATTTTAAATTGGATATGGATAATATAATATCAAAGTATTGTAATAAAATCCATAGATGTAAATTCGATGATTGTATCTCAAATAATACCTCAACGAGAATGATTTTAGTAATAAAGAGATAAATTCTACTATAAGTGAAAATGGAATCTTATATGAGGCATTTGTTTATGCGTTTTATGAGATAGTCAAAAAAATAGATTACTATATGGCAAAGTGGCAAAAGCAGATTGACAACAAGGATATTTTGGAGAGAGTTACTGCCAAGAGGTTTATTGGGATTTTTAAAGAGGCTCAGACTATAGAACGGTTTGATGCAGGATTGTATTTTTAAATGGTGGAGAAGATTATTGTTTATGAGGATAAGGTAAGTGTGGGGGTGTTGGATGGGACGGATACATGTTTTGATTAAAAGAGTTATATTATTAAATACATTAGCGCTATCTTTTGTTACATTAGGTGAGACCGTTAATTGGAGGATAATATCTTCACAGATATATGTGACAGGGTGTCTATAATTGTGAAAGGTTTATGCTATAAATACATTTACAATAATTTGCTATTATGGTAGGATTTTATGTTGATATAAATATATATTTATCAAAATATGGTAGTAAACAATATATTTGACAAAAAAGTGTAAAAAACATCAGTGTATGTTAGGAAAAATTATTAGGAGGTAAATAGCATGAGATTAAAAAACTTATTCAAGAAAACTATAGTGACCATATTTTTTATATGCATTTTTAGTACGAGTTATTTTGGGGACTCTTGGAGAAATGGGGATTTTCTACAGTTTGGGCAGGAGGTGCAGGCGGTAGCAACAGCATTTGAACAACAGTGGGATAAGCAGCCTTATTCAACCAATCAAACAGATATTGTTTCAAATGATAATGGTATTTTAAAGTTGCGTTCAATCACTAACGATCCTTGGCTAGAAATGTATAATATAGGATCATTTGATCCCAATACATACAGATATATTGAGGTGAGGTACAAAGTTGATGAAGGGCAAACCTCTGAATACCAAATATACTATTTAACAACTCAAGAAACGAATCTTAGTGAAGATAAAAACGTATTAGCTCGCGAGAGTTTGATAGCAGATGGTCAGTGGCACACACAGCGTCTTGATATGTGGAGAAGTTCAAAATATAAAACTTCTGGAAATATTACTGGTTGGAGATATGATTGGGCGACTAAAAGTGATTGTACAATAGAATTTGATTATATTAAACTAGTAAGTAGCGGAACAGTAGCATTTGAACAACAGTGGGATAAGCAGCCTTATTCAACCAATCAAACAAATATTGTTTCAAATGATAATGGTATTTTAAAGTTGCATTCAATCACTAACGATCCTTACTTGGGAATGTACAATATAGGATCGTTTGATCCTGAATTATACAGATATATTGAGATAAGATATAGAATTGATGAGGAAACAACAACAGGATACCAAATATTTTATTTAACAGATAAGGATTCTGTTCTTAATGAAGATAAAGTTGTGAATTACGATGGATTAATTGCAGATGGTCAGTGGCATACACAGCGTCTTGACATGTGGAAAAATCCCAGGTATAGGGTTTCTGGCAATATTACTGGTTGGAGATATGATTGGACGACTAAAAGTGATTGTACAATAGAATTTGATTATATTAAACTAGTAAGTAGCGGAACAGTAGCATTTGAACAACAGTGGGATAAGCAGCCTTATTCAATCAATCAAACAGATATTGTTTCAAATGATAGTGGTATTTTAAAGTTGCATTCAATTACTAACGATCCTTACTTGGGAATGTACAATATAGGATTGTTTGATCCTGAATTATACAGATATATTGAGATAAGATATAGAATTGATGAGGGAACAACAACAGGATACCAAATATATTATTTAACAGATAAGGATTCTGTTCTTAATGAAGATAAAGTTGTGAATTACGATGGATTAATTGCAGATGGACAATGGCACACACAGCGTCTTGACATGTGGAAAAGTCCCAAGTATAGAGTTTCTGGCAATATTACTGGTTGGAGATATGATTGGACATATACTAGCGGTTCTACAATAGAATTCGATTATATTAGGTTAGTAGACAATAATTCACTAATGTTATCAGCTAGTACTCCTACTGCTAATCAAGTATATACAAGCTTTATTCCTATGATAACAGTTTCAGATATAGATAATGATACTTTGACGTGTAAATATTATATTGATTCAGAAACTACGCCAAGAGATACAAAGACGGCTTTAAATACTATTACAGAACAAACAGTGGGCTTTAATGCTTTAAATCTAAGCACGTTAAGTGACGGAATACATAATATTAGATATGAGGTTACTGATGGATATATTTCAACTCCAGTTATGCAGACGGTATCCTTTATAGTGGATAATACTGCTCCAACTATTGGAACAGTTAACAGAACGTCTGCGATTAATTCCATTACAATCTCAGGTTCAGCAACTGACAGCTTTGCAGGACTTGATGCAGCTCCTTACAGGTACACAATAGGCTCAGAAGTATCAGCGTGGTGTACTGGGACTACATATACATCACAAAAACAGTTAGAACCGAATACTAAGTATACAGCAATATTTGAGGCGAAAGATGCGGCAGGTAACGTAGACAGTCAATCAAGTGATATATATACAAAAGCAGCCGTACCTATACTAGAGGTAAATAACGCTACATCATATACTCTTAATGTTACAACCTCTGATAATAACCCAGAATATACGCAGTACCAGATTATTGTAAGCAATAATAACGAAACAAAATATGTAACCCAAGAAGGAACTGTAACAGCTACATCTGTATGGATTAAATTGACGAATAAAGCTATAAGGGTAAAAGGACTTAATCCAAACACTGAATATACTTTTGCTACTAAAGCTAGAAATGTAAGCATAATAGAAACAGTTATGAGTCAGGAGGTAAGCGATACAACTCTTGTTGCACCTGCTGCTCCGCCAGAAAATATTATTGCTACCGCAAATGATAATACTATAACATTAGCTTGGGATGCTGTAAGTGGAGCTACAAGCTATGATATTGTTGTAGATAAAAATGCTGATGAAATTAATGAGAACGATATTATAAATGTAACTTCTAATGGATACACACAATCAGGCTTTTATCCAGATACTCCTCATACATTCCTTATTCGTTCAAGAAATGGAGGAGATCCGGGAATTTGGAGCTCAAAAATAACAAAATCAACTTTACCTAGTAATCCAAGTGTACCTGCAAATCTTAACACTGTGTCTCTAAGCAATTCAATAACAGTTATTTGGGGTAGTGTTTTAGGTGCTGCAGGGTATGACATACAATATGATTGGGACAATGAAGATACTGAGAAAAATATCGTTTCTATCGGATCTAGCACAAGCTATGTACACAGTAGTTTAACTCCCGGAAAAGCTCATATTTACAGAGTAAGGAGTATTAATGCAGGAGGAAAGAGTGAATGGTCTGAACCTATAAAGGCTTTTGCACTTTTTGAAGCGGTACCAGTACCTGTAAATATTAAAGCAGAACCAACTGAGAACAGTATAATTCTTACTTGGGATGCAGTAGAGGGTGCAACTGGCTATACTATTGAAGCTGATGGTGAAAAGTATGATGTTTCAAATAATACTTACACGCAAACCTATTTGACATCTAGCGCGCAACCTCATAAATATAGCGTTCGTACAAATAAAAATGGAAGAAGCAGTGATTGGAGTTCCTCAATTACAGCATATACACTAGACAAATTTGGTACACCTGCTAATTTTAAAGCAAATGAAGATGGTTCCTCTGCGTCACTTTCATGGGACACTGTTAAAGATGCAATAAAATATGAACTAGAAAGAAATAACGAAACAATAGACTATGTTTCAGAAACATCCTACATTGATAACGGGATTTCACAAAATGAAACTTATACATACAGGATAAGAGCTATAAGTGAAACTGAGGTCAGCGAATGGACATCACCTATTGAGATGAGATTATATAATTTGTCCACTCCAAAGAATGTAACAGCTGACTCCGATGAGACATCTATCTCAATTTCGTGGGATTCCGTAAATGGTGCTACAGCTTATGACGTTGAATTTGACGGCTTTACAGAAACCATATCGGCAACAACGTATTCTGCAATTAATTTGAGTCCAGGTTCACAGTATAAAATAAGAGTTATGGCAAGGGATGAAAATGGCGGTACAAGTAACTGGAGCACTCCTTTGCTAAAGTCTACCTTATTTGCTATGGGCGATGTGCCAAATGTTTCAGCTATAACAAAAAAGAATTCAGTAACAGTTATGTGGAATCCAATCAATGGTGCTACAGGATATAATATAGAGGTAAATGGAGAAAATATTTTAAATGTTACAGGGTCAGCAATAACCTTCAGAGACTTACCCGCTGAAACGCAGTATGAGTATCGCGTTAGAGCGCTAAACAGTATAGGTGCCGGAAATTGGAGCAATAAACTAACCGTATACACATTACCTCAAGAGCCTTCTGTCCCTTCAAATGTAAATGCATCAGATGTAACCTCAATCCTTGTAACCTGGGATAAAGTGGAAGGCGCAACTGAATATGAAATTAGCATAACTGATGTGAAGACTAATGAAGAGTCAATAATAAAAATAGGTTCTGACAACAGCTATCTACATACAGGACTTGCCCCAGACAGAACCTTTAGATATAAAGTAATGGCTATTAATAATATTGGAAGCAATGAGTGGCGTACAGAAGTAGTAAAGTATACTTTGTTAGCTACTCCTACGAACCTTGTTTCAACTACTGCATCAAGCATCTCAATAGGTTTGGCATGGGATGCTGTTGATGGGGCAACCAGCTATGATATAGAAAAAAACGGTGAGTTATTCAGTGGTATAACGGCTACGAAAAATTTCTTTAATGATTTAACTCCTAATACAAAACATGAATTTAGAATAAGAGCAATAGGGGAAAATAACGATAGTAATTGGAGTAACAAAATCTCTGTAATGACAAAATTAGATACTCCAACAAAGATCAATAAGATAATAAAGGAATCATCAATTTATTTATCATGGGATGAAATAAAAGATGCCACAGGATATGATATAGAGGTTGATGGGGTAATTGAAGATAATGCCTCCAGTCTTTTCTACAATAATAGTAAACTAACGATAGGGATAGAACATAAATATAGAATTCGTGCTAAAACATCAGAGAATTATAGTGAGTGGAGCGAGGAAATAGTTGCGATTGTAAGACCAGCTGCACCGCAAAACCTTGAGACAGTGCCTTTTGCAAATGATATTATTTTGACTTGGAAAAGTATAGAAGGTGCTTCGAGTTATGACATTTGTATTGATAATACAATAACTGAGAATGTATCAAATACATATTATAAGCATTTAAATTTACAGTCATCTCAGACTCATACATATAAAGTAAGAGCAAGGTTCTTAAATGTTGAGGGTGATTGGAGCAGTGAAATATCTGAAAGTACACCTGCTTTAAATGTGGCAGTATGTAAAGTTTCCACAAATAAAGATAAATTATTTAATATTTTTGTAAACACTTCAAATAAGCAGTATCATGAACAAAAGACATTTACAGTTACATATAACCCGGATGAAGTAGAATTAGTTGATCTCTGTACATTGACTCCGGAAAAGGAACTAATAGCAGGTTATATAACAGCTGCTAATTTAGTCATAACTAAAGCGGATTCAGGTGAAATAGTTTTCTCTTTAAAAAATCCACATTTATTAGACGAGGATGTTACAGGAATAATTAACGTAATTCAATTTAAGTCAAAAATAGATGGAAAAACATCAATAAATATTCAGTTGAATTAATTGAACAGGAGGGCTCAAAAAGGTGAGGAA
This sequence comes from Bacillota bacterium, assembly GCA_023444055.1. Taxonomy (GTDB): domain Bacteria; phylum Bacillota; class Clostridia; order Acetivibrionales; family DSM-1351; genus Ruminiclostridium. The sequence goes on from JAEZRV010000063.1 coordinate 85,975, forward strand.
TTTTAGAAAAGTAATAGCTGTTTTTATACTAATTACATTTGTTCTTACAACAATATTAACTCAATATTCTACCGCTTATGCAAAAAGTGATATAAAGCCAAATAATTTATATAAAGCAAGCCCAAGAGAAATAATTGTAAAGTATAAAAATGATAGTAAAAGAGATACTGTAAAAGCTTCTACAAAAAAGAAGTTGAAGCTTTCTACACTTAAAATGAAAAAAAGGCTAAAAAAATCAAAGTCTGAGGTTCTAGAAATCGGTCAAAACGATGATATAAACAAGGTAATGAAGGATCTAAAAGCAAATCCTGAAGTAGAGTATGTTCAACCAAACTATGTACTTACTACAAGCACCTTTCCTAGTGATCAAGGCTTTAGCCAGCAATGGGGATTATATAATAGCGGTCAAGTAATAGATGGACAAGCTGGACTTTCAGGTGTGGATATAAATGTCTTGCAGGCATGGGATATCACACAGGGCTCACAATCAATAGTAGTTGGGGTAATGGACAGCGGCATTGACATTAATCACACTGACCTAAAAAATAATATCTACATAAATCCAAATGAAGTACCTGGAAATGGAATTGATGATGATGGAAATGGTGTTATTGATGATATAAACGGTTGGGATTTTATAAATAATGACAATTCAGTTTATGATTCAAACACCTCAGATATTCATGGAACTCATATTGCAGGAATAATTGCGGCCAGTGCAAATAATCAAGGTGTAATAGGTGTCGCACCAAATGTGAAAATAATGCCTCTTAAATTCATTAATGGTGAAACAGGATATACATCTGATGCAATAGAAGCAATAGACTATGCATGTGAAATGGGTGTAAAAATATTAAATTGCAGCTGGGGCGGAACTGACTATAACCAGGCTTTGAAGGATGCAATGCAAAATACAGATATTCTATTTGTGTGTGCTTCTGGTAATAATGGCAGTAATGCAACTGTAAACTGTAATTATCCGGCTAGCTTTGAATTGTCAAATATACTATCAGTTACGGCAATTGACAATATGGGTAATTTAGCGGCATTCTCAAACTATGGAGGCAATACGCAAGTTGCTGCACCAGGAGTAGATATATTAAGTACACTGCCTGGAAATAGTTATGGACTAATGAGCGGAACGTCAATGGCAGCACCCTTTGTGACAGGCATAGCGGCACTTGTTAAAAGCTATAATAAAAGCCTTGTTTTTTCCGATATAGCAGCAAGAATAAAAACAAATACTATCTCAATGCAGAATCTGATTGGTAAGGTTAGTGCTGGAGGCAGAGCAGATGCATATGCTGCCTTAAATAACAGGAATGTAACATACTTTACCAATGAGTCTGAACCAAATAATTCATCCGAAAATGCAACACAGATAAGTGCAGGAGTAATCAGAGGAAAAATATCCGCTGAAAATGATATCGATTGGTACAAGACAAGCTTGCAGGAGGCGAAAAGTGTATCAATAAAACTAAATGGAATTCCGGCTGAAAATGACTTTGATATTGAGCTGTACAATCAGGATATGATTAAGGTTGGAGAATCTCATAATACTAAAAATGCGGAGGAAACGATAGGTTATACTCCAACCCAACAGGGTACATATTTTATTAAAGTTATACCACATGGCTATGCAGGTAGTGGTGAACAGAACTACAGCCTATGTATTGACTTGTTCGATGGAATTGCAGCTACAATGGAACCTAATGATATAATAGATACACCAATCTCCATTCTAGAAAACAAGGCATACTATTCAACTATATATAAACCAACGGATGTTGACTGGTATAGTGTTGATGCAAGCAAGGCCGGAAAGCTTGTAACAACATTGGGAGATATACCAGAAGGCTCAAACTATGATATAGAGGTATATAATACAAATGGGGAGCTTTTAGGAGGTTCATACAAGGGAGAAAACCTTGAGGAAAAATCCGATATATTGATTGAAAGTCCAGGCAAGTACTACATAAAGGTATATTCTAAAATTCAGGAGGATTTAGCTGATAGCTATGAAATAAAGCTGAATGCTACATCAAATGATTACTCAATAAGAAAGTATCCAAATATCGGGGCTAGTACTATACAACCCTATGAGCTTAAAACTATGGTTGTAGCTTCAGATGCATATGAGAAAAATGACAGCCCTTCTACAGCAAAGCTAATAAATTTGACTGACACCATCAATGCGACTATTGATAACCAAAAGGATGAAGACTGGTACAAGGTTAATGTAACAGAAACAGCTAATGTATATATAAAGCTCAACAATATTCTCACAGGCTCAGATTATGATTTAACAGTATTTGATAATAACTTGGACTATGTTGGTGGTTCCTACAAGAGAGGAAGCTTAAGTGAGGATGCCTATGTAGAGCTTGAATCTGGTACATATTATATAAAAATATCATCTTTTAACGGTTGCTCAGACCAAAACAGTTACAAGCTAATACTGAGTCAGGAGAAGCTGGATGAATATGAATATAACGATTCATTTTCAGCGTCTAAAAGTATACCTTTAAATCAAACTATCAGTGCAACATTGCATAATGCAGTTGATCAGGATTGGTATAAGATAAACTTTGATGAGGCAGGGAAACTAGATGTTCAGTTAAGCAATATACCGGCAGACTGCAATTATGAGTTGGAGCTGTACAATTCAAATAATCAAAAAGTAGAAGAGAGTAAGCAGATAGGAAATACCGATGAGGTTATATGGTCGGATATAGCGGCTGGAGACTACTATATTAAGGTTTATTCCTCACAAGGCTATAGTCGTGACAGCAACTATACTCTTTCAGCAAATAGAAACATAGGTCTTGCAAATGCTGTCACAATAGAGGAAACCTCAATTACAACAGGAATAATTGGGGAGGACTACGGATGCAATTGGTATCAAACAAATATTACTCAAAATGGTGTATTCTCAATTAATCTAGATAATATACCTGAAAACTGCAATTATAAGCTAATGATTTATGATGCGGAGGGTCACAGCCTTGCAAAATCAGACAGTATGTCTGCTACACAAGAGAATCTGGAATTCATTATAACCCAGACAGGCAAATACTATATCAAAGCGTATTCTATATTTGGCAGCAGCAAGACCTCACAATATACACTAAATACAAAGCTTACATCAGTTGTGAATTTAGAGGTTCCAGAAAGTATAGCAGAAAGTGTAGCTCTGGGTGCAGGTGAAACCAGCCAACAAAGCACAGTATTATCAGAGGATGGCTTGATAAAGAGCACAGCAAAGCTACCAGAAAAACTGGAAAATGTCCCAGAAGCAGCTCTTCCAAATGAACAAATTCTACAAAATGGTTTTAACGTTAAGATAGACGAAAGCAAATTGCCAAAACGAGGTGGAACGGTTAAAGCAAGTGCTGGCTTTACAGGAAGTTATTCTACAATAAATGAACAAACAAATACTAGTATAAATATAAATAATGTAAATGAGGCAGCACAAATATTACAATATAATACAATAGTTAATGGATCACTTCAATCAAGTGATATAACTGACTATTACATGTTTAGCATCAATCAAAAAGGTAAAGCGATAGTTGAGATAGATAATGCCCCAACGGGAGCTAACCTTGAATTACTCTTTACTGGAGTAAACTGGG
>JAEZRV010000054.1 GCA_023444055.1 Bacillota bacterium
CCTCTATTTCATCAATTGTTATCTGATATGATAAAATAACTCTATCCACTCCAAACTCCTTTAAGAACATTACTTGTTCCTGATTCATAGTCTTTAAATATACACTAGCATGTAAGGATACATCATATTTTTGTTTAGAAAGCTTCTGTAAAAGTCCCATATCTCCAACAATCAATGCATCTACTCCTAAATCAATTGCGTGTTCAATATGCTTAAGGTACTCGGCTTCCAATTGTCCCTTCCTTTGAACGGAATCTGAAAAAAACTGGGTATTTGCTGTAAAATTTACCTTCACTTGATTTTCATGAGCCATTTGTACAATCTCTTTTACTTCATTCATATCAACTGATATCTTATTTCCAATGATATTACTCTTTCCACGACCTGAAAAGGAATATGTCCGGAATAAATTTTCATCACCACCAAGATATATTTCATCGCATCCAGCTTGGATTAAATTATATGCACTTTCATAAGAACTAACTGGTGCTAGTATATTCATTATTATGTCCATGTCCCGCATTCTACACAAGAACCACAAGGGAAATGTACATTTCCCTGAAAGAAATGACATGGACTCGGCACCTCCTTTTTTTATTTCTTTAATTTCTTTCAACCTTTTCACCTAACCTTCATTTAAATCATTCTTTCATCTCTATTAAGAAACAATGGCACTAAAAGAAAATGTAATATCCTCTAGTACCATTGTCATTTAAAATAATTACTTATAGTCAAATTTAAATTTATATTTATCTGATAAACTAAGTCTTACCATCCAATAGCGCCACATCCATAGTAACCAGCTGAAGATCTGCAGTTTGTAGAACAGCTATATCCCTTTATATCTCTTTTAATTTCATTTGCTTTCTTTTTTGAGAATAAACGCTTTATTCTATCACCTCCTTATATATGTGATTTTTGTCTATAAATATTATTAACTATTCAAAAAATATCTCACCTGTCTCAAAGTTAATATGCCAGTCCTTTCCTTCCTCCTTTTTCCAATGGTACTTTTTATACATCTTATTCCACCATTCTTGTACATCAATCTTAAGCTTTTGAGACTCTATAATTATTTTTTCCTGTACAATTTTTTTAGTTTCCTCAGATATCGCAATGCTCTCTAAACTACTTGGAAGCTCATCTAATCCCATCTTCCTTTCATAAAGAGCCAGCATCTCATTTTTTTCCTCTTCCGTTACAGTTCCAATAAACTCTTTCATTGTCAACATTTTTATTTTCAGCCTTTCAATTTAAATATTTTTTTCATATAGGTCACTATAGTCAATAGTTTCCAATTCATTTACGAATTCATAATCTGTATTTTCCTTAATATAATTTTGAAGTTTTCTTGATGCCTCTCGCTCCACATGACTGATTAAGCACTGAATATGTGAAGGAGTATTAATTTCATTTGTTAACTTCTGATTTAAGAATTTGCATCTGTCACAGCTATACACATCACGAATCTCACAGATTGGTGCGTTTTCTACTTTCAACAGTTGTGCCTTCTTAATATTAATACCATCTTCTAAAGTACCAATATAATTATCTGGATTATCAAAATAGAAAGCTGGACAAATATATATTTTCCTGTTGGTATCCTGAACTTGAGTCTTTTCGAAATGATGGTATTCCTGTTACTTGCTCAAACTTATTCCAAAAATACTTGTTCGCTCTTACCATTGCCTTATGTATCTTGCATAAATATGTAATTTTTTGGTAAATAGTATTTGTATCTGCCGTATCATAATTGAAGCCTTGACACCATCCACATCCTGTTCCAACATCACAATCCAGACATTCTTGTTTACTTTGAGTCTTAATATTTAATGCCAAAAATGGTCTAATTTTATCTATATTAATTCCCTCATTTACATTTCCAATAAAAATAGGTTATAGTAAGATTTTGATGTTTTTCAGTACAATTTTTTGAATGGAAATATATATTTTTTACTTAATGTTCCTAATCTCACAAAATAAATTATATTTCACCTGTTAATAACGGCAATATAAGGATTATCATCAATCTTATTACATCTATAATAAATTTATTAAAACTAATTACAAATGTCATAATTCATAATAAGCACAAAAAACGTAAAAATGTAATTTTTTTGATATAATAAAGGAAAATTGGATTATTTTATGATAAAATTAAATTCTGTTAATATAAACATCGAAAGGATTTTTTTATGAGAAGATACATTTTATTATTTATTACAATTATCATATTACTATCCTCTGGCTGCTCACAAAAAGCAAAAGTTGAACAGGACTTAGTAGCAGCACTAGATTTCGGAGTTACATCTTTAGATCCCGCTTATCTTAGGCTATTAAACGAGCAATACATTGCATGTAATCTGTGGGAAGGACTTGTGAGACGAAATGAAGATGGTTCAATTGAACCGGGAGTAGCTGAAAGCTGGGAAGTATCAAAAGATAGCTTAAAATATATCTTTTACTTAAGAAAAAATGCCAAATGGAGCGATGGTGAACCTATTACTGCTTACCATTTTGAATATGCATGGAAGCGTGCTCTAGACCCAAATAAAAACTCAGCGGTTGTATCTATGATGTATTTTTTAAAAAATGGACAGGCATATAACAAAAATAACGCAAAAATTGATGATGTTGGAGTAAACGCAATAGATGACTATACTCTTGAGGTAACACTTGAGAATAAAACTCCTTACTTTCTTGAAATACTTAATTACCATACATATTATCCAACCAGACCTGACATAATTAATAAGTATCCCGATTCTTGGGATAGAAAGACATACACATTAATAAGTAATGGTCCTTTTTATTTAGTAGACTGGGATTATAACAAGGAAATTAAAACACTTAAAAATCCATATTACTGGGATCAAAGCAACGTAAAACTAAATTCTCTTACTTTTTTAATTGAAAGAAGAGATAATGAAGATGTTTGGAATAGATATCTAAATAGAGAAATCCATTACGGATATGTATTTCCTGAGGAAGTAAATATTCCAAATGAAATTGAATCTAATAAACATAATGTTTTCTTGGAGAATTATCCCAGTACTTTTTATTTATGTATTAATTCTAAAAACAAACCATTTGATAATATAAAGGTTAGACAAGCTTTAGAATTAGCTCTAAATAAAAATAGAATCACACAAAAACGAAATTATGGCGAAGAGGTTGCCACAGGCTTTGTACCTCCTGGTATACCCGACGCACATTCAAATACTGACTTCAGAAAAAAAGGTGGAGAGCTTATGCGTAAGGATTTCAATTCCCAGAACATAATTAAAGCTAAAGCCTTACTTAAGGAAGCCGGTTATTCTAATATATCTGACTTTCCGACTGTCGTTATACTTGCAAGAGATTCTCAAACAGTTAAGTATATTGAAGATGAATTGGAAAACAACTTAGGCATAAATGTTGAAGTCGATGCATGTAAAGAGGGTTTATATTCTCAAAAAAGAAATTCTAGAGATTTTGATATTATTGTAGCCGATTGGATAGCAGACTTTTTAGACCCAATAAATTTCTTAGGTTATTTAGCAAATGAAAATGCATTTAAGGATATATTTCCACCAAATTATTATTCATTAGTAGAAAAATCAAATACCACTGCTGATAATTTACTACGTATGGATTTATTGCACAAGGCTGAAAAAACTCTAATGGATTCATATACTCTGATTCCTTTATTTTATAAAAAAGATGCATATTATTTACAGCCATATGTTAAAGGGTTTTTTAAATCTTCCTTGGCTGAAATTAACTTTAGGAATTGTTATATAGAAAATCAGCAGTAAATAGAACAATATTTGGAGAGAGAACATGCAATTTTCAAAATCAATCAAAATAATTATTGTTATCTTGTTTATTTTACTTAATATTATTTTCTGTTTTTTTTCCAGCATACATAATACTGAGAATTATGAAGTCATGCTAAGTCAAAGTATGACTCAGCAGTCAAAAGCTGTGGTAAATTTTTTTAGTTATCCTGAGAATATAATAAACATATTATCAAAAAATAAAGATTTGCAGACATATGACGTAAATAACAGACTTCTAAAAAATAATATTTTATCACTATTTGAATCAATAATTGTTCCAGATTCAAGAATAAGCAATATTTACTTTATTTCAAATAAAGGAAAATACATCTCTTACATTTTACCTGTTAACCCTGATATACATGATAATCATTTCACCTCCAAAGATTGGTTTAAAGAAGCGGTTAAAGGAAAAAGACAGTTTTATTGGATATCACATAAAAGTGATTTTAGAGATAAAGAAGATGTAATTAGCTGTATGCGAAGAGTAGTTGATGAATATAACAGACCTATTGGTGTAGTAGGACTAGATATTGAAGTTTTTGAACTATCTGAATTAGTTCAGGATACAAAAGTAGGTGATCATGGTTATTTCATGATATTAGATAACGAGAATAAAATAATTGCCACCCCACATTTAAACACTCTAGGAAACTATATATCTGATAAAAGCCTAAATAAACTAAAAATCAAAGAAAATCAAAAAAGTTCAATTATATCGATGGAAAACAAAAAATACAGATACAAACTGTTTAATTTTAAGAATTTACCGTGGAAGATTATTAATGTTATCCCAGTTAAAGAAATAACAGATAAGACTATAAGTAGCATTGCCTTCTTTACTATCTGCAGCCTAGTAAGTTTTGCAGTTGCCCTTATTTTTTACTTGAAGAATAGGTCCACACTAAGTCTAAATCTAAAATTGAAAAAAGCCAATATAAAGCTTAAGCAATACGCTTCCACTATAGAAGAAATTGCTGTTTTGAAAGAACGTAACCGTCTAGCCAGAGATGTACATGATACTCTAGGACAGACGCTTAGCATATTGATAACTCTTTTACAGGTAAGCTTGCTCTCGTGTAAAACAAATGTTAACGAAACAGAAGAACATATAAATAAGGCCATTCTAATTACTACTAATGGTTTAAATGAATTAAGGCGTTCAATTTCAGGCTTAACTTCAGCAAAACAAGAGGAAAAAAACATATTTGATACTTTGGAAAAGTTAGTTAATGATTTTGAATATTCGGGCTTAAAGGTTGATCTTTCAGTTAATAGGCTTGATCAAAATATAGACAAATCCCACGCAGAAGTAATATACAGAATATGCCAGGAAGCTCTCACAAATTCAATTAAACATGGTAAAGCAACCGAGACAAGCATAATACTGAAATTCTCAGAAAATAACATAAGACTCTTTATTTTTGATAATGGTGTTGGGTGCAAAAAACTATGTATCGGGAAGGGTTTTGGTTTACAAGGCATGCAACAACGAATAAATTCTCTTAATGGTAATATTAAATTTGGTTCAGATGGTGAAAAAGGCTTCAATATTCAAGTTGAAATACCATTAATGAAAACTGAGGAGGAAAGTAAAAATGATAAAAGTTGTATTAGCTGATGATCAATTGCTCTTTAGGGAAGGAATTAAAAAAATCCTTGAACATGATAGAGAAATTAAGGTTGTGGGTTGTGCAGAGAATGGTAAGGAGGCATTTAAACTATGTGAACAATTCTCTCCAGATGTTGTTTTAATGGATATAGAAATGCCTGTATGTGACGGAGTTGAAGGGACTAGGTTAATTAAATCTAAATGTATGCATACAAAGGTGGTCATGCTTACAGTATTCAGTGATGATGAAAAAACACAAAATGCTTTGAATTATGGGGCTGATGGCTATATTCTGAAGGATATAAATCAAGAAAAATTAGTTTTAACAGTCAAAGGTGTGGCGGCCGGATTAGGTATTATGCATAAGGATATATATAGCAATATCGTCAAAAAGGTTAATTCGCATACAAAAATATCAATTATTGAAAACAAGGGTTTAAATGTTGAATTATCTAATAGAGAATTAAGCATTATTAGGCTTATTGTAGATGGTAAAAGTAATAAAGAAATAGCTGAAACTATTTATCTTACTGAGGGAAGTGTCCGGAATGTAATTTCTGGAATTCTTAAAAAACTTAACCTTAAAGATAGAACTCAGTTAGGGATTTTAGCTGTAAAAAACGGTATAATATAAATATTAGCACTATGTAATATTTTTCATATATTATTCACTTCAATAACATTTATACAGTACGTTTGTGTAAACGATATCATTCAATACTGATATAAAATGCGTTTCTATATCAGTATTGAATTTTAACGTAATAAAACCCTATTACACCCTTACAATCCGTCCTTCTTTTCTAGTGTGAGCAGTAGGATACTCAGCATCATAATAACCCAAGGTACAACTTCCAATTCCTACATAGCTGCTTTTAATTCCCCATTCTTTTAAAAGAGCCTGTCCCTCTTCGCTTTCGAACATTTGCTTTGCTCTGTGAATCCAACAGGAGTTTACTCCTACAGCATAAGCAGCATTCATAAGATTCCCCATTACAAGACTACCATTTTCAACAGGTGTTATTTTTTCACTGTCTGCTAATACAACGATTACGGTAGGCGCACCATAAAATGGGTCTGAATCGGGTGCTTCAGTAAATTTTGCATTCAGCTTTGAAAGTCTTTGAACCATTTCTTTATTCTGAACAGCTACCATTATAGTAGATTGAGTGCCCATCCCACTTGGAGCATAATCTCCTGCTTCTAATATTTGGTTTAGCTGTTCTTCTGTTATCTGCTCATTTTTATATCTTCGAATACTTCTTCTCTCTTTCAAAACCTTCAACGTCTCATTCATATTTCCAATCCCCCTAGTTCTTAAAAGTAATTTATTTCGCAATTGGTTTATATCATACTATTTCCACACTATTTGAGCACTAATTCCAAAAATTATTATTTCACAATTGGTTTATAATCATACTAATCCTAAACCGTTTTAGCACCACAAATCATTATTTTGCAATCGGTTTAAATGTCATATTGAATTCAAACCTCTGAGCGTCAAACCTATACTTTTTCGCAAGCTCTGGCCCACAGCTGTTTGATCCTATTCCACTTTGTGTATAGTCAAGACAGAGCACAGTATAACCGCTTTCCTCCAGCTCATAATTGTGCTTCTTTGCCTCCAATTCTTCTTGGGTGTAATGTGACACATTAAAGCAAAAGGTTTCATTATTTGTTGCGGCCAAGCCTACTCCATCGTCTGAAAGTAGCTTTATATAATGACAACTCCAATGGCTTCCATTTTCTTGAGGTCTAATATAATCCTCATGCATATCTTTAACCTTCTCTTTGAACTCACCTAAATAGGAAGCCCTGTGTTTATCTGCATAGCTTTCATAAGGTCCATAGCCAAAATACTCAACATTGTTAATTTCCTTCGGCAGGAAGAAACGTAGTCCAAACCTAGGAAGGAAAGGCATTTCCATATTCTTTTCTACCTGAATATTAAAAGCCACGGTACCAGTTTCACCAATAATCCACTGAGCACTTATATTGAGTATTCGCTGTATATACACCGCTGAAATTGATAACTCACTTACTATTCTAATACTGCTTCCCAATTGTGAAACAGTAGTTGAATACACTCTTGAAACAGTTCTGTCGTAACCACTTGCTTTCCATTTCTCACACATAATTTTATCATTATCTGTTGGTGCTCTCCATATGTTATAGTTCATTGGTTTATCTAATATAATCTCATTATTATAAACCATCTGGTCAAATACACCTGTATTTTTGTTATAGGTATATTTGAAATTTTGGCCAACAACAACGATATTACGATTACTTTCTTTTGTGTTTAGGGTATTCTTACTTGAATCATCCTGTTTTTGAGCGTCAGAGACACCTTGATTATCAGTCGACCCAAGGGTTTCAGTATATAAGCGGTTATGGCAAGGCATGTCTTTTTTAATTATACTATCAATTTTACTATTAGTATCCTGATTATTCTCAACAGACACCTCAATTTGGTCAAACCCTAGAACATGCCCCCTTTTAGTGAATTCCATATCATTTATCTGTATATAATTAAATTTGATATAGCAATTGCCTTCATTTATTTTGTCTAAGGTAAGATAAATAACTTTTTCCCTGTGAGGTTTTACATTTAAGATACTGCTATCCTCTATAGAACCTTCATATATAACCTTTCCATCCTTAGTTATCTGATATGTTATATATAGATAGTCTTTTAAATTATAGAAGTCCAGCATATTCTTAATAGTAATCTTTCCATCTTTAAGATTTGCTTTTATTATTCTTACAGGTCTAATAACATTTTTGTATTCCAAAAGGCCTGTATATGGCCGTCTATCAGGGTACACAAGCCCATCTATGCAGAAATTCCCATCATTAGGGAAATCTCCAAAATCTCCACCATAGTAAAATTTCTCTTTTCCATGTTCGGTTTTACCCATAAATATAGCATGGTCACACCATTCCCAAACAAAACCACCACAAAAACCGTCGTATTTATCAATAAGTTCATAATACTCTTCAATGTCCCCTGGACCATTACCCATTGCATGAACAAATTCGCACTGAATAAATGGCTTGTCCCAGTCTCTCCGTTCAAAATAATTAACAATATCCTCGCAAGACGCATACATACGACTGTAAAGATCTAGATTGCTATAATCACTGTTATATCCAGTTGGTGGATAGAGTGCACTTTCATAGTGCGTAAGTCTGCTATTGTCATAACTTTTTACCCATTTAAGCGCATTTTCAAAGTTCCTCCCATAGCCTGATTCATTCCCCATAGACCATATAAGCACGCAAGGGCGGTTTTTATCCCTTGTAACACATCTCTGTACCCTGTCTAATATTGTTTCTTCATATTGTGGATTATTAGCTAAAAGGTGGTATTCTCCACCATCCTTTGTTTCTACATATATTGTTGTAGTTCCGTGTGTTTCTATATCCGCTTCATCTATTACATAAAAGCCGTATTTGTCGCAATATTCAAGAAATACTGGCGAATTTGGATAATGACTGGTACGTATTGAATTTATATTGTGCTGCTTCATTATCATCAAGTCTAAAATCATATCTTCATTTGAGACAGCGGGACCTGTAACAGGGCTGCTATCATGTCGATTTACACCCTTAAACTTTATCTTTGATCCATTCAGATATACTACCCTATCTTCAATTTTAATCTCTCTGATTCCAAGCTTGGTTGAAATCACCTCATCACCTGTAATTAAAACTAACGTATAAAGATTTGGAATCTCAGCACTCCATAACTTGGGGTGATTTAATGTAATATTAATATAATTTCCACTCGATTGCCCTTTTTCTATTACATTTTGCGAGTTAGCTTCTAAAAGTAGATATTCTATTTTTATAGGACTATTCAAGAATTCAAGTTCTATTAATATATCTGCCTGCCTATACTCGTTTTTTAATGCAGTCTTGATAAAGTAGTCACGTATATGTTCTTTTGGTCTATAAAGAATATATACATCTCTAAATATTCCAGACATCCTGAATTTATCTTGATCTTCAAAATAGCTGCCATCACACCATTTTAAAACCAAAACAGCAACAGTATTTGTACCTTCATGGACAAAATCTGTTATATCAAATTCACTTGTTGCATGTGATACCTGGCTATAACCAACGAATTGACCGTTTATCCATAGATAAAAGCAGGAGTCTACTCCTTCAAAATTTAAATATTTGCGAAAATCATTATTTTTTTCGTCCACTTCAAACTGCCTAATGTATACCCCACAAGGATTTTCTATAGGTACATAGGGAGGATCATATGGAAAAGGATACTTTATATTTGTATACTGATGCTTGTCATATCCGTAATTTTGCCATGCGCCCGGTACAGGTATATTTCTTAGTTTAGAAATATCGTACCCAGGTTCAAAGAAGTTATCTGTAACATCACTTAAACTATTATAATACTCAAATTTCCAATAGCCGTTTAACAACTGGAAACGCTTTGAACTTATCCTGTCTTCTAATAATGCATCATCAATGGTAGAATGCGGTACAAAATATGCTCTATTGTCCATTGTATTTACGTGAAGTATATTGGGATTCTCAAAAAAATTTTCTATTTTCATTCTAACCTCCATATCGCCAATATCACCTGCGACACTAATAGTAATTAAAAGTGTATAGTCATTGCTTGATTGCTCAAAAATGTGAAGTGATCGATGCATGCACAGAATGTAAACTTCGCATTTTGTATACTAACATCTGTTCTAAATTTTTGGCTTTGAATAATAATTTTTTCCAATCTCCAATCAATATTATTACCAACATTATATTATAAATGTAACTAACTCAATATAATGGAAAATGATGTCCTCATTATTAGCTATGCTCACACCCAATACTCGGTATAAAATATAAAAAATTGAACATTCCTTATAGGAATAGCGTAGCTCGGCACCTCATCTCTATTTATAATTTCTTTAAATATTTAAATTATCCTCTAAATATTAGTACAATATTTAAAAAAACCCTATTGTTTAAACAATTAGGGTTTTTTGTTCATCTTTATTATTTAGTTCAAAACTTACTTTATTGCCTTTATAAGTTAATTCATATTCGCCGTAATATCCTGTCAGGTTTATAAATCCATTTTCATCAGTAATAAAGCTCCGGTTCTTCATCCACCACTTATCTTTAATTAAATTATATATCTCATTGTACACAGGCTTTACTCTATTTTCTTTTGTTAAAAATCCTGATGGAGCACCCAACCATGCACCATCAACAAAATCCCACCAAGTTATTGATTGAACTAAAGGATGTGCAAATAGAGTCTTATAATGAATTACTGTTTCTTTTGCTTGTCTTTCTTCTCCATCTGGCGTTGTAGGCCATTCTTTTAATTGGTAATCATTAAGGTCTTCTATTTCCTGTGGCATAATATGCCCAGATACTAATGTACTCTCAGTGAAATGCAACGGTAATTTGAAACGTGAAAATCTCTCAAGTACCCTCTCAGTTTTTTCAACTCCCCAGTATCCCTGATGCATATGTGATTGAATACCAATTGCATCAATAGGTACATCTGCTTCAAGTAAGTTTTCAATGAGATTTGCATATTCTTCTGTAGTATTAAAATCATTTATAAGCAGAACAGCATCTGGATTTGCCTTCTTTGTAGCCTTAAATACTTCACCTACAAGCCTTATGGTTCCCAGTTCCTTGCATATTCGTGTTATTCCGTTATCATACTTGTCAAATATAGGCATTATAACAGCTTCGTTTATTACATCCCATATATCAATTAGTCCTGAAAATTCTGCAACCTCTCTGTTTATGCGATTTAGCTGCTCTAATAAGATATCAGTATTATTCATTTCTAGGAGCCATGGAGGAGCCAAAGTATGCCAGCATAAAGGATGACCTTTTATAGTTAACCCGTTTGACTTCCACCATTGTGCCGCCTGTTTAAGTTTAACTGTTTGAGGCTGCCCCTTCACCGACTCAAAATTTGCCCAGTAAAAGGGTAGCGTTACGTAATTAAACAACTCCATAAACTTATTATATCTATCTTTAAAAAATTCTTTCTCAGAAGCATTAATTTCATTATTCGTATACATTATAGAAGTAAATTCGCTACAGCCAAAAAGAAACTTATGCTTTCTCTGACAAATATCAACTTGCTGATTGTTTAATGCAGATCCATCTTGGTGTTCAACTTTTAAAAGTTTAGTTCCAATTCTATGTTTGTATTTATCCAAAGTCTCTCTCCTGTAAATAATTTATTCCTTAACGCTACCTACATTTAATCCAGCAATAAAATGTTTCTGCAAGAATGGATATACCACTATTATTGGCGTAGCAGCAACTATCGTTATAGCTGCCCTTATTGACAGTGGTGTTACCAAACTCGCGGTTGCACCCACACCTGCTGCCATAGATGGATTAGAATTTGCATTTGATGTAGAAGAAAGTAATTTCATCAATTCATACTGCAAAGTACTTAGTTCTGGCTTATTTGAACAATATATAAATGTGTCAAACCATGAATTCCAAGCTCCAACTGCTACAAACAAAGCTATTGTTGCAAGACAAGGCTTACATAAAGGGAATATTACTTGTATAAATATTCTAAAGTCTCCTGCACCATCTATTCTTGCTGACTCTACTAAGCTTTCTGGTATACTGCAAATATAAGTTCTTATAACAATCATATTAAATGCAGATATAAGTGTAGGAATTATATATACCCAGAAACTTCCAAGTAGATTTAAATCTTTTATTAAGAAGTAATTAGGTATAAGTCCTGCATTAAAATACATAGTGAGTACGCATATTATTGTTATTGGCTTTCTTAAAACAAACTCTTTTCTGCTTAATGTATATGATAGCATTGTAGTAAGGAACAGATTTAAAACTGTTGATAGCACTGTTCTAGCTACTGAAACAAAAAATGCATCATAAACGGTACCTGAAAAGAAAACTGCCTTGTAATTCTGTAATGAAAATATTCTTGGCCATAGATAAATTCCACCTCTAATTGTATCAAGACCATCATTAAAAGATACTGCCAGTGTATTTAAAAAAGGATAAAGAGTAACTACTACCAACACCAACATAAAGGTTCCATTGAAGGTATTGAACATTACATCTCCCAACTTTAATTGTCTTCGTTTTATATTCATAGCAATCACCCTATATAAGCCTTTCTTCGCCTAATTTTTTAGCTACAAAGTTAGCTGCAAACAATAATAAGATACTGATTACACTCCTTATAATTCCTGCTGCTGTCGCTAATGAATAATTAAATTGTTTAATACCATACTTCAAAACATAAATGTCAA
This sequence comes from Bacillota bacterium, assembly GCA_023444055.1. Lineage (GTDB taxonomy): Bacteria > Bacillota > Clostridia > Acetivibrionales > DSM-1351 > Ruminiclostridium. The sequence continues at coordinate 12,738 of JAEZRV010000054.1, forward strand.
TTGTCTCCGACCAATCAGTAATTAACCCGTTACCGAGTATGTACTGAATCTCAAATCCTGCATCCATTACACGTCCGATGTTCATTATCAGTAATATAATAATTGTAGGTTTAATGCCAGGTAGAGTTACATTCCACATCTTACCGAACCTACCGGCTCCATCCATATCTGCAGCTTCATATTGAGCAGGGTCTATTGAAGCAATAGCTGCTATGTAAATAATAGTGTTCCAACCAACTTCTTTCCATACATTGGTAACACCAACTATTCCCCAGAAATATTTACCCTCACTTAGCCATAAAACAGGGGAGTCAATAATACCAAAAGCCATCAAAACTTCATTTACAATACCGCCCTCTGTTGACAAACAGGTTGAAACTATACCACATACGATTACCCATGATAAAAAGTGTGGCAGATAAGATATTGTTTGAATCGTTCTCTTAAAAAACATATTTTTAATTTCATTTAGTAATAACGCTAATATTATTGCTGTTAAAAAGCTAAGTACGAGATTAATCACACTCATACTAAGCGTATTTATAAAATCTCTTATGAAAGTCTGATCTTTAAATAAATACTTGAAATTTTGCAATCCAACCCACTTTTGGTCAAAGAATGATTTAGCAGGTTTATAATTCTGGAATGACATAAGCCAGCCCCAGATTGGTACATAAGAAAACAATAAAATGTATAGAAGCAAGGGCACAGACATGAAAAGTAACTGTTTCTGATTCTTGATTTGTTTCCATTTACTAGTTTTCAACGATAATTGTACATGCTCACTTGGATTTTTATTGTCACTTAAAGCAGATATATTGTTATCCATACTGCCCTCCAGTCAATCAGAAATAAAATGTCTTTATTATTTTCATTGGAGCATATTAACATATGCTCCAATAAAAAATTTACTGATTATTAATTATATTACTTCCAGTTCTCTGCTCTCCATTTTAACTGGTCATTTATTCTGTCTAAATATGCCTGAACATCACATTTATTTAACTCAGTAACATATTCATTCCAAACCTTATCAAAATCAGCTGGTTTTGCAAGGATTGCCTTTGGAAGATATTTAGTACCAGTTTCGCCTATCTTTGTATTAGCCATGCTTGCAGGTGAACCATCGACTAAATCTATTCCCCATGCTGGATAAGTTAATCTGTTTTCAGGAGGATCATTTAGGAATTGTGTCCAAGTCTCACGGTTATATGCCTTCAAGAAGTTCTTATCGTAATCATCAAGTGCTGCATAGAACTCTTTTGGTTGGAAGCCAGGTGAACATGCGTTACCGTCTGGGAATGAACCTTCCATCTTAGGTGCATAATACCATAAAGTCCATGCCATGTTCTGAAGTCTCCATGACTGATCATCATAATTCTTACGTTGTTCAGGAGTTCTTACGAATTCACCGTTTTCATTTATAGAGTAATCTTCGCCTTCAATACCCCAACCAAGTATTTTCTGCCATTCTTCAGTCATTAATGTATCAAAGAATTTAATAACTCTTTCAGGATCTTTACAGCTAGTTGTTATAGCAAATCCAGTATTAACATTTAATGCAGCTCTATCCTGATAGTATGGCTTAATGCTTTCATCCAATGTTATAGCACATGGTGCCCATGTTCTTTCAATCTTATTCTGTTGTTTTAGTGTTAAATCTGCATTACTGAAGTTCCAGAATTGGTCAAATGTACCGAGCACTCTACCGCTTGATAATTTAGCCATGTACTGGTCATAATTCATTGTGAATGTTTCTGGATCAATTATACCCTTGTTGTACATTTCATTGAGTTTTTTATAGTATGTCTTTGAATAATCCTTATCCCAGAAAAATTCAGCTACATTTGTTTTATCATCAACAATTACTTGACCATCATTTGGATGTCCAATTAAGTGTTCAGGTGGATTCTTTAGACAGAAGTCTCTCCATCCATCGCAAAGAATTTCGAAGCCTATAGTTTTCTGTCCATCAATTTGTGGATTCTTAGCTTGATATTTTTCAATCAAATCAAAGTATTGGTCTAATGTTTTAACTTCTGGATATCCAGCATCTGCTAATACAGCTTTCTGTATCCAGAATGCAGGTCCTTGCCATATATTTGTTTTAACTTCATTATAGAATACACCGTAATCAGGCATTATGTAGAAATGTCCATCAGTCGAATCCTTAACTCTGTTTTTGTACGGTTCGAAATGTTTTTGAAGATTTGGTGCATTTTCTGCTATTAAATCTTCAAGTGGAAGTAATGCTCCAGCCCCTGTAAACTTAGGATTAGTAAATGTATCAACTGAAACTACATCTGGATATTCACCACCAGCGATCATAACACCTATTTTTTGATCCTTGTCTCCTACAAGAAATTCAAATTTACATTTAACACCGAGCTTCTCTTCAATTAGTTTATAAATCTTGTTATCAGCTGTTGGTGCCTGACCTGGGTCAGAGATGAAGAAGCTTATTTCGATTGGATCGAGAGCAGCATCTTTAGTTGTTGAAGTTTGAGCAGTGCCGCTATCCTTTGATTCACTAGTTCCGCCACCACATCCAGCCATGACAGAACCCATCATTGCTAGTGCTAAACACAAACTTACAATCCTTTTTTTCCCTAACATTTGTTTTCCTCCTTATAATATCTATTTTTAGCATTAAAATAGTTAAACAATGCTGTAATAATATTATCGACTACTGTTAGGTTTTATTCAATTCTAAAAATACAGATTTACTACCTAAAAAGTTTAGTTGTTATTTTTAAATTTTGATTTATATTCACTCGGCTTCATTAAAAATGTCTTTGTAAACTGTTCAAGAAAATTACCATATGAAGTATATCCAAGGTACTCTGCAATGTCATGAACCTTCTTATTTGTATTCTTAATAAGGCTTTCCGCTTCTTTCATTCTAAGGGTGTGCAAATAATCATTGAAACTACATCCAAACCACTTACTAATTTGACTGCCTAAATATGTTGGGTGTAAATGCAATTTACTTGATATCTCTTTAATAGTTAAATTACTTTTATAGTTTTCATTAATATATTGTTCTACTTTTATCTTGTCTGCCATTTTAAATCTATTTTTCACTTCTTGGGCATGTTTACAAAATTCTATACAATAGTTATTTATTTTTAATTCAATTTCATCTATTGTTTTTGCTGAACTAATAAGCATGCTTATATCGCTAATAAACGGTACATTATCAATATTCTCTCCCATTGCGGTTAAAATAGATAAGCTCTTATATATACTACTGTTTAAGTACATTTTTATCATTTCGTAAGCTATATGTTCACCTCTAAACACTTTAAAGATAGAGTCCATAGCTTTTAAAATCCTATCTATATCAATATTTTCAAATGCATTTTGTAATTCTCCAATATACTCCATATACTCATTATTTTCAAAACTATAACTTAACGAATAATTTTCATAATCCTTGTAATGAAGAATACTTCCGGGAGGAGCATAAAAACGATAGCCGATAGCTTTTTCCGCTTCTTTCATAGAATTACCAAGAAGCTTAATATCCTTAACTTGATTCCCCATAGCTAAATAGAAGCCATTATTATAAATCTTTTTCAATATTGAGCATAAAGATTGTGATAATTTACAAATAGATGAATTCCCTTCATTACTACAAAGAACAAAGCCATTAATGTTTTTATTCACAAATACAGGATATATAAACGTATCCCTTAACCCTTCAGCTAAAAGTGAATCTTTTATTGTGTCAAATACTTTAAACCCAATATAGTCATCATTATCAGCATCATTTTCATAATACTTATGAATAGTATCAAGGCTAGCAAATGACCAAACAGTGTCTTCTTTTATTGTTTCGTGACCAAGCACATTCTTAATATCTTGTTCACTTATTTTTCCTGCCAAAAATTTTTCAAATAAAATACCAATATCAAGTTCAGTGCTTACAGAACATATTGTCTTGAGTCTTTTACTTTGCTCAATACTTGGTAGTATTTGAAGCAATACTTCTGAGAACTCATCTTTAAAAACAGGTTTTAAAATATAATGTTGAACACCAAGTTGCATAGCACTTTTTGCATATTCAAATTGGTCATAACCGCTAACTATTATGAATTTTATGTCAGGATCTACATCACTAGCCACTCGCCTTACAAGCTCAATTCCATTCATTATAGGCATCTCTACATCAGTTATTATAAGATCAGGTTTCATCTCTCGCGCAAGTCTTAAAGCATCTTTTCCATTAGTACATTCACCACATATAAATAAGTCAAGATCTTCCCAATCAGCAGCTAATTTTATTGCTTCTATTGCCATTGGCTCATCATCTACTATTAAAACCTTAAACATTAAACCCTCCAAAAAAATATTGTTTCTTTTTTAACTTGAAGATAACATTAGAAGCATTATTATGGTACTAGTTCTTTACAGGGTATTGTAAAACATACCTTTGTACCTGCATTTTTCTCACTTTCAATTTCAAATGAAATATTATCTCCATAGTAAAGTTTTAGTCGCCTGTACACATTTCTAAGACCTACATTGGAGTTAACTTCTTCATCACTCTTAATATTATTGACTAGCTCCTTCAGTGTTTCACTATCCATTCCTGAGCCATTATCCTCAACACATATTTTAAGGCTACTTTCAGATGCTATAGCGCTTATTTTTACTATACCAACCTCTGTAATAGCTTGAATCCCATGCTTACAAGCATTTTCAATTAAAGGCTGAAGACTCATTTTAGGTATCTTAATTTGCATAAGGCTTTGATCTATATCAATAAAATACTCAATTTTATCACCAAATCTAAACTTTTCTATTTTCAGGTACATCTCTGTAAAAGAGATTTCTTCCTGTATAGTAACTAAATCATCCTTCCAGCTAAGCAGCCTTCTCAAGGTTTTTGAAAGATACTTAATGATATCAATAATAGCTGTATACCCATTCTTTGTACTAACAACAAGTATTGCATTTAATGTGTTAAAAAGGAAATGAGGATCCATCTGGCTTTGTAAAAAGTTAATTTCAGCTCGCACTCGTTCAAGTTCAAGATCCTTTTTTTGTAGTTGAAGCTTGTAAACGTCATTTATCAATAAATTTATTTTAGATGCCATAAGGTTAAAGCTTCGTATTACTCCTCCAATTTCATCTTTTCCCTCGTTTATTTCAATCAACTCAAACTTTCCATCTGTAAACTTATTCATATGCTTGGAAAGTTTTTTTAACCTATAATTATAAGAATTAGCCATAATAAAGATAAAAATTGTGGAAATAAGTATACTAAATATTGCTAAAAATAGAACAAATCTCAAAGACTCCATTACTGTCTTTTGCATACGCTCCCCGGTAGAAACTCCTATAAGTCTCCATCCATCTAAATATGTTGAATTACTTAAAGATGTTTCAAGAACAATGCTATCCTTTTTAATAGTTCTTGTACTATCATATTTATCAAAACTATCTACATTTTCAAAATTATATGAGGATGCAGAAGAGCATACAATATTATTTTCTGGGTCTAATAAATATAAGGTCAAAAAAGTTTTTTCTCTTTTGAAAATACTACTTAGTTTGTCCATTTTTATATCAACTTTAAGTATTTTCTTTTTTTCGTAGCCGGGGGATGAATAAAAGTCTAATCTTCTTAGAACGCTTAAATATTGTATACGTTTTGTTGGTAAGCTTTTAGTATATCCTAAATAGGTCTTTATAAAGACAGAGCCCCTACCATTGTATAGCATTTTATACCATTCAGTATTCTTTACATCCCTATTAAGATAATAATATGCTCCGCCACTGCTTATTGTAGGGTTATCAACATAAATCTCTATATCGGTCATACTATTATAGGCAGATGTATATATACTTAGTTTGCTTCTAAGCTGGCTGTCATAAGCATCAAAGTATTGCAGACTATCTTTAAAGTTTCTATTAAGAATATTGTACAAAGTTCTATCAGTGTATATTGAGTGACTTGCAGAGACACAACCATCAAACATTGTAACAATGTCGGCCCTAGTTCTTTCTAATGATATTTTATAATTATTTTCCTCTCTATCCTGCACATTTGCAGAAAATTTATTTATAAAAGAGGCATTGATAACGATTATCGGAATAAGAAGACAAATAATATATATTATTAGAAATTTAAATTTCAAGGGAATATCATTAACTTTATTTATTAATTTTCTATTAGCAAACATACTCATTTACCTCTCATTACATGTTTTAAACGATGAAGGCGAACTATTTGTGGTAGATTTAAACTTCTGTACAAAATATTTTGGATCCTTATAGCCTACAACTTTTGATATCTCTATAACCTTCATATTGGTCTGTCTAAGTAACTTTTTCGCTTCCTCAATACGTACATAATTTAAATAGTCATTGAATTGCATGCCCGTAGTCTTCTTAAACAACTGCCCAAGGTATACAGGATTCATATAAAACTTACAAGCAACCTTTTTTAGTTTAATGTCTTCATGATAATGTTCACTGATATAATTCTTAATCTCATAAATAATGTACTGTGAATCGTTCTTCTTCAGATTATCTATATAATTTGAAGCGTAATAACATTTTTCTAAAAAAGCATCCAATAGTCCATCAAGAGTAGGATATCCTAAAAAATTATCGAATTCTAATACCATTTGTAGAGTATCATTTGAAACTCCGTCAAACTCCTGAATAACTTTTACTAATTCCAATAAAAAGTTATTTAGATAAGCTACTATAATTTCAGGAGCACTTTGCATATTACTAAATTGGTCAAAAATCACTTGTACATCCTCTTTGATTTGATTACAGCTATTTGTTCTTATATGACATAGTAAATTATTAAAATCAGGAGTATATACTTGATAATTTAACCTCTTTTCCTTTACATCACTATAATTAATAATACTATTTTCACCTATATAGAATTTAAAATTTATAGAAAAGCAAGCCTGACTATGAATTTCACATAATTCATTCATTCCATGTGCAGGATTGCTATATGCCAATGAGACAGAGGATCCTGTTAAAGCTTTAAGCTTTATTTGCAAGGAGGCTATAAAATTTTCAAACTGGCTATAAAAAGGCATATTCTCACTTAAAATTAAGCATAGCCTATCCTTGTTATCTTCAAAAAAGTTGTACTGAAATTCTGAACCAAGTTCAGATTGTAATAACTCTATGACTTTATTTCTATTAATTTCTAAATCTATTTTACCAGTGTTTTTTGCCAAATTATTCAGCCTATCTATATATAACATTACACATCTATATTCTTGCCCTTCATTAAGGTTGAGCAATATTCTTGTTCTATCAATAAGCGTAGTTTTTGTTTCTCCATCTAATAATCTTTGCAAGCATTGGTTTGTTATGAATGTAAGCTGCTTATTAATATTTTCCGCTTTCCTACGCTCTTTCAATATCTCAGAAGACAGTGTAGATACTATATCCTTAAGTTCATCCTCATCTAATGGCTTCAACAAGTAATTTTTAATTTTATACATCATTGCTTGCTTCACATAGCTAAAATCATCATATCCACTGAGAATGATTATTTTAGCTGTAGAATGATACTTTTCATAAGCTAACCTAATTAACTCTAACCCATCCATTTTGGGCATACGTATATCAGTAATTATAAGGTCAGGATTACTCATTTTAATTATTTCCAGTGCATCTTCTCCATTCGAGGCCTCACCGCATATATTAAAGCCATATGCTTTCCAATCTATCATAGTCCTAAGTCCTTCAAGCATATAAGGCTCATCATCTACAAGCAGTACTTTCATCATTATTATGCCCATGCCCAGCATTTCACACAAAGAACATCAAAGAAATGTACATTTCTCTGACAGAAATGGCATGGGCTCGGTACCTCCTCGTATTATATAGTCATAGCTTTTCTTTACCTTTTCTTGAGGTTGAGCTATGCTGTTTTATGATA
>JAEZRV010000039.1 GCA_023444055.1 Bacillota bacterium
AAAGGACTGATAAACCACAGGGTCAATATAATAATCAGAGAAGCGACAGGCCTCAAGGTCAATATAATAACCAAAGGTCAGATAGACCACAGGGTCAATATAATGGACAGAGAAGCGATAGACCACATGGTCAATATAATGGACAGAGAAGCGATAGACCACAGGGTCAGTATAATGGACAGAGAAGCGATAGACCACAAGGTCAGTATAATGGACAGAGAAGCGATAGACCACAGGGTCAGTATGGACAGAGAAATGATAGACCACAAGGTCAGTATAATGGACAGAGAAGCGATAGACCACAAGGTCAGTATAATGGGCAAAGGAACGACAGACCACAGGGTCAGTATGGCCAGAGAAATGATAGATCACAAGGCCTAGAGATACCGAAGCCAGATGCTGCTATAGCGCAAGAGCAATTTGACTCACAAAGAAATGAAGCTAGAAGAGAATTCCAAAGTAAAGATTTTGATAAGACTGCAAAAAGAGATGAAAATAAAAAGAAAGAAACTCCAAAACCTAGTGTTATTCAAAACAAGCATAGTAGGGTAAAACCTCAAAAAATTGTTATTGAGAAAAAAGGTGTTTCAGAAATTCTCTCTGAAGAATATATTTTTAATGAGTTTTATAATGATGATGGAAAGAAAAAGAGACTCCCTAAAAATAGGAAAAATGAAAAAGTACAGGTTAAATATATTCCACCAAAAGCAGTGTTGACTTCAATAACTATACCGGAGACACTTACAGTAAAAGAATTGGCTGAATCTCTTAAAAAGACTTCAACTGAAATTATTAAGAAGCTGATGGCTTTCGGAATAATGGCAACACTCAATAATGATGTAGATTTCGATACTGCAACTATTATTGCCGAGGAATATGGTGTTAAAACTGAGAAAGCAGTACAAGTTAGCGAAGAAGATATACTCTTTGATGATATTGAAGTAGATGATGAAACTAAATTAAAACCAAGACCTCCAGTTGTAGTTGTTATGGGACACGTTGACCACGGAAAAACTTCATTACTTGATGCAATTAGAAGTACTCATGTAATTGATAGCGAAGCTGGTGGAATTACTCAGCATATAGGTGCTTATACAGTAAAGGCAAAAGATAGAAAAATTACATTCTTGGATACTCCTGGTCATGAAGCATTTACAGCAATGCGTGCTAGAGGAGCTCAAGCTACAGATATTGCAATTCTGGTTGTTGCAGCTGATGATGGTGTAATGCCACAGACAATTGAAGCAATCAATCATGCTAAAGCTGCAAATGTCTCAATCATTGTAGCTATTAACAAGATTGATAAACCAGGTGCGAACCCAGATAAGGTAAAGCAAGAGCTTACTGAGTATGGAATAGTTGCAGAAGAATGGGGCGGAGATGCTATCATGGTTCCTGTTTCTGCAAAGAAGAGAGAAAATATAGATCAATTATTAGAAATGGTACTTCTATCTGCAGACATGTTAGAACTCAAGGCTGATCCTGATAGACAGGCAAAGGGTACAATCATTGAAGCCAAGCTTGATAAGGAAAGAGGACCTGTTGCAACTGTGCTTGTTCAAAGAGGTACATTAAAATCAGGAGATGCAATTATTGCTGGTTCTGCATTTGGTAGAATTAAGGCAATGACAAATGATAAGGGTCTTTCAATCGATAGTGCTGGTCCTTCAATGCCTGTAGAAATCTTAGGTATGAATGAAGTTCCTGAGGCTGGAGAAATATTCTATGCAGTTACAGATGAAAAGGTAGCGAAGCAACTGGTTGAAAAAAGAAAGTATAAACAAAAAGAACAACTATATAAAGCAAATTCGAAGGTTACTCTTGAAGATTTGTATGCTCAGATTAAAGCTGGTAAGGTTAAGGATTTGAATTTGATTATAAAGGCAGATGTTCAAGGTTCACTTGAGGCTGTAAAGTCATCTCTTACTAAGTTGAGTAATGATGAAGTAAGGGTAAGCATTGTTCATGATGCTGTAGGTGCTATTACTGAATCTGATGTAACATTGGCACAAGTTTCCAATGCTATTATAATAGGATTTAATGTAAGACCAGGTACAAATGTTACTGAGGCTGCTAAAGCTGCAGAGGTAGATATAAGATTATATAGTATAATATACAAGGCTATTGAAGACGTTCAATCAGCAATGAATGGTTTACTCGAACCTACCTACAAGGAAGTTGTAATTGGACATATTGAAATCAGACAGGTATTTAAAGTTTCAAATGTTGGAACAATTGGTGGAGCTTATGTTACAGATGGTAAGGTTCAGAGAAATTCTGAAGTTCGTGTTGTTAGAGATGGCATAGTAATTCACGAAGGTAAACTTGCATCACTAAAGAGATTCAAAGATGATGCTAAGGAAGTTGCTACTGGATATGAATGTGGTGTTTCAATAGAAAAATTCAATGACATTAAAGAGGGCGATATAATCGAAGCTTTTGTCATGGAAGAAGTAAAGAGGTAATGGGGTTCTAACAGTTGGGATTAGCTTCCACGAAGTTAGAAGGATTATTTGAATTAAACGGTTATAAATATTACAGATGTCTTGCTTTTTTGAGTAGGTTGAAAAGGATTTATATCCAATTCAGCCTATTTGTATATATTGTGTAATTCCTTTTGCTATTCACAAAGATTTATTTATATTAATAAGTTTTGAACAATATCTGTGGGTTTTGCACTAGCGCTCCATATGCGTCTATTTAATAATGTAATTTGACATTTTAAATATAAATTAGTATAAAATTTAGGTGTTGGTAATACTAAAATTAGATAAAAGTATGACTATGTATTTACTTAATTTACTCATAGTGTTACATTTGATATATATGATGAGTTATAATTTTTTAGATAACTTTGAGGTTATCAAGTAGTATTAAAATAATATTGTACAACATAGTCCAAATTTAAAAAGATTACAAGTTATTTTTCACCACTATAGCATAGATGTATAGAGATGCATATGTGGTTATTGGAAATAAACAGAAAATATACTAAGGAGGTGCAAGTCCATTCTGGCATGTTGATGGAGTTTTATTAAGATGCATGGTATGGACATAACTATGGCTGATAGAATAACAAGAATATCCGAGGAAGTAAAAAGAGAAATAAGTAATATAATCCAAAACGAGCTTAAAGACCCGAGGTTACCAAGTTTGGTTAGCATTATAGATTGTCAAGTAACAAAGGATTTGGGACATGCAAAAGTGTATGTAAGTGTTATGGGCACTGATGAAGAAAAGAAAAATGCTATAAAAGCCCTTAAAAGTGCAGCTGGCTTTATAAGAAGAGAACTTGGACATAAAGTGCAGTTAAGAGCTACACCAGAAATCCATTTTGAGCTTGATAATTCAATAGAACATGGCATGTATATAAATAGATTATTAGATAATGCAAAAAGAGATTATAAGGAATAGGTAGAGAGGGACACAATGGATAAAGAAATTATTAAGTTAATATCTGAAGCAGGAAGTATTGCAATATATCCTCATGTTAGTGCTGATGGAGATGCTATTGGCTCATCTATTGCATTAGGATCAGCTCTTAAAAATTCAGGTAAAAAGGTAGTAATATATTTAGAAGAAGATATTCCATCAGTGTACAGGTTTTTACCAGAGGATGAATTAACGGGTTTTTATAATAAAAATGATGAAATTGCAGACTTGAATATATCACTTGATACTGGTGATGTAGGTAGATTAGGTACTAGAGCAGAAGCTTTTTTTAATGCTCCATGTACTATAAATATTGACCATCATGTTACAAATACAAAATATGCACATCTGAATTTTGTTAATGCTTTGTCTGCTTCTACTGGCGAAATTATTTATTCACTGTTGAGAAATTTGAAAATTGAAATAGATGCTGATATTGCCACTTGTTTGTATACAGCAATAGCCACAGATACTGGTGGTTTTCAATATCAAAATACAACAGCGGAAACACATAAGATAATTGCTGAATTACTTTCAACAGGCATTAATGTTGGGGAGATATCCCAAAGAATTTACGACAATACAACTTATGAAAAGCTTAAATTAACAGCAAAAGCAATTGAATTTCTAGAATTACATGAGAATTCGAAGCTAGCAGTTGTTGCGCTGTCTTTAGAAGATATTCTGTCAACTGGAGCAAAAGAAGAGGATTGTGATGGCATTGTAAATTTAGGGCGCTCTATTGAAAGCGTTGAAGTATCAGTATTAATAAAAGAGAAGAGCCAAAACGAAATCAGGGTAAACTTGAGATCAAAAACATATGTTGATGTTGCTGAAGTGGCGGCTACTTTTGATGGAGGCGGTCATAAGAGGGCAGCTGGATGTACAGTTAATGGAACTTTAGATGAAGTAAAGAACAAAATTATCTATGCTATAAAGGATAAATTATAAAATGAATGGTATTTTGAATGTATTAAAGCCTGCTGGGATGACATCTTTTGATGTGGTTGCTATTGCAAGAAGACTTTCACATCAAAAAAAGATAGGTCATACTGGAACATTAGACCCATCAGCAGTTGGTGTATTACCAATATGTATTGGAAATGCAACTAAGGCGATTGAGTTTATGATTGACAAGGACAAGGTTTATCGTGCTGAGCTTACACTAGGTATTTCAACTGATACACAGGATTCATCAGGGAAAGTGATTTCATCTAATAGTGTAAGTGTTTGTAATGATGAAATAATAGATGCGTGTAAGAGTTTCGTTGGTGAGATTTCTCAGCTACCACCGATGTATTCTGCAATTAAGATAGGTGGTAAAAAGCTGTATGAGATTGCAAGACAGGGTGAAACTGTTGAACGTCAGGCCAGAAATATAACTATATATGATATAAATGTTATTAGAATATGGGATGAAAATACTACTTTAAGTGATAATGATAAGAATATTGAATATATCACGAAGAAAGTGATTTTTGATGTTCACTGCTCTAAAGGTACTTATATTAGAACTCTTTGCAATGATATTGGTGAAAAGCTTAACTGTGGCGGTCATATGTCCTTCTTAGTCAGGAAGAGAGCAGGAAAGTATGATATAAATTCTGCGTTTACTTTAGAAGAAATAAGGACATTAGCAGAGAACAATATATTAAGTGACAGTTTAATATCAGTGGAAACAGTTTTTGAGGAATATGAGAAGATATCTTTAAGCGAAGCTGATGTAGCTAAATATAATAATGGTGTATGGATAAAAGTCAACCTTGATAGGAGTAATGTGAATACTACTAAAAGGGTTTATGATAATAATGATGTTTTTTTTGGAATTGGTGAAATTATTTGTGATGGACAAGGTATTTATTTAAAATCAAAAAAGTTTTTTAGGGATAATTAGCGCAAAAATAAAGTGGTTTTGAGGCTTGTCACAAGAAGGTGGAGGTAAGGATGCAGGTTATTTATTCAAATAACAATAATAAGTTCTTTAGTTGTGATACGGGAGTAGGTCTTGGCAATTTTGATGGTCTACATATCGGACATATGGCTTTAATAAATACATTGATCCGTGAAACACAATTAAATGGATTGGCTTCAGTTGTATATAATTTTACAAAGCATCCCGAGAATATTCTTAGGAAGAAGCTCATTACACCATTATTGCTAACTGAGCAAAAAAAAATAGATTTACTTAGTGAAATAAGCTTGGACTATTTATATTTTGATGTGTTTAATGAGGAGTTTTCTAGACTTTCACCTGAGAATTTTGTTAAGCAGGTTTTGATAGATAAACTTCATATTAAATTAGCTGTAGTAGGATATGATTATAAATTTGGCTATCAAGGGCAAGGTGATATAACCCTTTTAAAGGAGCTTGGGAAAAAGTACGGCTTTAGAGTTATAGTCATTTCACCTATTAAGTGTGAAAATGAAATTATTAGTAGCACAAGAATAAGAGAGCTAATCATTAATGGAGACCTTGAAACAGCTTATAAGCTTTTAGCAAGGAATTATTCAATTACTGCAGAGGTTGTAAGTGGCAGAAGAATAGGAAATACCATTGGTTATCCTACAGCCAATATACATCCAGAGAGATTTTTAGTTTTGCCTGCTAATGGAGTATATATAACAAAGACATTGCTTGATGGAAAGTTCTATAACAGCATGACAAATGTGGGCTTTAATCCAACATTTGAAGACTGCAAACAGAAAAATGTTGAAACACATATAATTGATTTTAATAAAGATATATATGGAAAAAAAATAGAGGTGTTTTTTCTAAAGAAAATCAGAAATGAGAGAAAGTTTGAAAGCGTGGAACATTTAATTCAACAAATTTCAAAAGATATGTTAGAAGCAAAAGAATATTTCAGTATGGGATTATAACGAGGCAAAAAAACGTCCCCCACTTCTATAAGTGACGAGTATCGCTTTGGTTTTTAGGCGGTGGGAATATCTCCTGCCTCGTTGAAATACCACTGATGTAATGAAATTTTTTTACAATCAAAAAATTTCATTTTGAATATAGGTATTATAACGAGGCAAGAAAATGTCCCCCACTTCTATAAGTGGCGGGTGCCGCTTTGGTTTTCAGACGGTGGGAATATCTCCCGCCTCGCACTTTTAAAAAAGTATAAGTGCAACTAGGCTTATGACTTCGCCGTTGGCTTGTCACAAACCAAGTTTTCTTTATTGAACGCCGCTGATGTAATGAAATTTTTCTACAATCGAAAAATTTCATTTTGAATCTAGGCGTTATAATGGTTGAAATAAATAAATAGGAAAAGGAGGTCTAGCCCATGCAACTCCTGTCAAGGAAATTAACATTCCTTTATGTTCTAGCACGAATGTTAGACATGGGCATAGTATGAATAAGTATAGAATTATAGTAACTGGCATTGTTCAAGGTGTTGGCTTTAGACCTTTTATTTACAACTTAGCTATGCAACATGAATTAAAAGGCTGGGTTGGTAATTCTGATAGTAATGTAATCATTGAGGTAGAAGCAAATTATGATCAATTGATTGATTTTATACAACAAATCAAGAGGAAAGCACCTACGCTATCAAAAATTGAATCAATTAAATATGAAGAATTACCTTTTGAAGGTTTTGAAGATTTTACCATAAGGCAAAGTCAGACAAGCTCTAAAGGTAATATTTTTATATCTCCTGATGTTGCCACTTGCAGTGATTGCTTAGAGGAACTTAAAGACAAGAATAATAGAAGATATATGTATCCATTTATTAATTGTACCAATTGTGGTCCGAGGTTTACATTAATCAAGGATATTCCTTATGATAGAGATAAAACTACAATGAACAGCTTCGAAATGTGTAATAATTGCAGACAAGAGTATACTACGCCAACAGATAGAAGGTATCATGCACAGCCTGTAGCATGTCATGATTGTGGTCCTAGTTTGGAAATAAAAAACAACACAAGCATCGACTCATATATGAATAGTAAAAAATGTATAGAATATATTGCGCAAATAATTAGAAATGGTCAAATAGCTGCTATTAAAGGCATTGGAGGATACCATCTTACATGTGATGCTTTAAATGATAGTGCAGTTGAAAGGCTAAGAACAAGAAAGCATCGCGATAAAAAGCCGTTTGCATTAATGATGAAAAATCTTTATGTAATAGCTAAGTACTGCAAAATGAACGAAAAAGAAATTGAATTATTAAAATCTCCTGCAAGCCCAATAGTTTTGCTTGAAAAAAATGAAGGTATCAAATTACCTGCATTAATTGCTCCACTTAATAGATATTTAGGTGTAATGCTTCCATATGCTCCAATACACCATATATTATTTGAGCAGCATGGTTTTCCTGAAATAATTGTTATGACAAGTGGAAATTTGTCAAGCGAGCCAATATTTTATTCAGATGATGCAATTAATGCTCTTAGTGATATTGCAGATGCGTTTTTAACAAATAACCGTGATATATATATTCGAACTGATGATTCGGTTACCAGAGTTTTTGATAATAAAGAATACATTATAAGGCGTTCGAGAGGATATGTTCCAAAACCTATTATATTAGATGTTTACAAGCTTTTGGCTATTGATGAAGGCTCTAAAATACCATCTATTATTGCATGTGGTGGTGAACTCAAAAATGTTTTTTGCTTGAATAAAAATAATTTGTTTTATTTGAGCCATCATATTGGTGATTTAGAAAACGAAAGCACCAATAATGCATTTACAAGTAGTATTGAGCATTTTGAAAAATTATTTGATATACTACCTGAATATATTGCTTATGACCTTCATCCAAATTATTTCTCTTCACAATATGCAATAAATCAAACTGAGAAAAATAAAATTGGAATTCAGCATCATGAGGCTCATATTGCATCATGTATGGCTGAAAATCAGTTGAGTGGTGAGGTTATTGGTGTTTCCTTTGATGGAACTGGTTTTGGTAATGATGGCACTATTTGGGGCGGTGAATTTTTCAAGGGTGGCTATTATGGTTTTGAAAGAGCTGGACATCTGGAATATGTTATGATGCCAGGTGGTGATTCGGCTGTAAAGCACCCATGGAGAATGGCTGTGAGCTATCTTTTTTCTGCAGGCAAGATTAATTTGGTACAAGGTAGTACGGAACTAGGGTACTCCCACAATGTGATGAATGAAAAAACTAAAATAGACTTAAATGAGGCAACTAAAGCAGATAACAGTGATGAAATCAGTCTGCATCAACACATCAATGGAGTTTTATGCTCAAATGCAGAGAAAATAATTACTAAGAATGGGCGTTTACTGGCGAATATAAATCAAAAAGACATAGATTTTACAATAAAAATGTTAGAGAAACAATTGAACTGTCCTCAGACATCAAGCATGGGGAGATTTTTTGATGCGGTAGCTGCTTTAATAGGAATAAATACTGACATCAGCTATGAAGGGCAAGCTGCAATTGAGCTGGAGCATTACGCAGTTGAAGCAAATGCAGAGCCATATGCAATTAGTTTTTGTAGTAAAAAAGCAGATGGAGAATTATATGAGATAAATTTAGATAGCGTTGATGAGAATAGGACTGGATTTGCTATACAAACAAGCTCCATAATAAATCAAATTATTCAAGATATACTAGATGGAAAAAGCAAGGAGTATATTGCCTCTAGATTTCATTCAACAATAGCTGAAATTGTTTTGCAGGGATGCAGTTTAATTAGGAAAAATAGCGGTTTGAGTTCAGTAGTTTTAAGTGGAGGAGTCTTTCAGAATTTAACTCTGCTTGGAATGAGTGTAAACAGGCTGAGAGAACATGGTTTTAACGTATATACTCATTCTGAGATTCCAGCAAATGATGGAGGGATTTCGTTAGGACAAGCAATGCTGGCATTAGCTAAAATTGTAGGAAGTATATAGAAAACTGAACATACAGATAAAAATGATATATAGAAAAACTGAAAATATAGATAAACTGATATGTAGATAAATTAAAATATAGAAAAACGGAATCATTGGAAGTAGTAGGAAATGGATTACAAAGGGTATGAAGAGTATTTAAAAATAAAAAGCTGCATAAGTATGTATTATACTGAATTTTAGGATCATTTCCAGTACTTGTGATTGAAATGTAATTAAGTAGGGTATATACTTTAAAATATGAATAAACTATACGAAAGTATTTTACGATAAACGAAACCTATAAAAATAAATAGGTTTAGGCATTTTATAAATGCCTATTTTTATATAAATTCTAGGAGGGCAATTTATGTGTTTAGGATTACCTGCTAAGGTATTGAGTGTTGATGGAAAAAACAGTACAGTTGAAATGATGGGAGTGACAAATACTATTTCTATAGAACTTCTTGAAAATGTTAAGGTTGGTGATTATGTTTTAGTACACGCAGGGTGTGCTATCGAAATTCTTGATCAAGAAGAGGCTCTTAAAACAATAGAAATATTTGAAGATATTAGAAAAATGGGCATCAAATAAGGAAAATAAGCGTGGAGGATAAATGGTAAACTATATTGATGAATTTAGAGATAAAGAAGTAATACAAAAAATTGTTGAGGATCTTAGCACTTATTCGGGACCAAATTTAAAAATTATGGAAGTTTGTGGCACACACACTATGGCAATTTCACGGTATGGATTAAGGTCACTTCTTCCAAAAAGTATTGAGCTAGTCTCCGGACCAGGATGCCCAGTATGTGTTACGCCAATGTCATATATTGATAGTGCACTGGAGCTTACAGAAAATAAAGATATTATAATTACAACTTTTGGCGATATGATGAGAATACCTGGAACTGAAAGTACATTACTATACAAAAAAGCGAAAGGATGCAATGTCCAAATGGTTTATTCTCCACTAAATGCCGTTGATTTAGCTAGAGAAAACCCAGATAAGGAGGTTGTTTTTTTATCTGTAGGTTTCGAAACTACAACTCCGGTTATTGCTCTTTCTGTACATAAAGCTAAAAGTGAGGGAATAAATAATTTTTCAGTACTGACAGTAAACAAAACAATGCCTGAGGCTATAAAAACCCTTGCAGGTGACAATGAGCTAGCTATTAATGGCTTTCTTTATCCTGGACATGTTGCTGCTATAATTGGAACAGACTTTTTTTCAGATGTTGCGTATAATATGAAAAAAGCTGGCGTAGTGGCAGGTTTTGAACCTTTAGATATATTGTATTCAATAAATATATTAGTTAAGAATATAACAAATAGTAATATCATTTTAGAAAACATGTATTCAAGGGTTGTTACAAAAGAGGGGAATATTAAAGCACAACAAAAAATGTATGAAGTATATGAAGCTACGGATGCTTTATGGCGAGGAATAGGGATGATTAAAAACTCAGGGCTAAGGCTGAGAGCTGAATATGAACTATTTGATGCGGCAAAAAAATTTAATATACAAATTAAAGATAGTCCTGAGACTAAAGGCTGTCAGTGTGGTGAAGTACTAAAAGGAAAGAAAAAACCCTCAGACTGCAAACTATTTAAAACTAGATGCACTCCTGAGAATCCAGTTGGTGCTTGCATGGTTTCATCTGAGGGCACATGCGCTGCTTATTACAAATACGGGGAATAAATATTTTACATTTTAATTGCATAAGTTGAAGCATAAGTTTGAGCATATGCTAAAACACATCAAAAACAATATATGTATTGTAATATGAAAATTGTAGCATACAAATTTATACTTATTATGGAATTTTGTGAAAAAATGGGATTATACTGGTATTTTGTGTCGCTAAATACTATAATAAGTTATGGAGGATAACAAAATAAATATGGAAAATATAATTACTTTAGCTCATGGTAGTGGAGGTTCGGCTACATTAAAGTTAATAGATCAGGTATTCAAGAAGCATTTTAATAATGATATTCTTTCTCAAGGGGATGATTGCGCTAAGTTAAATATAACTAATTCAAATAATCTGGTATTTACTACTGATAGTTTTGTTGTTACGCCAGTATTTTTTAAGGGAGGTAATATTGGAAAGCTGGCAGTATGCGGTACAGTAAATGATTTGTCAACAAGTGGAGCGACACCATTATATTTGAGCTGTGGTTTCATTATTGAAGAGGGATTTAGTATTGATGAATTGGAGAAAATCGTAGAATCCATGAGTACTACTGCTCGTGAATGCGGTATTCAAATAGTAACAGGTGATACAAAGGTGGTACAAAAGGGTGCGGCAGACAAAGTATTTATTAATACCTCTGGTATTGGCATCGTCCCTGATGGAATTTGTATTTCGGGTAAAAATGCACAGGTAGGAGATAAAATAATAATTTCTGGCACTATTGGAGATCATGGAAGTTCTATTCTTCTTGAAAGAGAGAATATGGGTTTTCAGGCTGAAATCAAGAGCGATTGTGCTCCCCTTTCTGGTTTGGTTCATGATATGTTGGAGGTTACATCGGATATTCATGTTCTTAGGGACCCCACTAGAGGTGGAGTTGCCACTACATTAAATGAAATTGCATCACAGAGCAATGTTTCAATAGTGATAGAAGAAGATAAGCTTCCTGTAAAAAGAGAGGTTCAAGGGGTATGTGAGCTTTTAGGATTGGAGCCGTTATATATGGCTAATGAAGGTAAGCTTCTGAGTTTTGTACCTGCTGCAAAAGCAGAAGCCGTGCTAAATGCAATGAGAAAGAACAAATATGGACAAGATGCACAGATTATTGGTGAAGTTACTAAGGCAGGAGAGCCTAAAGTACTTCTAAAAGCATTAAGTGGTGGTGCTAGAATTATCGGCTTACTTGCTGGAGATCAATTGCCTAGAATATGTTAATTAATAACCTATTATGATTTGATTTAAAATTCATTATGTCTAATACTGCTAATCCAATGCTCCTTAAAGTAACGGAGATAGCTAAGTTATGACACAAGATATGGGAGGAGGAATTGCTACATTGATAATTTCAATGAAGAATTTGGGAAAGGTATATAAGAATGGTAGCATAGAAGTTGAAGCACTTAAACATGTTAGTATTGATATTGAGAAAGAAGAATTTGTTGCAATAATGGGACCTTCAGGTTCAGGAAAGTCTACTCTTATGAATATAATAGGATGTTTAGACAAATCCACGTTAGGTGAGTATTGGCTCGATGGTATTAATATTTCTACTATGAATGAAGTTGAATTAGCTAGAATCAGAAATCTTAAAATAGGCTTTGTATTTCAGTCCTTTAACCTATTACCAAGGATAACTGCATTACAGAATGTTGAGCTCCCTATGATTTATGCAGGAATTAGCAGCAAGGAAAGACGAAAGAAAGCTATTAGTGCTTTAGAAAGAGTCGGTTTGGCAGAGAGAATGCATCACAAACCAAATGAAATGTCTGGGGGACAAAAGCAGAGAGTTGCAATTGCAAGGGCATTAGTAAATTCTCCAGCATTAATACTTGCAGATGAACCGACAGGTAATCTAGACAGTACATCTAGTGAAGAAATAATGTCTGTTTTTCAAGATTTAAATAAAGAAGGTGTAACGATTGTACTTGTTACACATGAACCTGATATTGGGGAGCATACTAAGAGAATTTTGCGTTTTAGAGATGGATTAATAAAGTCTGATGAATTAGTTAAAAATCCTGTAGATGCAAGAGATATGTTAAAAAAATACAATCTGGCTGAGGCATGATTAGGATTTAAGCTTATTTGTTTAAGAGCAGTTAATTGTTTGAGTAAGTAAAAGTTTTGAACAGAAAACTTGTTAGCAGTTGTATGTTATTTATTTTTTTATAAATTTAAAATTCACTTAAGAGAGGAAGTTATAACTATGAATGAAGATATGCCTGTTATCAGCAACAACTCAGTTAATACAGATGAAATTAATCAAACTAATATGAATTTTTTAAAAAGAGTATTTGGAATAATATTTTCTCCAAGTAAGGTTATGCAGTCACTTGATCAAAAGCCGCGTGTATTGTTTGGATTATTGTTGACAGCTATTACTCCTGTTATTATGATACTTTTAACTTTACCAATGTACATGGAATATTCAAGAAAATTGTTGGAAGTTACATATGCAAATATGAATATAGAAATGAATGCTGAACAAATGGAACAGGCTGTAAATATTTCTCAATATTCAGCTTTATTTGGTGGTCCTGTAGCTGCTGTTGTAATGTTGCTTTTGGAAGCACTAGTTGTATGGGGTATTGTTAAAGTTTTAAAGGGAAAAGGTAGTTTTAAACAATACTTATCTGTTTTAGGATATACAAATGTAATAGCTGTATTATCTACAATTACATTAATTTTAGTTGTTAGGTTTACAGGCACGTATACTGATGTAAGTTATACCAGTTTAGCCTCTCTTTTGCCAAATATGAAAGGAAGCTTCTTATTTGGTTTTGCAAAAATAATAGAGGTATTCACTATATGGCAGTATGTTGTAATAGGTATTGGTATTAGTACAGTCAGTAAATTAAGTAACAAAAAGGTGTTTATATTAGTTGCCTGCATATTTGTTGTTATTGCAATTTATATGGGAGTAACTGAAGTTAATGCTGCAAAATTACTGCAATAAAGAGAAATAGATTAATTAACTCAACTTTCCAAGCTGAAAATTGTTAAAATGTATTAACGGAAAATTGGTGTGATTGGTGTAATAAATTTTGAAATATAATTACTCATATTATGGAGGTTAAAATGAAGAAGAAGATTTTCATAGGGATTGGTGTTACTGCTCTTATTATTGTCTTAGTCGTTGTGGGAATAGTGAAGAATACAGGGGCGGTAGGAACAGGACCTTTATTCAGTGTTAAAGCAAGCGAAATAAAGAAAGGTGATATCAGTTCATACATATCAGCAAGCGGAACAGTTACTGAGATTGATAAATCTGAAATATACATAGATACTCCTGTAAAAGCAACTAAAGTGTATGTAAAACAAAATGATTCAGTAAAAAAGGGACAAAAGCTTGTTGATTTCGATTTTGATGATTTAAATTCACAGCTTGAGCAGGCAAAATTAACGAAGAGAACTCAAGAACTTACTTTAAAGAAATATAAAATTGCGGATACTACAAAAAGCACTGCATCTGCAGTGAATTCACAGAAAGTGGCTGAAAATGACGTGATATCTGCACAGAGAAACTATGAAACAATTTCAAAAAAATTCAATGAGACTAAAGTGCTTTATGAAATTGGATCAGCTTCAAAAAGTGAACTTGAGCAAGCAGAAAATGCATTAAAGGATGCAGAAGTTACTTTAAAAAATGCAAAAATTAAACTTGAATCTCAAAAAGTCGCAGTTGCTGATACATCAAAAAATAACAATCAATCAATTAATTCAAAGGAAATTGATATTCAAACTCAGCAGGTTGCAATAGAAAATAGTGCACTTACAATAAAGAATCTGGAAAGTAAAATTAAAAAATGTAAGGATGCTATGTACTGTACTATGGATGGGGTTGTATCTCAGGTAAATGTTTCAGAGGGCTCTTTTACTCCTAGCGGTCAACCTGCATTTGTAGTTATTGATCCTAATAAATTGGAAGTTAAGTTAAATATTAATGAGTATAATGCGAAGCTGGTTAGGGTTGGTCAAACGGTTAATATAACCGGTGATTCAATAACTGAAACTGATAAAATTACTGGTAAGGTTACTAGTGTTTCACCTGTTGCAAGTAAAAGTACAACTGGTACAGGCAGCACAGAAACTGTAATACAAGTTAGAGTAGGTATTGATAATATTACATCCTCCATAAAGCCGGGGATTACAGTAAATTGTGATATAAAAACAGTGAATATTACTAATGTTTTAACAGTTGAACTTGATATGCTCAGTCAAGATAAAGATGGAAACAATTTTGTCTATGTATTAAGCAAAGATAAAGCGACAATGAATAAAAAGGCGGTTGTATTGGGTAGTACCTCAGATATGACAGCAGAAGTAAAAAGTGGTGAGCTCAACGAAGGTGATTCTGTTGTCCTGAATCCTAAGCCAACATACAAAGATGGAGCAAGGGTAAAAATTAGTGAGGAATAAAAAGTGAGGTTAAAAGGTTGAAAGAAATTACTAATACATTTAAAGGAGGTGCCGAGTCCATGTTATTTCTGGCATGTAGTTTAGTGTAGAATGTGTGACATGGACATATTTATGAATATTATTGAGAGCTTTAAACAAGCAATGTCAAGCCTCCAAGCTAATAAACTCCGTTCTATCTTGACTATGGTTGGTATTATAATGGGTGTATTTTCGGTAATAACTATTGTTGCAATAGGAAATGCTACTCAAAGCTATATGGACAATGAGTTCGCAAAGCTTGGAGCTAATGTTTTAATGATATATAACAAATCGAGCACTATTAATTCTAATGATATGTTAAAAAATGATGATCTTAAAGCAATAGGTGCTGTAGAGGAAATAAAAAATGTTGCTACTACGATAAGTGGGTCAGGAACTTTAAGGCTTGGTTCAAAAAATAAAACAGCAAATATTACTGGTGCTTCATCTCAATTTAAGGAAATTAGTCCTACTGATATGACACATGGCAGAATGATAAATGATATTGATAACTCAACAAGGTCAAATGTAGTTGTAATTACTGATACGTTTGCTAGGGCTAATTTTAAGGATGAAAATCCTATTGGACAAAAGCTAAGAGTTACATTGAACTCAGGTAGCTCATTAAAATTAACAGTAGTGGGAGTTACTAAAACGGAGGATTCCCCATTTGGTGATATGATGGATATTGAAAATCAGCCGGTTTCTCTAACTATACCTCTGACCACCCTACAGTCATATTATGGGGAAACTATGTTGAATATTATTTATGCATCTGTTGAAGAAACTGATGATGCTGCATTAAAGAAGATTGCAGATAAAGTAATAAGAATCCTTGAGAATAAGCATGGTAATAAAGACAAATATGCTGTTCAATTTATGTCTCAATATCAGGATATGCTGAATTCATTGCTGGGCATAGTCTCATCAGTCTTGCTGGTAGTTGCCGTTATCACTCTTGTGGTAGGGGGAATAGGCATTGTAAACATACTTTTAGTTTCTGTTACAGAGCGTATACGAGAAATTGGAGTCCGAAAAGCTCTTGGAGCACGAAAACGGGATATTGTAATTCAGTTTATTACTGAGTCAATTATGCTTACAGGAATAAGCGGATTAATTGGAATTGCATTTGGCATCCTGGGAGGGTTTGTTATATCTTCACTAATAAAAATTCCACCAGTAGTAAATGTAAAAGTAGTAGTGCTTGCATTCTTAGGGTCAGTTGCACTTGGATTACTATTTGGAGTTTACCCTGCTAAAAAAGCTGCAGATCTTGACCCTATTGAGTCCCTTAGGTATGAATAAAATTAACCTAAGATAAACTCTGGATAAAAGTAATTATATGGTTTAACCAGTAAATTGGGCTAAATTGTGTTTTTGTAAAAATCCATAGAACCTACAAATATATAATTTGATGTAATCGTTTTGAGTAAAACCTATATTACGAATTACAGACCTTGTATACTGTGGTTGCTATGGATTTTTTGATGCTTAATACTATTTTACTCAACTTTCTCAGTCAAAAATTGTAGGTCTCAAACTTATTTCATCTTTCTTTCATTAACATGCACAGCAATTTACCTGAAATAAGACCAACTAAAAACGTCCCTCCTAAAATACTTAGAGCTGCTGTACCTGAAAGAGAAAATTCTTCATTATCACTTTGTTTAGATAATGAATTATTCAAGGACTTTTTTATGGAACGAGCATATTTCCTACTTCTATTATTGTTCATATGAGCCTCCTATACATTAGGAAAAACAAAGATTCCATTTATTTATGTTATTTTCAACTTTTATTATTTTCAATTTAGTATTAAAATAAACTAGATTAATAAAATTACCAGATATTGAATATATCATAAAAATTTTATTATACTATATATGAATACTTTTTATACTAATATATGTATAATAATGTAATACTAATTGTTTTTAAAATTTAAGAAACAATATTTTAAATGCAAATTAGTATAAGATGCTATGATAAGATTTAACAAATATAATGCTTTAAGGAGGTATACATGATAAATACAAATATTTCAGAAGAAAAAATGAACAAGATAACAGAAATAGATGGAATAAGAATTTATAATATAAAGTCAAATAAATTTAAGACTAATACCATTAATATTTTTTTTCAAGATGATTTAAATAAGAATTCAGTTGCACTAAATGCTCTTTTCCCTTCGGTATTAAGGAGGGGATGCAAAAACCTTCCAACGATGAAGGACATTAATTTGTATTTGGAAGAACTATATGGAGCAGTGTTTGACTGCGGCATAGTTAAAAAAGGTGAAAAGCAGTTAATTCAGTTTTATTTTGAATATATATCTGATAATTATACTCAAGATGGTCAGAAAAGTTTTGAAAAGGCGATTGAATTCCTTTTAAATATCATTTTTAATCCCGTTTTGCAAGATGGTATATTTGATAAGCAGTATGTTGAGCAGGAGAAAAATAACTTAATAACGCTTATTGAGGGAAGAACTAATGATAAGGTTCAATTTGCGCTAGATAAATGCTATGAATTAATGTGTAAGGAGGAACCATTTGGACTGTATGAATATGGTACAACTAAGCAAATTGAGAGTATAACATCAGCTGAGCTATATACGCATTACAAAGAAAAAGTTTGTACGCTACCAATAGACATTTTTATAACCGGTGAATTAAAGGACAGTGATATTGAACTTTTAAAGGGAAGATTAAAGAGTATCAACAGAAGTGCTCAAAAAGCATTAAGTACTAGTATTGTTAAAAAATTCGTTGATAAAGTAAGCTACTTTGAAGACAAAATGGAGGTTAATCAAGCAAAGCTTTCATTAGGATTCAGAACAAATATAACAGCAAAAGAAGATGATTACTACGCTTTGATGGTTTACAATGGTATACTGGGCGGTGGTATGCACTCTAAATTATTTCAAAATGTTAGAGAAAAGGCTAGTTTAGCTTATTATGTATTTTCTGGTTTAGAAAAATTTAAAGGGTTAATGATTGTAGGAAGTGGCATAGATATAAAGGAAAGGGATCATGCAAAAGGATTGATTATTGAGCAGTTGGATGAAATTCAAGCAGGTAACATAACGGATTACGAAATTGATGCTACTATTAAGTCTATAGAAACAGGCATTATGTCACTTAAAGATAGTCAATTACAAATTGTAGATTTTTATTTAAGCCAGTTGGTAGCAGGAACCCATGATACGATGGAAGATTTGCTTTCAAAAATAAGGCTTGTAACAAAACAGGATGTAATTAATGTTTCAAAAAAAATACAACTTGATACCGTTTATTTCCTTACATCGAGAGTATAATGCGAAGTTTACATTTCGTGCGTTCATCGTTTTCTTCGCATATCAAAAAGCTGCAAGCAGCTTTTTGTGGTATTGAGCAATTTCGTGCGTTCATCGTTTTCTTCGCATATCAAAAAGCTGCGAGCAGCTTTTTGCGGAATTGAGCAATTTCGTTCGTTCGCCAGTTATAGTATTACTAAATTTTTGTGCCCAAATGGGTTATGGAGGTATTTATGAAATTTGAGACAATTGAATATAAGAAATATGATGAAACTATATATAAATATGAACATAGCAGTGGGTTACAATGCGTTGTAGTCCCCAAAAAAGGCTATTACAAGAAATATGCTACATTCTCAACGCAATATGGCTCTGTGGACAATGAGTTTATAATTCCTGGTGAAAAGACTAAAACAAGAGTACCTGATGGCATTGCTCACTTTTTAGAGCATAAGCTTTTTGAACAGAAGGATGGAAGTGTGATGGACAAATTTGCAGCTTTAGGTTCTAGACCCAATGCTTATACAAGCTTTAATCAGACTGTATACTTATTTTCTTGTACTGATTTGTTTAAGGAAAACTTTGACTTGCTTTTGAATTTTGTGCAGAATCCATATATTACAGAGGAAAGTGTTGAACGGGAGAAGGGGATTATTGGGCAAGAAATAAATATGTATCGTGACAATCCAGGCTGGAGAGTAACTTTTAATCTGTTAGATGCCTTTTATGAAAATCATCCTGTAAAGCTAGATATAGCAGGATCGATTGAGAGTATCAGCAAAATTAATAGAGAAACATTGTATAAATGCTACGATACGTTTTACCATCCATCAAATATGGTAGTTACAGTAGTAGGAGATGTCGATCACAAACAGGTATTTGAGCAGATTGAAAAAAATATTCAAGTTAACAAAAAAGCTTCTGAGATAAAAAGAATTTTTCCAGAGGAAAGTGAAGGCCTAAATAAAAAATATGTGGAACAAAAAATGCCAGTTTCCACACCTCTGTTTTATTTAGGATTTAAGGATAATAACTATAATCTTGAAGGAACAGAAATTTTAAAATATGATTTAGCAGTTAAGCTTTTATTATCTATGATTATTGGTAAAAGCTCTGAACTATATACAAGGCTTTATGATAAGGGGCTTATAAATTCCACCTTTGAGATGGATTTTTCTGTAGAAAAGAGCTATGCATACTCTATGTTAGGTGGAGAGTCCATTGACCCTGAAGCTGTTAGAGATTTATTAGTTAAAGAAATAAAAACTCTAAGGGATAATGGACTTGACCCACATATATTTGAAAGATTGCGAAAGGCATCAAAAGGTAGATTTTTGAGGCAAATGAATTCGGTAGAAAGTATATCTCGATCATTTATAAATTTATATTTTAAGGGTGTAACAATGTTTGATTATTTAGATGTTTATGATACAATGAGTTTTGATTATATTTGTGATGTGTTTGAAAAGCATTTTGATATTGAACAGATGGCACTATCGGTTGTTAAAGAGCATTAATATTTAATTTACATTGAAGGATGGGGACATTAACCTGAAAAATGGGTTTTGTGACTATAGTACGATATCAACGGATATTTAATTGATAGTAAATGACTTTAAATGGTATAGGTGGAGATTATTATGAATGAAAGCGTACTTGTAAGTTTTCCAAACATGAATATACACATTAATGTTTCTAACGTGGCTTTTAGAATATTTAATATGCCTATTTATTGGTATGGAATCATTATTGCATTTGCTTTTTTGGTATGTGTGCTTTGGGCTATGAAGGATTCAAAAAAGTTTGATTTGGTACCCGATACAGTAATAGACTTGATGCTATTCGCTGTTCCAGCTGCAATTATTTGCGCTAGATTATACTATGTAATATTTACCTGGGAGGATTTTAGTTCCGATTTGAGTCAAATTTTTAACACTAGAAATGGTGGTCTTGCTATATATGGAGGGGTAATTGGTGGTGTAATAGTAGCTTACTTTGTAGCAAAACATAAAAAAATATCTACCTTTAAATTTTTTGATTTTGCAATTCCATATGTAGCACTTGGACAGGCTATAGGACGATGGGGAAACTTTTTCAATCAAGAGGCTTTTGGAACTAATACATCACTTCCATGGGGAATGACCAGTCCTGTTACAAAAGCTTATTTAACAAACCATGCTAAAGAAATACTGGATTTGAATGGTATAATAGTTAATCCTGATTTACCTGTTCATCCAACTTTTTTATATGAATCAATCTTAGATTTTGCGGTATTTGCCTTTTTACTTTGGATGAGAAAGAAGAAGAAATTTGATGGTGAGGTATTCTGCTTATACTTTTTAACTTATTCACTTGGAAGGGCATTTATTGAGGGACTTAGAACAGATAGCTTAATGATTGGAAGTTTTAGAGCATCACAGCTTCTATCAGTTTTGCTTGTAATTGCATTTGCTGTTTTTATTGTTTATAAGAGAATTAAAATAAAAAATGAAAGTCTTGAGCAACCATATGAAGGTAAAAGTGCATATGCGGATATACTCAAATCTATGGAAGAAGAGAACAGTCTCGAAGTAGGGAAAAAGATTGATAATAATGTTGTAAATGACAGTATAGATTCTGGATACGAATCAAAAGAAGATGTAGTAAATGGTAGCAACGAATGTTGTGATAAATCAGTTGATAAGTTTAAAGAAGAGCACTATGAATAAGAAATCTTATTGTTTAGGAACGGTGAAAAATGTATTTCGTAGAAAAATTAAAACCTGAAAGTCCATATAAAAGGTTTGATTATATACTGTTTTTTGCAGTGTTAGCATTGTCTGTTATGGGACTATTTGTTTTGAATAGTGCAGTTATAGATAAATCAAATATATTAAAAACTCAGGTGTTAGCTTTTATTATGGGTGTAGCTTTATGTCTGATTCTTAGTGTAATTGATTACAAAGATCTGAAATTTTTAAGCTTGTTTATTTTCTTTGGTGCTATGGGATTGATGGTTGTTACATTGCTTTATGGAACCGGTGAGGAGTTAGGAAATAAAAACTGGATTATGATAGCAGGCGTGAGTGTTCAGCCTTCAGAATTTGCAAAAATTGCATATATTATTTTGGCTTCAGTTTTTTTGGAAAGAATTAAGGATAGTCAAGAAAAAAATAAGTCAGATATAATAAAGTTTTTTGTATATTCTGGAATAGCTATTGGACTTGTTCTTTTACAAAAAGATTTAGGAACGGCTCTAGCTTTTGGATTTATATTTCTTGTTTTTATTTTTATTGTTGGAATACCATATAGGTATATATTTATTCTGTGTGGATGTTTGACACTTTCTTTTCCATTTATATGGATTTACGTACTAAATGATAAAAGGAGGGAAAGAATTCTGACCTTTATTTCCCCTGAAAGAGACCCGCTGGGTGGAGGTTACAATGTTATTATGTCAAAAATGGCAATTGGGTCAGGGCAACTAATTGGTCAAGGATATAAAAATGGTATTCAAACTCAGAGCGGAAGTGTTCCGATAAATGAATCAGACTTTATTTTCTCTGTAGTTGGTGAAGAGTTTGGCTTTATAGGTGGAATTATAATTATTATACTAGGATTGTTTATTATACTTAGGTGTATTCATATTGCAAAAAATGCTGGTGATACATATGGTTCTTTTTTGGTAATCGGCATTACTGGAATGATTGCGTTTAACTTTATAGAAAATATAGGTATGAGTATAGGCTTACTGCCAGTAACTGGGTTGCCTCTTCCTTTTGTTAGTCAAGGAGGGACGGCGATGTTAGCATATTTTATTGCAATTGGAATTGTGCTTAGCGTATCTGCCAGAAGTAAGAGAAGCAGTTTCATTTAAAATAAGGCAAGTGTGAGAATAAATACTAGTGCTTTTGGACTATTAAAGACGGGTTATAATACCTGTCTTTAATTTTTTTTATAAATTATTAGTTAAAACTATTGTAAAATTATTGGATTTGCAATAAAATATCCATATAAGTGGTGAGAAGTGGAGGAAAGTGGAGAGATTAGTTCGGCGAGGGGTGTAAATTTTGTTTTATGGTGAGTATCAACATACGGTTGACCCAAAAGGTAGAGCAATCGTTCCCTCGAAATTCCGAGAGGGTTTGGGAGAAAAGTTCATAATAACTAAAGGACTTGACTGCTGTTTGTTTGCATATTCATTAGAAGAGTGGACAAGCTTGGAAAATAAACTAAAAACACTTCCATTTACAGATAAGGATGTACGCGCTTTTATAAGATTTTTCTTTTCTGGCGCAGCCGAGTGTGAGCTAGATAAGCAAGGAAGAATTCTTATTCCACAAAATTTACGTGAATATGCGAAGCTTGACAAGGATATATCTATTATTGGAGTATCCTCAAGAGTTGAATTATGGGACAAGGCTACTTGGGAGAATTATAATAGCGACGATAATATCAGTGCTGATAAAATTGCAGAAAAAATGGCTTTGTTAGGTATATAACTTAGAAAGATTTAAATACAGCGAAAATCATGCCTTTAAATGGCAGGGATTATCCACTGATAAATTTGTGTAAGAATCAGGCTAAGGCTAGTAAGATAAAATTTTTGAGGTGTTGAATGGAATTTAAACATAAATCTGTGTTGCTTGAAGAGTGTATTGAATATTTAAATATAAACCCAGAAGGTGTTTATATTGATGGAACTATCGGCGGGGCTGGACACTCATCTGAAATATACAGAAGACTAAATGTAAATGGCTGTTTAATAGGTTTGGATCAAGACAGTTTTGCAGTAGAAACTTCTACTAAGCGCCTTGAGGAAATAAAAACTAAAGCAAGTTTTAAAATAGTGAATACTAATTTTAAATATATTAAAAAAACATGTGAAGAGTTGGGAATCACCGAGGTTGATGGTGTTTTACTTGATTTGGGGGTGTCATCACATCAGCTTGATGAAGCATCTAGAGGATTTAGTTATCAAAATAATGCACCATTAGATATGAGGATGGATAGGAGTTCCGATTTATCTGCATATCAAATAGTAAATGATTACTCTGAAGAGGAAATATATTATATTATTAGAGACTTTGGAGAGGAAAAATGGGCATCAAGAATTGCAAAATTCATAGTAGAAGCTAGAACTGTAAAACCGATAGAGACAACTTTTGATTTAGTTGATATTATCAAAAAAGCAGTCCCAAGTTCTGCAAGACGAGATGGACCTCATCCTGCAAAGAGAACATTCCAGGCAATTAGAATTGCTGTGAATCATGAGCTGGATATATTAAGTAATACTATTGAAGATTGCGTCTCATTGCTGAAAAGTGGGGGAAGACTTTGTATAATTACATTTCATTCTCTTGAAGATAGAATTGTAAAAGTGCAATATAGTAAATTAGCAAATCCGTGTACTTGTCCACCTAGCTTTCCGGTTTGTATATGCGGCAAAGAGACTAAAGCTGTATTAGTAAATCGGAAACCAATTGTTTCAACAGAGAGGGAGCTTGAGGATAATCCAAGAGCAAGAAGTGCTAAACTTAGGGTTTTACAAAAAATTTAATAATAAATTTAAGTTAGTAAAGCAATACAAAGGATAAAAGTAAAAAACACAAGATAAAGAGCAAGTAAATTACACAAAAGAAAAAGAGAAGTTGAGCTACACAAAAGAAATTAAACTAACAAAAGAAAAAGAGCAGTTGAACTACACAAAAGAAATAAGCTAACAAAAGAAAAAGAGCAAGTGAATTACACAAAAGAGACTTTAAGCTAACAAAAGAAAAAGAGTAATTGAAATCACACAAAAGAAATGCAGTTAAGCAAACAAAAGAAAAAGAGCAAGTGAATTACACAAAAGAGACTTTAACCTAACAAAAGAAAAAGAGAAGTAAAAATTACACAAATTCAATTACTTTCGCTAAAGCCTTAGTTTATGGTTAGTGCTTTATTTACGGCGAGACTAAGGTTTAAGCTGTAATTGAATTCAAGAAAAGTAGGTAAACTACACAAAAGAAGAATAGCAGTAAACTACACAAGAGAAGAGAGCAAGTAATAAACTACACAAAAGAAGAATGGCAGTGAACTTCACAAAAGAAAAGGGCAAGTAATAATTACAATACAAAAGAAAAATAGCAGTTTTAATAAACACAAAAGAAATATGGCAAGTAATAAAAATACACAAGATAAAGCTAAAGCTCAAGCTTATAAGCACAAAATACAAAAGCATATGGAAATACAAAGCAAATTGAAATACAAAAGAAAAGATTATTAAACATTAACTAGTGATAAAACTAAGCGTTGTTTTGACAGGAGTGATATAATTTGGCAGATGCTAACAATAAGTACGTATACGGGTCTGTTGCAGAAAAAATTGAGAATCAGGTATATGATCCATATGAAGAGAATGCTGTGCTCAAGTCAAAAAAGATAGCAAGAAATAATAACAAGATAAAAGCAAAAATAACATTTAGTATTTTAATTATTTTTAGTTTATGTTCGCTAACCATGTTTAAGTATGCTCAAATAAGTCAATTGAGTTATGATAATAATAAATTAAATAAACAATATACAGATATTCAAAATGATAACAAATTGCTTTCTATTGAAATTCAAAGTGCCAAGAGTTTAAAAAATATCAGAGAAGTAGCCGAAAATAATTTACATATGCATAAACCTAATAAGAGCCAGATTGTATATGTTGAAGTTCCAAAAGAAGATGTCACAGTGACAGCAAATAAAGAAGCTTCAAAAATAGTTACTATTATTAAGGATGTTGAAGATAGTTTTAAACATATTTTAAACATATTTTAAACATAATTTTAGAAAATAGATAATAAAAACACTTGTTTTCAATATAAATTTACATTAACTATAGATTATATTTAATTTCATATATAACGTCTATAGTTTTTTCATATGTATAGGGTAAGTACTGAATTTAAGTATTTTTGCTATTTTAAGTGATATTAAATTTTTAATTTAATAAATATTATTTATAGAGAAAGTATTTTAATAAATTGGAGGGATAGTTTTGGCAGCTTCAAATATAAAACTAAAGAAAAGGCTTCTAGGGGTTTTGGGAGTTTTCACTTTTTGTACAGTGTGCCTAATTTTTAGGATTGCGTGGATTCAAATTGCTAATGGTCAAGAATATCAACAAAAAGCATTTGAACAGCAGACCAGCAATAGACAAATCAGTCCTAAAAGAGGTACTATCTATGATAGAAACATGGAAGAATTAGCAGTAAGTGGATCTGTTGAAACTATCAGCTGTAGCCCACAGGTTATTAAAAAACTTAAACTTGATACTGAAAAGATTTCAAGTGATTTAGCATCAATTCTTGAAATGGAGAAAGAGGTTGTTAAGAAAAAATTAACAAAGTCTTCTAGGTACGAACTTATTAAGCAAAAAGTTGACAAAGATATTGGCTCTAAGGTTAGACAATGGAAAAAAGATAACGACATAGACGGAATATATGTAGATGAGGATACAAAGAGATTTTATCCAAAAAGCAATTTAGCAGCTCATGTTATTGGTTTTACAAATATTGATAACGATGGACTAGATGGCGTAGAAAAGATGATGGAGAAATATCTCAAAGGCGTTCCTGGCAAAATATTAAGTGAGGTTGATGCTAGTGGTATTGAGCTAAGTATGGGGCAGGAACAATATATTCAAGCACAAGATGGAAATGATGTTGTACTGACAATTGACGAAACAATTCAATATTTCGCAGAAAAGACTTTAGAAAAAGCTATATCTGATAATAATGTTATAAATGGAGCAACTGCAATAGTTATGGATCCACGAAATGGTGAAATATTGGCATTGGCATCAAAACCTGATTTTGATTTAAATAACCCTAGAGCTGCACCTCCTGGTGTAGACAAAACTACCTGGACTGGAAAAACTGCTGAAGATGTACAATACCTTCAGAAAACAGTTTGGAGAAACAAAGCAGTTGTTGATACTTATGAACCAGGTTCTACTTTCAAACCTATAACATCTGCTGCAGGGCTTGAAGAAGGCGCAATAACACCTGAAACACAGGTTACTGATGCAACAATTAAGGTTGGAGGATGGTCTATTAACTGCTGGAAACCTAATGCACATCTTAAAGAAACATTTAGAGAGGGTGTTTATAATTCGTGTAATCCAGTATTTGTAAGACTTGCTCAAAAACTAGGCATAGATAAATTTTATAGTTATGTAAAGGCTTTTGGTTTCTACAAAAAAACGGGAATAGATTTACCTGGTGAGGCTGGGAGTATAATCCACCCTAATCCTACAGAGATAAATATGTGTACGGCATCCTTTGGACAGCGTTTCCAAATTACACCAATGCAGCTTATTCAAGCTTATGGTGCTATTGCAAATGGAGGAGATTTAATAACTCCACATGTTGTAAAAGAAGTAATAGATAGCTCAGGAAATGTAATAAAGAAATTTGAGCCTAATGTTGTAAGAAAAGTAATATCAAGACAGACATCAGAATCTTTATTGGACATTTTACGTGGAGTTGTAGATGTTGGCACAGGTAAAAATGCACGAGTACCTGGTTATAAGATTGGTGGAAAGACGGGAACATCTGAAACCATAAAAAATGAATCACTTATAGCTACTGGGAAGTATGACAGGTATATTGCTTCATTTGCTGCTATTGCACCAACTGATAATCCTTCAATATGTGTGTTGGTTGTTCTGGATTATCCAGATCAGTTTTATCATGGTGGTGGTATGATAGTAGCTCCTGTTGTAGGGAAGTTGATAGATGAGATTTTAACATATCAAGGAGTCGAAAAGGATTATTCAGAGGAAGATAAAAAACTATTGCAAAAAGAAGTTCAGGTTCCTGATGTAAAAGGAAAGTCACTAGAAGAGGCAATAAAAATATTGAAACAGAATAAGCTTGCGTATAAAATAGAGGGAAGCAATACGGATATGAAGGCCATCGTTCAGGCTCAGACTCCAAAATCCTCTGCATTGATTAATGAAAACTCAGTAGTAATACTTTATACTTACAAGCCAGAAAAAGAGGCAAAGGCTACTGTACCAGATGTAAAAGATAAGACAATATATGAAGCTACGCAGGCATTTAATTCAGTTGGACTTAATATCCGCATAAATGGTACTGGTACTGCTGTAAGCCAGGATAAAGATGCAGGAGCGGTTATTTCTAAAGGAACTGTAGTTGAGGTTATGTTTAGAAACGTAGTATCAGACTAGTTAGTAGCTTAATTTAACTAGGTCTTTATGACTCTTTGATGCTTGTGAATCATCGCTCACCGCTGTCAAAAAGGCAAGTTTCCATTGACAAGTGAGATATCTGAGCCTCAAAGTGCTGTATGCGGGAAAAAAGTGTCATAAATGAAATATATTAAGGTATATAAGGCAATAATTAAAGTGCTAAAGTTTAAATTTTAGATTAGTGAAAAGTAACATACTCATTTACTCATTGCAGTAAAAAGCAAGCAAGAGTAAACTAAAATGATATGGTTTATTGAGACATAATAAGGGAGGTGTTTTGATTGCTACTTAATGAATTAGTGAAAGATTTAAAAATAAAAAGTGTGCAAGGAAATTTGGATATAAATATTGAGGGTGTTGCCTACGACTCAAGAAAAACACGACAGGATGCATTGTTTGTATGCATAGATGGGACAGTTGTTGATGGACACATGTACATAGCTGATGCTATTGAAAACGGAACCAAGGCTTTTTTAGTTCAAAAGCATGTAGATGTCCCAGATGGTGTAACTGTTGTGGAAGTGGAGGATACAAGATATGGCTTGGCATGCGTTGCAGATGCATTTTTTGAGCATCCATCCCAGAAGTTTAATTTGGTGGGCATAACTGGAACAAAAGGAAAAACTACTACTTCTTATATGGTAAAAGCAATACTTCAAGCGGCAAACCATAAAATTGGTTTAATAGGTACTGTTGCGAATTTAATCGGTGACGAGATATTATATGCCACAAGGACAACACCGGAATCATTTGATTTACAAGGTTTGTTTAGTGACATGGTGGAAAAGAAAGTGGATAGTGCAGTAATAGAGGTTTCTTCACAGGGACTGGAATTGCATAGGGTAGCAAAATGTGATTTTGACATTGGAGTTTTTACTAATTTCTCAAGAGATCATATAGGACCTAAAGAACATGCGACTTTAGAGGATTATTTTAATGCAAAAGCTAAGCTTTTTAGTATGTGTAAGCAGGCAGTTATAAATATTGACAGTGAGCAAGGCAGAAAAATGGCTGAGCTGGCAAATTGCAAGGTTATAACTTACGGAATGTCTGAAAATGCTGATATTAGAGCTACAGAGATTGTTAAGGAGACTTCATATACGTCATTTCTTCTTACTTCTCCATGGGGAAGCACAACAATAAAAACAAATCTTCAGGGGGATTTTAATATATACAATGCTCTAGCAGCAATCGGTGCATGTTGCTTAATACCAGAAATAACATTGGATGATGTCAAAGCAGGACTCATGAATGTTACAGTACCTGGACGAATGGAAGCAGTTCGTACAGATGGAAACTATTCTATTATAATAGATTATGCACATACTCCTGATAGTTTAGAAAAAGTGCTATCAACGGTTAAGGAGTTCGCGAAGGGCAGGGTAGTAAGTCTATTTGGCTGTGGTGGTGACAGAGATGCTGGCAAAAGACCACAAATGGGAGAAATCTCAGGAAATATTGCCGATTTTTCAATATTAACCTCAGATAATCCTAGAACTGAGGAGCCTGAAAAAATAATAAATGATATTGAAGCAGGTATTACTAAAACAAACGGGAAATATATTAAAATAACAGATAGAAGACAGGCAATAAAATTTGCACTTGAAAATGCGCTCGAAGGCGATATAATTGTCTTGGCAGGTAAAGGGCACGAAACATATCAGCAATTTAGGGATAAAACTATTCACTTTGATGAGCGAGAAGTAGTAGATGAATTGTTGGTGGAGCTTGGAAGGAGAACAAAATGATTTCTTTTAACTGTGCAGAATTGGCTAAAGCCGTAAACGGAAGGTTAATTTGGGGAAATGCTGAACAAGTATTTGTCGGTGTTACAACAGATTCGAGAAAAGTTGAAAAAGACAATCTGTTCATTCCTCTAGTTGGTGAACGCTTTGATGGGCATGATTATATTGAACAATGCTATAATACTGGAGCAGTAGTTTGCTTAACAGAAAAGCCAATTCCACAAAGAGATAATGCAGTTGCTATTTTAGTTGATGACACGTCAAAGGCTTTGAAAGTCCTTGCTGCATGGCATAGAAAAAAACATAATATACCTGTAATTGGGATTACAGGTAGTGTGGGAAAGACAAGTACAAAGGATATGATTGCTTGTGTTTTATCTAAACAGTATGAAGTTCTAAAGACACAAGGTAATTTTAACAATGAAATTGGACTACCGTTAACATTGCTGAATCTAAATGGTAAGCATGAGACTGCAGTTATTGAAATGGGTATGAGTGGTTTTGGTGAAATCAGTAGACTTACTGCTATTGCTGAGCCACAAATAGCTGTTATAACAAATATAGGTGTATCTCATATAGAAAAGCTTGGTTCTCAGCAGGGAATTTTAAAAGCGAAGCTGGAAATTCTTGAAGGGTTGAAGCCTAATGGTTTAGTTGTTCTAAATGGAGATGATCCTTTGTTAAGAGGGCTTAATGGTAGCTTGAACTATAAAACTGTTTATTATGGAATGGACTGTGGACTTGATTATATAGCTACAGACTACGAGTCGCTTGGAGAATCTGGAACAAGATTTAACGTTAAAGTGGGAGAGCAAACTTACAAGGTTTCAATTCCAGTGCCTGGTATACATAATGTTTATAATGCACTTGCAGCAATAGCTGTTGGAATTGAAATGAAAATACCAATGAACAATATTATTGAAGGTATAGAATCATATAGCCCTGGAAATATGAGACAGAACATAATTTCATTTAACGGTATCAAAATCATAAATGATGCTTACAATGCCAGTCCTCAATCAATGCAGGCTGCTATAAATGTATTAGAGGAGCTTTGCTCAAAAACTCGCGGTATTGCAGTTTTGGGTGATATGCTCGAAATGGGTGATATGTCGGCTAGGCTTCATTATTCGGTAGGAAGCTTTATAAAAGACAAAAAAATAGATTATCTTGTAACTATAGGTGAGGCTTCTAAAAATATAATGCAAGCAGTAGCTGAATATTGCAATGAAAAAATAGTATTAAACCATTTCGAAAATAACAATGATGCACTAAAATATATCTTAAGCATTATCAGACATGGGGATTATATTCTGATAAAAGGCTCAAGAGGAATGAAAATGGAACAGATTGCTGATGGGATTTTAAAATCTGAGGTAGTGATTCCATAATAAAAAACAGGGGGAAGTTGTATTGCTTACGTTTTCTTTAACATCTGAACATATATTAGCATTTGCGGCTGCATTTATATTAGCTCTAATTGCTGGACCTATTTGTATTCCGTTTTTGAGAAGATTGAAGTTTGGACAGACAGTAAGAGATGATGGTCCGCAAACCCATTTAAAAAAAATGGGAACACCGACAATTGGTGGGTTAATTTTTATTATACCTTTAACATTAGTTGCTATTTGTTTTTCTCAAAAATATCCTCAAATAATACCTATATTACTAGCAACATTAGGTTTTGCTGCTGTTGGCTTTGTGGATGACTTTATAAAGATAGTCAAAAAAAGAAAAGATGGACTATATGCTGGACAAAAGACATTTTGGCAATTGATTGTATGTGTTGCATTTGCATTTTATGTCATGAGATATACAGATGCAGGTACTTCAATTGTAATACCTTTTACCAGCATTATAATTCAGCCGTGGATATACTTTCTTTTTATAGTAGCATTTATGTATTTCTTTACTAACGCAGTAAATCTTACAGATGGCTTAGATGGGTTATGTGCCGGAGTTACGCTAGTGGTTGCGATATTTTTTACAATTTTTTCGCTTACAAATCCTGAGTTGGGGTATATCAAAGTGTTTTCGGCAGCAATTGCCGGTGGCTGCCTAGGCTTTTTAGCTTTTAATATTCATCCTGCAAAGGTGTTTATGGGAGATACTGGAAGCTTGGCATTAGGTGGAGCAATAACAGCTATCGTAGTTATGATGCGTATTCCGCTTATATTAGTCGTTGTTGGTGGAATATATTTAATTGAAGCTATTTCTGTTATTTTACAAGTGGGTTCCTTTAAGATAACTGGAAAGCGTATATTTAAGATGGCTCCGATCCATCACCATTTTGAATTAATGGGTTGGAAGGAAACAAAGGTGGTAGCTGTATTCATATTTGTAACTGTTATACTGGCTATAGTTTCCTTAGTAATTTTAGGAGTAGGTAATAATTTTTAAGAATGAATGATAACTTAATATCATATAATCAAAATATGCATAGGTGTAATATCGGAGGAAATTGATGAAGAACAAAAATAAAAAACCTTTCGATTTTTGGATATTTGCAGCGGTAATACTGTTGTTGTCTTTAGGCACAATAATGGTGTTTAGTTCGAGCTATTATTTTTCAGTAAAGACAGTAGGCAATTCATTTCATCTATTAATACCACAACTGGAATATATGGCATTAAGTATTATAGTACTAATAGTGACAATGAATTTTGACTATAAAAGGTGGGGAAAATTATCACCATTGATACTTATGGTATCTATTGGACTACTAATGCTAGTTCTTATTCCTGGAGTGGGGAGAGAGTTAAATGGTGCTCAAAGATGGATTTTTATAGGAGGTCAGTCACTTCAACCCTCTGAGCTAGCCAAAATTGCGATAATAATGTTTTTGTCATTTAGCTTGTCAAAACGCAAAGACATTTTACAGTCGTTTACAAAGGGGCTACTGCCATATTTATTGTTGATTGGATTTGTGGCAGGATTAGTTGTGATTGAGCCACATCTTAGTGGAACATTGATAATAGTAATTACTTCATGTATTATACTATTTTGTGCTGGAGCAAAGATATCTCATTTTGTAGCTATGGCGGTTCTAGCAGTTCCGGCATTAGTTGTAGCAATATTGACTGCATCATACCGATTTGACAGAGTTAAAGCATGGCTTCATCCATTTGACTATGCTATGGATGAAGGCTGGCAGACAGTTCAATCACTTCTTGCTATTGGCTCAGGCGGTTTGTTTGGCAGGGGACTTGGACAGAGTATGCAGAAATATTTATATATACCTGAGCCTTATAACGATTATATATTTGCCATATTAGCAGAGGAATTGGGTTTTATAGGCTCTGCGTTTGTAATGCTTCTATTCTTGGTATTTATCTGGAGAGGAATCAAGGTTGCAATGAATGCACCTGATACTTTTGGAAGCTTGCTGGCCACAGGAGTTACATCATTAATTGGAATACAGTTTCTATTTAATGTAGCTGTTGTAACAAATTCAATTCCATCTACAGGTATTTCGCTTCCATTCTTTAGCTATGGAGGTACATCATTAATATTTTTAATGTTTGGTGTAGGTATATTGCTTAATATTTCTAGATTTTCAAATTATGAAAGGCTATGAGGTGATAACAATTGAAAGTTCTAATTGCAGGCGGAGGAACTGGAGGACACATCAATCCAGGTCTGGCAATTGCGAAGTATATAAAAGATCATGAACAGAATGTAGAAATAACGTTTGTTGGAACAAAAAAGGGACTAGAAACAAAGCTGGTTCCAAGAGAAGGTTACAAGCTTGAGACTATAACAGTCAGAGGATTTAAAAGGAAAATATCTTTTGACACCGTTCTTGCTGTAAAGGAGCTTGTTCAAAGCTTTTTTGAGGCGTCAAAGCTTATTGAAAGAATAAAACCAGATGTTGTAATTGGTACTGGAGGGTACGTTTGCGGACCTGTCCTTTATGTTGCTGCAAAAAAAGGAATACCTACATTGATTCACGAATCAAATGCTTTCCCAGGAGTAACAAACAGGATTTTGGCTCGCTACGTGGACTATGTGGCTATAAGCTTCAAGGATTCTGAAAAATATTTTAAACAAACGAAAAAAATAGTACATACTGGTAACCCAGTTAGGCAGGAGCTGTTAACTGCAAATAAGCTGGATGTTGTATCACAGTTGGACATCGTAAAGGGAAAGCCTTTAATAGTAGTAATGGGCGGTAGCAGAGGTGCAAGAAAAATAAATGAAACTGTTGCAGAAATGCTGAATACTCACTTTAAAGGTGAATTCAATATAATATTTTCAACAGGTGAACAGCAATTTGATGTTATAAATTCAAGTATAAAAATTGATGACAAGTACAAGAGCTTAGTTAAGGTGGTTCCATATATCTATGATGTTGACAAAGTATATGCTGCTAGTGATTTGATGATTTGTCGTGCAGGAGCTATCACTATTAGTGAACTTCAGACTATGGGAATACCATCAATTCTTATTCCTTCACCATATGTTACTGCAAATCATCAGGAGCACAATGCTCGCTCATTAGAGAAGGATGGCGGAGCAGTGGTAATACTGGAGAATGAATTAAATGCGGAAGCTCTTTATAAAAATATTTGCAGTCTGATATCAAATGAAAATGTTTTAAAGGAAATGGCAAAGGATGCTACAAAAAATCGTACACTTGATTCAGCTTCTAAAATTTATTCATTAATAAAAAAGGAATAAATTTTCTAAGTCAATTACGGTTCAAAGCTTTTTACTTTTAGGCGGATTATGCTTTTAACGCAGTTTGAAAGCAGTTTGAAAGCAAATATAAAGCATATGAAGCATATTCGAAGTGTATACAGAGTATATGTAAAACATATAATATAAATACTTTAAAATCTGTTAATTATGTACATAAACTTTTCTAAAAAAGTTATATTTTTTGGTAGACTTTAATAATTACATATGATAAAATATCCACGAGTAAAAAAACTTTTAAATTAGTCCAGAGAGGCTAGTAAGGGTTATATTTGGGATCATAAAACTGCAACTTAAATTGGATAAACCCAACCTTACTGTGCCATAATCAGTAAGGTTTTTTTATTACAAAAAATTTGGAGGAGTTTTATATGAAAAATTCTAGACCTATAATTCAGGTTGAAGAAAAAGTTCCATTTCTAAAAGCATTGCCTCTTAGCTTTCAGCATTTGTTTGCAATGTTTAGTGCGTCTGTACTTGTTCCGTTTTTGTTTAACGGTTATGCAAAAAGCGATTATCTAAAACAACTAAAGTTAACCCTTGAACAGCTTAGCCCAGATCAATTGGCGACATATAATAGTATTCAGGTTATTGACCCTGCGCTTGTATTATTACTTAATGGTATAGGTACTTTGATTTATTTGC
Organism: Bacillota bacterium; assembly: GCA_023444055.1. Lineage (GTDB taxonomy): Bacteria > Bacillota > Clostridia > Acetivibrionales > DSM-1351 > Ruminiclostridium. Next base: position 35,037 of record JAEZRV010000039.1, read on the forward strand.
TTATATGTAAGGGAAAGGCTCCTGCGTTTTTAGGCTCAAGCTTTGCATTCCTTTCACCTACAGCTGCTATTGTTACAAGTTCAACTAATTATACAGATAATTTCAGTAAGGCATTAGGCGGATATATAATATGTGGTTTGATTTTTACAATAGTTGCATTTATTATTGGTAAAGTGGGGACAGGCTGGTTAGATGTTGTACTTCCACCGGCAGCGATGGGACCTATTGTTGCACTTATAGGACTTGAATTAGCAGGAAGTGCTGCTAATATGGCAGGGTTATTGCCTGATACAAAAGGCAATTTTAATGTGGAAAATGTAATCATTTCAATCGTGACTTTAGGTATATTAATAATTGGAAATCTTTGCTTCAGAGGTTTCCTTTCAGTAATACCTATTTTAATAGCTGTAGTAACAGGTTATATACTATCTGTAATAATGGGAAATGTAGATACAACTTTGATTGCATCTGCTAAATGGTTTGATTTACCTACATTTGTGGTTCCATCTTTTGAACTTAACGCAATGGTAATATTGGCACCAGCTGCTTTAGTTGTTTTATCAGAGCATATAGGTCATCTGTTTGTTACAGGTAATATAGTTGGAAGGGATTTAACTAAAGATCCTGGACTTCACAGATCATTAATGGGTGATGGTATTTCAACTATGCTTTCTGGCTTCTGTGGATCATGCCCTACAACTACTTATGGTGAAAATATGGGAGTAATGGCTATTACTAGAGTATACAGCGTATGGGTAATTGGTGGTGCTGGCGTTATTTCTATAATAATAGCTTTTGTTGGTAAGTTCTCTGAAGTAATTTCAAGTATTCCATCTGCTGTTATGGGTGGAGTAAGCTTGCTTCTATTTGGTACAATTGCTGCTTCAGGTATTAGAATGATTGTTGAAGCTCAAATTGATTACAGCAAAGCAAAAAATCTTGTTCTTACAGCTCTTGTTTTTGTTACAGGGTTAAGCGGTGTATCAATTAACCTTGGAAATGATATTAAGTTGTCAGGAATGGTTTTAGCTACTCTAGTAGGAATGATTCTTAGCTTAATATTCTATGTGCTTGAAAAACTAAAACTTACAAATGATGCAGAATAATACTAATTCGCATCTATATAAACGGTTGCTAAAACTAGTATAAGGATTATACATAGTTTACTTGTATGAGATTTTATGACACATACATTAAAAGCTTAAAATTACGTATGATTTTGTAAATACTCTTAAACATATAATTTGCTATCTAAAACTCGTTTCACCTTCGGCGTGAAACGAGTTTTTTTGACATTTTAAACAATGAGCAAACTGCATTTGTTTTGCATAAATATGCAAAAAGCATACAAATTAATTCAAATAAATACAAATAAATTCAAAATAGACATAATATACTTGATAATTTGTAATAATTATGTAATAATAGACATAATATATAATTTTTATATATTATACATTAAATTTGCATGGAGGTGTTTCTTAGTGTTCAATATGGAAGTTGACAGATCAAAAAAGCTTTTCACAGTTAATGCTTCGGGGTTTTTCACAAATCAGGAGAGTAGAGATTTTATCACAGAGTATAAGACTAAAACTAGAGAGTTTGATCCAAAGGAATTTACCATGATTGTTAATGGAAGAGGTTTGAAAACATCGACACAGGATGTCGCTGAGCAACTCAAAGATGTGATGAAGCTCTATGCTAAAGACCCGTTTAAAAAGAAAATACTTGTCCAACAAGCTTCAACTGTAGGAAAGATGCAAACCCAAAGATTATGTCGAGATATTCCAGGGTTTGATTCAATGTTATTAGTGAATACATTAGAGGATGCATTAGAAAAAATCTAACGATAAATAATTAAACCTATGATAAATATAAAATTTATATAAAAAACTTACATATAAAAGCAGACCATACTAAAAAAATAATGGTCTGCTTTAGTCTTGATCAATTAGAGCTTATATAATAATGCACATAAGTTATAGCCCGCGCCCATAGAGCAAAATATAATATAGTCACCAGTGTGTATTGCTTCATTTTCCAACGCTTCATTGTATGCAAGTAAGGGACTTGTAAGGCCAGTGTATCCGTATTTATCACCGATGTATGTATATTTATCTAGAGTAAGTTCCATCAATTTTAAAGTTTTTTCAATATCAAGCTTTGAAAACTGTGAAAAGAAAAATTGCTTAATTGAATGCTTGTCCACATTATATCTATCAAAAAGTGAATACATAAGATCAATCCAATCTTTACAAATTATTGACATATCAAAAGAACTAGATTTCAATTTTTTATCTTCTATATTTACATCAGGATTATACATATTGCTGAAACCACATGAAGGAAATCTATATGCATCTCTATATATTGTATCAGTTTTAAAATTTGCATCTATAAATCCTCGTTTATCTGCTTCTTCAATCTTATGTAATATTACAGCAACAGCAGCATCTCCGAAGTTAGAATAGCATAATGAATCAAATTCACTCGCCATAAGGCTTCCCATAAAACTACCAACAACCAAGGCGTTCTTAAGTCGTGGATTACTCATAAGCATTCGGCTTGCAATATCAAATGCAGATAACATGCCAAGACAATTTGAATTTAAATCGAAGATTTCATGTGCATTAGTCGCATTTAATTTATCAAGCAATAATAATGCATTAGTAGGTGTCAATTGTTCTGGGCTGTCTGTACTAAAAATAAGTAAATCAATTTCATTGGGATTCATATTGGCAGATTTCAAAGCTTTTATAGATGCTTCATGTGCCATTGTAATGACATTTTCTGTACTATGATCTGCAATATATCTGGTTTTTCTAAATAAATGATTTAACAATCCAGATACATCAATCCCTTGTTTTATAAAATGGTCAATGTAGAAAGAATTATCCTTAGGATTATTTGGATAATACGTACCAATACCTTTGAAAATAATGTTCTGATGCATAAAAATCACTCCTTATTTAAGATATATCAAATGATTATTCCACTTGAAAAAATAATAATATTTGCTAACCTATAAATAAGATGTGCTAAAAGAATAGAATGTTCCTTAGAAAAGAACTATTTTATATGAAATAAAAGACCTTACTTCATAAAAAATGTAGTAAGGTTTTTTTAATTAAAAATCTAAATTTTGCTTTCAATGCTAATCTGCTAAATTTTCTTCTCCTCCGAAAATTAGAAGGATATATATATACATTTTTATTAATAAGACTAAGTGTAAATTCAACAATTTTTTTTGCAGAGCTATGGTCAAAATATTGTTGCTGAGATTGTTTAATTGCATTTAGTTGTTTTGCATTATTTTCTAACAAGTTTGATACAATGCTAGATAATTTTGCAGTATCTTCACAAACTATACCAAGATTATTCCTCCGCGCAAAATCAGGATTTTCTTGTTCTTGTCCAGGCAATGCTCCTGTTATAATAAGGGGAACATTGCATGCGACTGCTTCCATCATTACATTTGGACTTCCTCTTGTAAAAGCTATATCAGAGTCTAGCATATAATCTTCAATATTAGTTGTATACCCAATAATATTAACTCTGCCAGGATATTGAGGAAGCAGCGTCTTTTCGAGTTTTTCTTTTAATGAGTTATTTCTTCCTGCTATTATGCATACATTACAGTTGAAATTCTCTAAAAGAATTTCTGAAACTAAGCCCATGTCTCCGGATCCTTCACCGCCACTCATAATTAGGCATTGTAGTGGTTTATCCGAGCTATAGCTTGGTCTTTGAATGCTTTTGGTGATATGCTGTGTGAACCTTGCTCTCACAGGAAAGCCCATTACTTTAATGGTGTTTTCTGCAACTCCAAATCCAATACACCTTTCTTTTGCTTCTTCAGTTGGACAAATAATGTAGTTTGCTCTTTTGTCAGCCCATAGTGGAGATATGCTCACTAAATCAGCTACAAGAGTAACAAAGGGTATATTTATTCTAAGCTCTTTAAGTATGTTTAAAATTGGTGTGTTGAAAACAGGGTGCACGCATAAAATTAAATTTGGCTTTAGTTTTCTTAAAAGCTTAAGTAAATTATGTTTTATAGAAAGCTCTATAAATTCATGCATTAAAGTAGGATTTTTACTGGAAAATTTCCATGCCAAATTCCAAAGCTCTTTTGCATTACGTGTGACTAAACCGTAGGATTTACCTACTCTAATCCCCATAGTTCCACCTAAATCAAAACCATCTATAATATTTATATTAATGTCCTTATAAAGCTTAAATTGTTCTTGTAAAGCCTCGCTAATACTTTTGTGACCATGACCTGTATAATTTGAAGAAATTATTAGAACATTTTTCATGCCTTTCTTAACCCTCCTAAACGATTAAATATAAAACCTATAAAAGGTATATTATTGTATCCATTTTATAGTAATGAATGTATTATCAACTATTAGTATAACAGCTTATTCTAGCATTATATTGGACGAGTTACAAATGGAAAAAGTTTGTTTTAATAAATAATACTATTTATTCAATTGCAAAAGTAAATTCCACCCCTATCATGTAGGGACGTAGAATTTTAATAAATAAAAAAACATTGATTTGTTACAAAAATAATTACTAATAATATTAAAGCTACTCACGTTATAAACAAGGATCAATTTACATATATTTATCACAGCGGGATATTTGATGCTCCTGCGTATGAAGTGGAAGTAATACTGAAAAGTAGGAAGTAATACTGTTTTGCATTAAAAATAGAAAAGACATATGCGAGTGCTGAAAAAATGCTGATGAGTTTTAAATAAGAACGACTAAAGTTCAGAAGGTTGGGGATGTGGGTTGTTGAAAAAAACTTTAAAGATACTTTTATTAATTCTAATTATTCTATCAAATCTGATTTGCTCTGATTTAATTTATGCGGATGATATTAATGATGATGAGCCAATTTACAATTTATTCGAACGGGATAGCGTTGAAACTATAGGAAATAATCTCCCTAAAATTTCAGCTGGTGCTGCTATAGTTATTGAGGCTGTGAGCGGGAGGGTTCTTTATGAGAAAAATGCCTATAAAAGAAATTCTATTGCTAGTACTACTAAAATAATGACAGCTATAGTAGCACTTGAAAATGGGAATGATAATGAAGATGTTATTGTAAGTAAAAAGGCTGCTTCTATTTCTGGATCACAGGTTAATTTAAAAGAAGGCCAATCGTATAAGCTTGGTGACTTAATGTATGCGATGATGCTTAGGTCAGGAAATGATGCAGCAATAGCAATAGCTGAACATGTTGGTGGTTCTGTTGAATCTTTTGCTGAAATGATGAACAGAAAAGCTGCTGAAATAGGAGCCGCTAATACTAACTTCGTAACTCCACATGGCTTGGATAATCCACAGCATTATTCAACACCTTATGACCTTGCATTAATAACTCAATACGCTTTAAAGAATGAGAAGTTTAGTAAAATAGTAGGAACGAAGAATTCTACATTTCAAGGGGGGAATATAACAAATACTAATGAAATGCTAGGAGCATATCCTGGTGTTGATGGTGTTAAAACTGGATATACAGGGCAAGCTGGAAGGTGCTTGGTGACATCGGCAACTAGAAATGGATTAAGAATTATAACTGTTGTACTGAACTGTGGTTCAAGAACTATCAGAGCGCAGAACAGTAAAAAGTTATTGGATTATGCATTTGTAAACTATAAAAACTATGAGTATTTAAAAGAGGGTCAGGAAATCACGAATATCAAGCTACATAAGGGAATGAAAACAAATATTTCTGTTTATTCTGACAGGGATATTTCAATCCCTTTAAAGTCAGATGAGGTAGATAGGATTCAAACAGTATACAATTATCCGAAAGATATAGAAGCACCTGTCAAGATTTATAGTAAGGTTGGAACAGTTGAATACATATTAGACGGAAAATTGCTTGCATCAGCAGATATTATAACTCATGATGAAATTGACAGGAAAGACTTCTATTATTATTTTAATAGCATTTTTAAATCATGGACTAGGCTTGTGTGTAAGAGGTAAAGATGTCATAATAGAGATAAACTCGAAAATAAAGTTTGTTCGAACATAGTGCGTTTTCGAGTTGCAAAAACCCACAAGTGAGAAAGAGATTAATTTTTTATGAAAACAGTTTTGGTAGGAATAAATTCAAAATATATACACACTTGTTTGGCGATTTGGTATCTTAAGGCAAGTATTAATCAAATAGTAATTAATACCAATAACAGCGTTATTACAAGGGAATTCACAATAAATGATAACAAAGATAATATACTTTCTGAAATATATAAGGAGAAACCTGATATTATAACTTTTTCTTGCTATATTTGGAACATAGAGCTGATACTTTTACTCTCAAAAGAGTTGAAAAAGCTATTGCCGGAGAGTACTATAATTTTGGGAGGTCCTGAGGTTTCTTATGAAGCAATAACTGTATTAGAAGAGAATTGCTCAATAGATTTTGTTTTATGTGGTGAAGGAGAGGAGCTATTCCCCACGTTATATATGTCTTTAATAAACCATTCTGAAGAATATAAGAAGTTCAGTGGTATTGCATATAGGTCTGAAGATATTATTGAATATAATGAAGGTTTCTGCCTTGTAAATAAACTAGATGAAATAAAATCACCTTACACTTCTGAACTGATGTCATCTGTGGCAAATAGGATAGTATACTATGAATCATCACGAGGATGTCCTTTTTCATGTTCCTATTGTATATCATCAACTTTTAATGGTGTTAGATTTTTTTCTATGGACAGAGTTAAACAGGATTTGAGTATATTGTTATTGTACAAGCCTAAGCTGATAAAATTTGTTGACAGAACATTTAACTGCAATAAGCGCAGAGCAAAGGAGATATTTGAGTACATTATTGACTTAAACTGTGACACCTTATTTCATTTCGAAGCTGCTGCTGACTTATTTGATGATGAGATTGTGGAAATACTCAGCCGAGCACCAAAGGGATTAATACAGCTTGAAATAGGGATACAGACTACAAATAACGATACTTTAAACGAAATTGAAAGAGCTACTGATATCGCAAAGCTTTTTTACAATGTGAAAAGAATACTTTCAAATGAAAATATACATGTGCATGTTGATTTGATCGCAGGATTACCGTATGAGAATCTGTATTCCTTCAAAAAGTCCTTTAATGATGTATATTCATTGAGACCCCATCAGCTTCAGCTCGGCTTTTTGAAATTATTAAAAGGTTCTAAAATACGAAATGAGGCCGAGAAGCATGGGTTTATTTATAGGAATTATGCACCATATGAAGTGCTGAGCAACAATTATCTATCATATGACGATATTTTACTTCTCAAGGATGTTGAAGAGGTTCTTGAAAGATATTTTAATTCGGCTAGATTTCAAAGCTCTTTGGAGTTTATTGAACAACGCTTATTTTATGATGCATTTGAGATGTATTACAAGCTTTCTGTTTTTTGCAGGGAAAAGGGCTATTTAGACAGACCGATATCCTATAGAGAAAATATAGATATACTATATAAGTTTTTTGTGAGCATTACTAATTGTAGGAATACAGAAAATAATATAGATAATGATATGAAAAATAATAAAGAAAGCAATATAGTAAATAATACAGAAACCAATGCAGAGAATAGTATAGAAAATAATAACACTGATATATCACAATCTGATGGAACTTTCAAAGATTATAGGGCAATGGAAGATATAGAAGTGTTCAGACAGAAAATGATATTTGATTTCCTAAGTTCTGACCGCTCATGCGCAATACCAGAGTGCTTGAGGAAGGAAGAGGACTTGATAAGTGTAACAGCTATTCACCAGATGCTAAATAATGAAGAATTTATAAAAGAATATCTCCCTGATTTTGATGGGTTCAAGACTAAAAATATATTAAAAAATGTATTCTTTATAAGATTGAGTGAGCTTGCCGAAGATGGCGAAATTATAATGTTTGATTATTCAAAAAGGGATTTGATGAGTGAAAAATATAGGAGTGTTGTTATGAAAGACTGGCTCTATTAGAGGAATACCACCGTTAATCCCCTATAATTAATTTCTTTAATTCTATAAAAATTAAACATAATGACAAAAAAAACCTCTAAAGGCCTATATCAAGGTTTTTAGAGGTTTTTTTATTATTCAACTGTCAGAGATCCGTGTTTCTAATAAATTTATAGTTATAATAATAGTTGATATTAAAATTCTCGTAAAGATTTCAAGTCCATCAATCCTTACAAACATAAATGTTACTATTCAGCCATTGACAATACGATATTTAGCTCAGAAAATGCTTTCGCAGATTCATAAGCTATATATTTATAGGTGTTCATACTTATCAATGGGAAGCACATCATCAAATAAATACAACCCACATTGGCAAAAAACGCTTGCGTTTTTTGATACTCGAAAGTGCATCATGTAAGCACCAACTATACTTTCGAGTTGTTTTGGCAACAAGCCATTGATAAGTGTGAACACCAATGTACTTCTTATGTAGGAAGGCTGAGTTAATAATCTATATTATATATCTGAATAGTAACACATAAATAAACAAATGTGGAACCTTATTGTAGAAAAGCTTGATTTATGCTGACATATAATGTTAGAATATATAAAGTAATACAATGCCAAAAAATGTATAGTAATATAATGCACAGATTTGTAATATATAACTATAAATTTAAATTCCAATAACTCATGAATCGCCATTTTGCCCAAAGATAGAAACTATGTAAACTCTTGCACTAATTTGTGGGGTGATAGCAGTTAATATGAATATTCTTGTGTAAGGACAGGCTTTTTAAAATATTGAAATCGGGGGAATATTGTCATAATATGATGTTTGCAGTTATTCTTTATGTATTTGTAATTTTTATGGTAGCACTTTCATTTATTAAGGATAAAAATAGAACATTAAATACATTAAAGAGGGTTAATAAGTCAATAAATGATATGTTGCCGCAATGTATTATGGTCTTGATGATAGCTATGCCTCTGTTAGCTGTTTTTGATAAAGATGTAATACTAAACACAATGGGAAATGAATCTGGATTAATTGGAATTTTATTTGCAGGTATAATCGGGTCTATAGCGTACATACCGGCGATAATTGCTTTTCCGTTAAGTTTACAGCTTCTCAATGTGGGAGCAGGATATGGACAAATCACAATGTTTGCGACTACATTAACAATGGTAGGTCTTGTAACATTACCAATAGAGTTCAAATATTTTGGCAAAAAATTAGCTCTAAAAAGAATTTTATACGGCTTTATGCATGCATTTATTATTTCATATGTAATATCAATATTTTTCAAGTAGGAGCAGTACATGACTAATGTTATAAAAGTTTTAGTAAAATATAAATTTGTCTTAATTCTTTCCATAGCGTATGTGATAGCCTATAAATATTTTCCGAATATTGGTCATAAAATTTCTTCCATTAATTATTTTGATTTTATTATAGCTATTATACTTTTTCCGCCAGTTTTTGTTTTAGTTGGACTTGGAGAAGAGTGGATTAACAGAGAACTTATGATAAAACTGATGGGGAAAGAGGCTCGGATATATGGAAGTATAGTAGCCTTTTTGTTAGGTAGTTTTGGAATGGGTCCGCTTTATGTCGCTTTTCCCATAGCAATTATTTTACTTAAAAAGGGAGCAAGTTTCAGAAATATGTATATTTTTATTGGTGCATGGTCTACTGCAAGAGTTCAGCAGTTGCTTTACGAAGTTGGCAGTTTGGGAATAAAGTACACAGTAATAAGGTTTACAATGAATTTCATCGGTATTTTATGTATGGGAGTTTTTATTGACAAAACAACGTCGTCTAAATTAAAAAATGAAATCACACAGAAAAGTTTATAGTTTTTACTATTTACTATTTAAGTCATACCATATCGTTTTTTAAGATATATAAAATTTATTAGTTAAAATAAATAAAGGTTGGGAAGAAGAGATTGCATGGAAAAAGACATATTATTGAATGATAAGAACTTGATTGCCAAAGAATATTTTAAGTCGAACCAAATAATTATTAGTAAGTTTTTTGAACAACAATATATAATGTTTGAATTACTGAATAATAATACTATGGAAACTGATAAAGCGAAACTGATTTCTGATTTAATGGAACTCTATAAAAACATAGTCTTAAGTGCCATAAATACACAAAAATGTGGAGCTTCATATCTTTTAAAGGAAAAGCAAAACATCAAATACGATGAACCGGCTATTCCAAGAGTTAGTAATAATTACATTGAAGCTAATAATGAAATTAAAGAATCAGAACATGAAAATGTACAACTTTCAAATCTAGTGTTGGAAAAACAGCTTGAAGATTTGGACAAGAAAGAAGGCAATATCAATACTGGTATTATGAAGGATTGTGAGAATACTGTATTAGATATTGATTCGGAAGAATCCGCAACTAATATTTCCGAGACTCCAATAGAGGAAATAACACATTATATAGGTTTAGGTAATACTAGATGTGAAGGATTGCCAGAATTGGATTGTGATTCTGAAATGATATTTTTCCCTGACGTAAACCCGAACTACAAGGGAAACAATATTGAAAATATAGTTCCTGAGAAAATATGTGAGAGGATTGTGGGCAAAAATGAAACAGATACTTGTCCGATAGCAGTTTTAAGGTTGTTTTCAGATCCGACCAATATTGAAGAGAATCGTATTCTAGGTTTTAATATTAATCGAGGAAGACATTCATTTCTCTCCATTGAAAATGTTTCCGACACTAGTATACCTGTAGGTAAATTTATGCTAGCACCAGGTAAGACAATTTCTTTAGGCACTTTTTCATCCGGTAAAACAAAAGAGCATAGCGGATTGTGGTATGGTCTCGAAGCAAGGAATATATCTGTGCAAAACATTTATGGACCTAGAGCTTCAATTCGCTGTGATATTACACGTTATAACCTTGATACGCTGAATAACAATTTGCCCCAGTTTTTTAACGGCTGGTCATATATAAAAAATTGCGCATATTTTGCTACAACGATATGGAATAGCATATGTTCCGTTAAAATAACCGGCAAAACACCCTTAACTGCTAAAAGTGTATACGATAGCATTATAAAAACAGGGATGTATTCATTTGGTGTTCCGGTACCGTATCAGTTCATGGCTTATCATGCGGACGCTTCGAAACGGCCGGTAAAAAGTGTTCAATGGAGTTAATTATAGTTCTTAACAATTAGAAAGGAGTAAAGTTGAATTCTTTTAGAATTTTCGCCAAGAGTGTCAGATACAACGTTTCCAATTGAATATTGGAAACTGTGAGATAGTTTTGGAGTCTGTTCTTTTAATGGACACGAAGCAGGTTAGTTTGTAAAGATAGTGAACAAGGTCACGAAGTTGACGTATATCAGCAGGTGGCATAAAGCTACTAGCAATTAGATTATGCTTAAACAGATCAGCAATCCATTTAGCATCTTTCTTGTCAGTCTTTTTACCACGAATAGCCTAGACATACTTGGGATGTACAAGTACAATAGAGCAGTCTTTTCCAAGACGATGTACACAGAAGTCCAGTATTTGCTTGTAGATTCCATGCAGAAATCATTGCAATTGATTCAAGCAGCCATCATAACAGCTCTTTCAACCCTTTCGTGTAGGTAGAAGAGCGATAAGGTGGTAGTACTTGGTTGTTGTCAGAAGAATGCAGGCTATAACAAAAATTTTGTTGATATCAATCCCACAGCAGATTTTATACATATTTTTAAAGCCATAGGGGTTTCCTTCTGAACATGTGAGTTGATGGAATTTATAGAAAAATGAGATGTTGACTGTACGCATAGCATTTAAATGAGAGTAGCCCACTCACATCCCCGTGATTTATAGTTTGCTGAGATCCCTATGGGATTGATTATAAAATAAATAACTATGAAAAGCAGTATTTTTATTACATTTTGTACCTTGAGTGAAAGGAATGAATATATTTATGGAAGACAATACGAACGATAATAAACAAATAATTTCAAAAATGTATTTTGAATCTAACCAGATAATAGTCAGTAGATTCTTTGAAGAACAGCGTAAAATGTTTGAGCGTCAGTCTGCTGGTATTCAAGATACAGAAAAAACCAAGATGTTCGCACATCTGATGGAGCTAAACAAGAGTGTAATCTTAAGTGCTTTAGAAGCTCAAAAGTGCGGGATTTCTTTTTGTTATGGGGATAGTCAGAGTATCGGTTTGGCTGAGCAGTATACTTTAGAAAGCATTGAAGCTACTTTAAATAGTAATAGCTTTGAAGTTCAAGAAGGAATAAATAAAACAGATTTTAAAGATAATAGGTCATCACGTGATATATTTGAAGATTGGATAAAAACCGAACTGTCAAGAATTACAGGCTTTCCAGGTGAAAGAATTACAGGTGAAATGAAATTTGAGGAGGATCTAGGTCTGGTTTCAATAGATATGGTTGAATTATTTTCTCATTTTGTTGAGGAATTTCCATATCTAAATAGAGATGTATCTGATGTTATCGCAGCGACAAGTGTAGATGAATTATTGAACATCGTGACTTTAGAAGAAGAGACAACTACAGATTTAAGTTCCGAAATCCTTAAATGGCTCAAAACTGAGGTTTCAAAGATTACAGGGTTTCCTGAAGAGGGAATTACGCGAGAAATGAAATTCGAAGAGGATTTAGGTCTGGTTTCGATTGATATGATTGAATTATTTTCAAGGTTTACTCAGGAATTTTCTGATCTTAATAAGGATATGGAGGATATCATCGGTGCTGATAGTATTGATAGTTTTATCAAGATTGTGGCAGGAGATGGTCTTAGCAAGGAGAACGACACTGTGGAAATTGATATGGGAGAGCCAGAGGTAGGCGTTCATGATGAAATACAATGGTTAATTTCTGAGATTAAAACAGTTATATCAAGAAAAACTAATATACCAATAGAAAATATAACATTAGAAACTAATTTAGATAGCATTAACATCGATATTTTTACACTGGAAGAAATATATGATGAATTATTATCTAGTTACGGACAATATATGCTGTTTAAACAAGAAATATTGTATGCGACAAATCTCAACCATGTTGAAAAGCTGCTGAATTATTTCATTTTGGAAGAATCTGAAAATAGTACTAAAAGCGTGAATGTAAAACACGAAATAATCGAAAGTGACAGCTTGGCTGATATACGAAGATATGGTTTCAACTATGAGAAAATGGATATATGTGAGACTTATCAATTGCCGGAGAAAATATTACTTGTAGGTACAAAAAATGATATGTTTGATTACTTTAATAATCAACTTAAATCAAATGGTGTAGATGTAATAACAGTACATATAACAGATAATGGCTGGAAAACAAAAAATATGAACTCTGAAACAATTAAGTATGATGATATGGCAAAATTTCTATGCTATTTGGAATCAAATACAGATGATTTTGGAAATTTACCTTCTGTGATTTTTTTAGCAGAAGACAATAGAAGTATCTTGGATACAGCGAACTATAGTGAATGGAATTCAAAAATAGAACAGTCTGTAATTGCGTTGTTTGTTATTTCTTGCATTTATAGTAAAACAAAAGAAAATAAAAAAATTACAAATTTCGTATCAATTATTGGAGAAAGTAGCTCTTGTACAATCAGCTCAGCATCTCGGGGTCTTGTTAGAACAATGGCACATGACTTGAAAGATAAGTATCATGTACGCTCAATATGGCTTGAGGATGATTACAAATCTATTCCGATAGGAAACATATACAGCGCTTTAATTACAGGACCTAACAGTCATGATATATTTATAAGCTCAAGTGACGTAAAAATAAGAACGTTGTATTTCCCCCCTGTAAAGTCCATATCAAAGAATACAATAGAAATAGATGAAAAATCTTTAATAGTAGTATTTGGGGGGGGAAGCGGAATATCCTCAGAGATTGCTTGCGCCATGGCAGAAAAATATAAATTGAGGATTATTGTAGTAGGCAGAACTGAATTTTCTACAGATTGTCTCTATGAGGATATACAGGATGACCAAAATTTGAAGCAAAAAATTTTCAATGACTTGTCCATGAAATTAAATGGGGACCAGCACGTTACAAGAGATATTTTAGAGAAGGAAACCAGAAGAGTTTCCAAGCAACGGCAAATACTTAATACAAAGAGTCGGATTGAAAAAGCAGGAGGTGAATTCCATTACTACACATGTGATATATCTAAGTATAATCAACTTAATGACTTGCTAAATATTATACATGAGCGGCATGGAAAAATTACCGGTATTATCCACGGTGCTGGAGAAGTAAATGGACAAAGAAATAAAACTTTGGATTCTTTCAGAAATAATTTATACATAAAGACGAGCTCGATGTTTTCGCTCTACCACTTTTTTAAGAAATATCCCTTAAAGTTTGCAATATTCTTTAGTTCTATTTCGGCGTACACAGGACTTCCAAGGCTATCTGATTACTCTGCAAGCAATGAATTTATTAATGGATTTACAACGTATTGGAATAAACAAGTTGAGTATCCGACTCTTTCCATTATGTGGTCATTATGGACTGAGACAGGAATAATGAAAAATTCTACTAATAACGTACAGAAAATGGGTCTAGAAGGTATTTCTAATAGTCAGGGAGTTGATTTGTTTTTTAGAGAACTTGAAAATATTGATAAATCCCTTGATTGTGTATTGTTGACGCATGATTCTATGCTGGAGTTTTCAATGCCTAATTAAAATCAGATGATAAGGAGGACACAATATGGAATATGCAATTACAGGTATATCCGGTATTTTCCCGGGAGCAAGAAATATTGACGAGTATTGGGAAAATATTTTGGATGCCAAGGTTGCACCTGTGTATCCGCTTGAAAAAAAGTGGGGAATAGCCCGCGAGAAATACATGGATTTTAAAGACCCAAATAAGAGCAGGATATATAATGACCATGGCTTTTGTCTCCCAGAAGATTCCGGATTTACTACCGCGATGGATTCGGGACGGCAGGTGCTTACTGCAAAAAAAATAGCTAAGCAACTTATAAATCAACTAAAATCCCAATCGAACGGAATTGACTTGAATAATACAGGTTTAGTACTAGGTACTTCATGGAGTGATGTTGGTTACTTCAATAAAGATATTGAAATATTGTTGGGACTAAAAAAAAGTGCGATTAACACAGATATATATACACCGGATGAGCAAATAAGGTCTATTGCGAATTACGTGGGTGTTGGGGGACCATGTTTTGCTGTCGATGACGCATGCGCTTCATCACTTTATGCATTGGACAGTGGTATCGGACTAATTACAAGCGGTTTTGCAGACTCTGTTATTGTTATGGGTCTAAATGTTTTTATTCCATATTTTCTTTATGCTGGGTTTACCAAATTAAATGCTCTATCAAATGACAATAAAATACTCCCATTCTCAAAGGATGCTTCCGGCATAATTTTGGGTGAATGTGCAGGTGCAATAATGATTGAGCCTGTAGAAAATGCTTTAAAGTCGGGGAGGAAAATACTTTCTGTAATAAAATCAATAGGTCTATCCTGCAATGGTGAAGAGAGATCTCCCTTTGCACCCGGCTATAATGGGCAAATCTCTGCTTTGGCAAAAGCGTATCGTGATTTAATGAATATAAACATTAACTATATTGAAGCTCACGGAACTGCAACAAAAATTGGAGATGAAACAGAGCTAAAGGTACTTAATAATTTTTTCGGAGACTTAAAGTACGGTAAAGAAATTCCGATTGGTTCCGTAAAATCTTTAATAGGTCATGGTCTTGCTGCCGCAGGTATAGCATCAATTATTAAAGCAGTTTTGATAATTAGTAATAGAATTATTCCTCCGCATATTCCTATTGATCCTATTGATTTATTAGAAAAATCATGTTTTTATCTCCCTAAAAAGGCTGAGAAAATTGGGGAAAATTGCTCGGAAATTAACATTGGAGTCAATTCTTTTGGATTCGGAGGTGCTAATGCTCACTTAGTATTAAGTTCGTTTAATAAATCAGATTACAAAAGTTATCTGCCAAAGCCGAGTAAACAAAATATCAAAGCAAATGTTTTAAATGAACCGCTTGCAATTTTGGATATTGGATATGACAGAAGCAATTGTAGAACATCATTACATACGGAGACAGGTGGGTTTTCGTCATTTCCGTTTAATAGATTTCAAATGACTAATAATTTAAACTGCTTTGAGACGGATAAAATTATTGGGAACTTCCTTCCTGATTCTATTATTATTGATGCAAAAGGTTTAAAAATGGGACCAAATGCTTTAATGAGAATAGATCCGTTTCAGGCATTAGTAGTAGATACCATTAACACAATGCTCTGCAGAAATGAATACTTAAAAAACACAAAGGATACCGGCATTATTTTATGTAATAATATGAGCGGAATAATGTCACTAATAGAATTTCGAAAGGTTTATCTGTTATTTAATAGAGATAAAAACGATATGCTTGAGTTAGGTAAGGAAATGAATAACTTTTTGAATGACGAAATTAGTTTTGAGGAGATAACATCCTCCATTCCAACGATGTTATCTGCATATCCGGCCCGACATTTTAACATTAAAGGTTTACACTCAACCATGTCTGGGGATGAAACTACATTTCTACAAATTCTATTAATGGCACAGTACTGGTTAGAGACATCTTGTAAAAATCTTATTATTGGAGCAGGACATATAATAAAGAGCCCAGTAGATATTTTGGCATATAGTAGGCGTGTAGAGACTTTACCGCCAATTAGTGAAGGCTTTTCAACCTTCATAATTAAAAAGCTATCTGACATAAGAGAAAGCAAAACGGAAATACTTGGCTATATACCTGCAATTATTCCTGGCTCTAGCGCTAATACTTTTGAAGAGGCCTGCAAAGCCGCAGATATTGACGCTACCTTTGTTGACAACATAGAGATATGCCAATTAAACCTTGAAGAATTTAGCAAACAAAAAAACATATCGAAACAAAATTTGGGTTATATGGGTGAGGCATCAGGAACATTGGAATTGATAAGAATGATTAAGTCTGACAGCAAGCTGTCTTGTCTTCAATTTATGGATAAGGATAAACTAATTGCTTCTATCTTTTTTGTAAAAGAAAAAGACTTTTTAGAAAAAGAAAATAAATTATGCCTTCCGACTGAAATCTGCTTTAACGCACATAGAATAGAGACGATAGCAAATGAAACAAAACCGGAAACATCCAATAATGATGTAATAAAATCCGGGATTGAGAAAGAGTGTTTAATATATGAAAGTATGTCCACAATGGTTTTAGAATTTTTAGAGCATCAGAAGAAACTTTTACAATCATTGTCTAAATCTCAGAGAAATGAGTATTCTGAAGGTAATGATTTTATTAGATACAGTAAAATAGAGAAATATTTTAGAGATTTATATATTAATCCTCAAAATATTGTTATCGACAGTACTCGCTTTAATCATGCTGCTAAGCAGTGTGAAGGGAAACTTGTCATAGACGAAAAGCATTACTACTTTTTTGACCATGAGTTAGATCATGTGCCTGGATTCCTCATTATGGAAGGAATTTTACAATTAGTCAAAATGCATCTTATGTATAGGCTGGATATAAAAAACATTGACGAGTATTATTTTAGTTCGCTAAAAATTAAATTTAGTAAATTTTGTGAAAAAGATCCTTCCATTCGCATAAGAGTAAATGAAGTGACTAGTAATACAAATGAGTTTAATCTGATGGCTGAGGTCATACAACAAGGAAATGTCATATGCTCTGCAGATATTGGAGTAAGAAAGATTAACTCAAAGTTTGTAAGTCAATCTGCTGAGAATGGAAATGCTTCTTTCGCAAATCAGAAGTATGTCCATAAGATTGATAAAAGGAACATAGTAGTAGAAAACTTGAAAGTAGATGCCAAAACCGAAAAGTCTACATGTAAGTCAATAATTCCTCCCAAGGATCATATTCTCTATGATGGAAATGCGAAAGCAGCATCGATACTGTATTTATTAGAGGTAACAAGACAATTGCTTGCCCAGGTTTCTCATACATTTGGAGTTCCCTTTGATATGCAGCAAATATTATTGTATATGGATATTAGTGTAAAAGAACCACTCGACAAAGAAACCACTTTTTATATTGAATGCGAAAAGCAAAAGGTTATAAGGCTAAATGACACTTTATTATCTAATTTAAAAACAACAATTATATGCAACAATATGGTGACAGGGGAAATTAATTATAAAGCTCAGGCTGTAAGTAAAGATGTTTACAATAAAATTCGTTGGAAGAATTAAAGGTAGAAAGAGAGTGATATTGGACATGACTACTATGCAAAATGAAAATAATTTCATTGAAAGGTTTATTTCAGCAACTAATTTATACCCTGATAATATAGCTTATGAGATTGAAGGATATGGTATTAAGTATACATTTAGTCAATGTCAGAGAGAAATAGAAATATGGAAAGGCTATTTCGAAACGCTGAATGTTAAGCAGGGAGATAAGGTATTTGTTTTGTTAAGCAATGAAGCCGAGTTCATTTTCAGTTTTTATGCTCTTACTTCAATAGGGGCTGTTTCAGCATTTTATGATGTTAAAGCAACAGATTATGAATTGAACAAGGTTTTAGAGGATTTTGATCCGGATGGGATAGTTACTTCCCGGAAATATATAGAGACAAGGGAATTTATAATTGATAATAAGAGCTTAAAGTATGTTCTTTTTAAAGATTCTACTGATGGGATAAATACTGGTTTTTGGAAAACTCAAAAGATAGAAGTTAGCTCGCTCCCTAAAATTCCACAAAAATTGACACCACCTGCCGACGATGCTATAATCAGTTGCCATTTTACGTACAAAGGTCTAGGTTATCCTCTTCAGGTACGTCATAAATACAACGATTATTCTATGTTTTTAGAGCAAGCATTAAAAATGTATCCACAGGAACCTGGTTCTACGCATCTAGTTTGTTTGCCGTATTACCCAATATACGGAATATCAAGTTCAGTTATATTTCCTTTAGCGACAGGTTGTAGGTTGCTTACCTGCACAGATTTTTACAAAAGAAATCTGCTTGAGATGCTCGTTGAAAATAATGTAAGTTTTGTTTGTTTTGTACCTCTTCTCCTTAAAAAGCTGGCTCATGAAGCCTATTTAGAAAAAGAAAGCATGGTAAAAAGACTTAATCCATCTTTAGTAATTATTTCAGGTGGTAGTTATTTGGAAGAAAGTATTGAAGAAGATATTTATAAATATATAGGTATAATGGTTTATGACGGATATGGACTGACAGAAACTTTTCCTATTACGTTTAATTACAAGAATAATGTACGATTTGGAACTGTTGGATCAGCAAATGAGCAATATATGAACATTATTATCGTTAATCATAATGGTGAGAATTTGAAAAGAGGTATGGTCGGTGAGATTGCAGTCAAAGGTTGTACAATTTCGGACGGGTACTTTGGCAAAGACGAGGTTACATCGGAATTATTTAAAGATGGATATTTCTATACTGGAGATATAGGGTTTTTTGATAATGAGGATTATCTTCATTTTGTCGGTAGAAAATATCCTATTACAAAAGTTACATCAAAAATGGTTGATTTAACTGAAATTGAGAATTTGATTAAAAGTTATTCAGGCATAATTAATGCAAGGGCGATAGTTAAAGAAAACAAAAAGTTGGGAGAAATTGTTTTTTTATATCTTAAAAGCACAAATAATAAGTTAACTGAAAAAGAAGTTAAAAACATATTCAGAAACTGTTTATCAAAACATAAAATACCGAGTAAGATAATTATTTCTAGCTGAGTATTTGTATTATGAAATGAGGGAGAGATGCATGTGAAAATGAAAAACATATCCTCTGCAGTTCCGTTAATATTTACAATTATAGGGTATTCATTAAATGGATCGTTTGTAATATATCGATTTGTTAAGCTTGAGAATTATTTTCTAAAAGCTTTATTCTTAATAATGGTTGTAGAATATATTATCTGGTCGATTTGGGAAATAAAGATTACTTTATCGGAACTAAAATTGGAAAGTGCACAAAAGGATAGCTTTACACTAGAACTTGCAGGAATTATTAAAAATTATATGCTTGTTGGAGCACTTGTCGGAACAGCAACTATACATTTCTATGCATGGTCAATAGGAATTAGTATTATGAGCGCTGGAATATTGCTGCGGGTTGCAGCTGTTAAAGCCATTGGTCCTTCTTATTCACATAGAATAAGAGAAATAAAAGGTAGACCTGTAACAACCGGTCCATATAAAATAATCAGACATCCTTCGTATATGGGAACATTGTTAATCCATACAGGGTTAGTGACGATTTTGTTTAACCCTTTTTCTTTAACAGGTTTAATACTCTGGTATTGCAATGCAATATACCGGATTATGGTTGAGGAAAAACAGTTATGCAAAAATACCTACTATGTCGAATATACGGAAAACACAGAACACAGATTGATTCCTTGGATATGGTAATATGGGAGACAGAAATAATGGAAGTTTGTAAAAATACTAGATAATCAAACAAAAATCATTAAAATTAATGGTATCAAGACATTCGCAAATGCCTAAAGTAATATAATTGAAGGAGGATAATTTTTGTTAAATGCTATTTGAAAATATCAGCATTGTTATTATTGGTGGAACAGGATTTATGGGTCACAGGATTATAGAACAACTTAATTTTATAAGCGAAGGTAAATTAAAAATCCGTGTGCTTATCAGAGACGAACGAAAAATTGAAGACAGGTCGAATATTACCAAGATTATTGGTTCATTGCCTAATGTACCACCAGAACTATTTCCTTCAGAACCCAACATTGTTATACATTTTGGGACGAAGAACAGAGATGATGACGGAAGTGGCTTTGAAGAGGTCAATGTAACAGGAACAAAAAATATCATGAGACTATTACCGGAATCAACCTTGGGAGTAATATATGGAAGTTCGTTCTCAGTTTATGGACAAGGAAATTTATGTAATATTGATGAAACAGCTAATAAAAATCCCGAAACACCACTTGCGGGTACTCGCTCTAAAGCAGAGGATATTATTATGGAGAAAATGGAAATATGGGGGAAAAGTGCATTAGTTTTGAGACCTCGTTTTATTATTGCCAAAGATGATAAATATACTATGCCAATGCTTATTAATGCATATAAACACCATTTTAATGTTGGTACTGGAAGACAGCTATCTACTTATATTGAAGCAGATGACTATGCAAAAATTATATGCCAATTGGTTATTGACATTTTGTTAAGTGCCAGAAATAATCAATTTTATAGGAGAGCATTAAATATAGGTTATAAAAGACCAATTTCATTAAGCGAATTAAATGGGTTATTTGCAGATGTTTTTGGACATAAGACTCAGCATTACATTCCGGTTTCCAAAGGGTTTACAGATTTTCTTAAAGCTTTTCCATTTAGATTAGTTGGAAAAATCGCTACAGTTTTGGAGCTAAGTGCATTTTCTCATTATGCAGATGTTAGTCTCCTCGAAAATATTATTGGATCTGAAATTGTTAATAAAGATCCCAAAAAGATAATTAATGATTTGTTAAGAGATAAGTATTGTCAAAACTTATAAAACTTGTTACAAGAGGAGGTAACTTTATGATTAGTATGGTTATATCAGCACTGCCTATTATATCTGCCTGTATTTTAAATACATTTTTTCTTAAAACTCCTTTATTTCAGACATTAAATAGACCTATTGATAACAATATAATTCTTAAAGACGGCAGAAGGCTTTTCGGGAATAACAAAACTTGGAGAGGTTTTTGGGGAATGGTTTTTCTTAGTTCGATATGTGTTATATTATCGGGACAAATAGGAAGACAATTTCCGTTTTTTCAAAGGAATAATTTACTATACACGAATTACGAAAATGACTTTTTTTACAACTTAATGATTGGCTTGTTACTTGGTTTAGCATATGTTGTTTTTGAATTACCAAATAGTTTTATTAAAAGGAGAATTGGGATTCAACCGGGGAAAAGCCAAATCAACGGTTTGGGTTTACTATTTATCGTACTGGATCAAATAGATTCTTTAATTGGATGTGTTTTAGTAATCAGCATTGTACATCCTATGTCAATAAGTTTCTATTTCTCTTTTGTTTTCTTAGGAGGTGCTATACATATTACATTGAGTTCTTTGTTTTTCTTAATTAAATTGCGAAAGAATTTTTAGAATAAAGAAATTCTTTATCATATTAAATTGTTGGATTGTATCTATTTAAATGCATATTACAACATATGAATGGAGTGATTATGTTGGCAAAACCGATAATAAGAACCTCAAACTTGTGCAAAACGTTTGTAAGTGATGGGGAACAATTCCATGCAACTAGAGGTATAAGCATAGAAATATTTGAAGGCGAATTTACTATAATCATGGGAAGCTCTGGCTCTGGCAAGTCTACTCTTCTTTATCTCCTTAGCGGGATGGACAGTATTACAGCAGGGGAAATTTATTTTTTAGATCAATGCATAGATAAACTAAAAGAAAAGGAATTGGCAATATTTAGAAGAAAAAATATGGGATTTGTTTTTCAGGCAATAAATCTTGTTCCAAATCTTACTCTGTTGGAGAATATTTCTCTGCCTGGCTATTTGATTAATAAGGACAGGAAAAAGGTTCATGAAGATGCCAGAACATTGATGGGAATGATGGATATCAGCTTTCTGACAGAAAGGTTACCTTCAAAAGTGTCTGGAGGGCAGCAGCAAAGAGCCGCTATCGCAAGAGCATTGATCAATAATCCACGTGTTCTTTTTGCAGATGAACCAACAGGCAGCCTTAATTCAGAACAGGGTACCAATGTGCTTGATATTTTGACAGAAATCAATGTGAGAAAAGGTCAAACTATTGTTATGGTAACACATGATGTTAAAGCAGCTTGTAGAGCTGATAGGATACTTTTTATAAAAGATGGCCAAATAGATGGAGATTTAAGGCTAAAGAGGTATGAAAGCCGCGATAGTGATGAAAGAGAAAAACAGCTATTTACATATCTTTCGGAGAAGGGGTGGTAACATGAAAGGTATTATCATCCTTTTACTCGCAAACTTTAAAAAAAGAAAAGTACAAAGCATTTTAATTGGGATAATTGTTGCCCTGGTTGCAATCATGTTTTCAACTGCGGTTTGCATTACAACCAGCGTTAGTAAACCTTTTGAAAAAATGTATGAAACATTAAATGCTTCCCAAATACAAATTGCAAATATGTATGGTATTTTTGATAATGATAAAATAACAAGGTGGTGGAAAAATACCGAGGGGGTAACTGTACAGTCCTTTAAGTATCATTATTCTACAGACAGAATTATCTTTAAAGGTAAAGAACTTTCAGACAGTGAGATATTTTTTACAGAAAAACCTGATAAACTGTTAGTGCAGGACAAGCTTGCAATAATGGAGGGTGAAGGAACAAGATGTCCTAAAAAAGGTGAAATATGGGTATGTATCAGCTATGCTGACAAACATAAAATCAAAGTTGGAGATTTTTTAGAAGTATCAACAAAACATGACCGCCAAAAAATGAAAATATCAGCTATAGTGGCTGATCCTCAGTTTGGTTCTCCATCCATGGGTCCTGTACGGGTATGGATTGCACCAAATCAACTAAAAAAAATGTTTGATACAAAAACACATAATGGAAGTTTTATAGGGCTTCGCTTTGACGACTATTCGAAAAAAGATGAACTATGGAAAAATTTTGAACATTTTTTGAGGAAGTCCTTTACAGGAAGTATCTTTGATTATGAGTTGATATCAACAACATATTTAATGCAATATCAGATTCTGGGAGCGATTTTAATTATTTTTTCGTTTGTATTAATGATAATTGCAGTTTTCATAATTGCTTTTACAATATCATCTGCAATAATATCTGATTTAAAGACAATAGGTATTTTAAAAGCGCAGGGATACACTCCTTTTTCCATCACAGCACTATATGCTTTACAATACGTTTTTTTATCAATACTATCTGTTTCTGCCGGGATTTTTGTAAGTACATTTGTTATTAATACCTTAACTGAAATTTTGACTAGGTCAATGGGAGTTACATCGATGCAGCTCTCACTTCTAATTCCAAGCATTACGACCTTTTTCATTATTGTTTTTATTGTTGGTTTTGTGTCTTTTTTTACGGCACGAAGGGCTGGAGGTTTAAAACCAATCAATGCTATTAAGGAAGAACTTATTGAAATAAAGAATATTAAAATTGTAAGAATGAATAGACTATCAAAAATTCCTGTTTCCGTATATATTGCTATTAAACAAATATTTACACAAAGGGGACAGTCGTTGCTTATGGTATTCGGTTTTGTAGCTTTATCAGCTGTATTGACATTTTCCATATATCTAATAAATACATTTAATGGCTCGAATGTATTTAAAAAGGCAAGTGAATGGGGGTTTGACAAAAGATATGATACATTGGTGCTTAAAGAAAATGCAAGTTCAAATCTGAAAAAGCATTTATTTGATATAGTTAAGGCCGACAAAAGGGTTAAGTATGTTATACCTGTGCAGGATGTTGGAATTCCAACAAGGATAGAGGCTCAAAATGGAAAACCTTCTAGAAATGTTACTCTGTCCGCATATGATGGGGAAATGTCACAAATAGGTGAAGTAAACTTGGAGGGAAGAAATCCTTCGAGCGATAACGAAGTATCCATAAACATCAATGTAAGTAAAGAATATAATAAAGGTATTGGTGACTATATCACTGTTAGCATTTTTGGAGAGAAAATGGATTTGAAGATAACAGGTATTTACCAAGGAATTTTCCGTATGGGATGGAACCTGAGAGTACAAGCCTCAACTGTCAGGTTATCAATGCCAGACTATCGGATATACAGATATGCTCTGCTATATAATAATATAAGAGAAAGTAATTCATTTAAAGTAGAATATTTAAAAAAATACGATAATAAGGTAGACTTACAGCCATTTGATGAAACAATAAATGGGTATATGTACGGTATAGAGGCAGGAATAAATTCATTTGTAATTGTATTAAGCAGTATATTCTCTATTGTTATGTTAATTGTTATTTTTAACTCAACCATGGTTAGTATCTATAGAGAAAAAAAGATTTTCGGAATGTATAAATCAATTGGGATGGTTCCTTCCCAAATAAGAATGACAATAGTTTGGAGAGTACTTTTACTAACAGCTATCGGAAGCATAATTGGGATATCGCTAAGCTATCTTAGTGCCGACAAAATGATGGAACTATTAATATCAGGAGTAGGAATTGAAAAATTTCCAGGAGTTCAGACTTTATACGGTGTATTAATTGTTATCCCCATTTGTCATTTAATAGGCCTTATAAGTTCTTGGATACCATCTAGAAAAATTCAAAATATAAGTCCTAGAGCCTTGATTATGGATTAGATAAAAAATATATAGGAGATTAAATGAGGGGCTATATGAATACTAAATGCAATTAAAACAATTATAAACAAATATAGTATTTGACATATTGGACACTAAAATATACTATAGATTAGAAATGTAATGTATACTAAGGATTATTGAGGAGGTGCAGCAATTGCATGCAGATTTATTTAATATTGGAGAATTGACTATTCATAGTTATGGCCTGATGATTTCAATTGGTTTTTTATTTGCAATACTGATGGCGTACTATAGAGCAAAGAAATTTGGTTTGAATACAGATTATGTTTTTGATCTTGGAGTGTTCGGCATAATCGGTGGATTTTTGGGTGCGAAACTACTATTTTATATAGTAGAATTCCGGAGCATTTATTCGGATCCTTCGAGATTATTAGATGTGTCAAATGGTTTTGTAGTATATGGTGGTATTATTGGCGGTATTCTTACAGGTTACATATATTGTAAAATTAAAAAGATAAATTTTATAGAATATTTTGATTTGGTAGTTCCATCAATTGCATTAGCACAGGGATTTGGTAGAATAGGGTGTTTTCTCGCCGGATGTTGTTATGGAAAAGAAACAAACTCGTTTGTTGGTGTTGTTTTCAGCAACTCTCCATATGCTCCTAACGGAGTGAAGTTATTTCCAGTACAACTTTTTTCAAGTGCAGGAAGTTTCTTGATTGCAGCAATACTGATAGTTTATGCAAAAAAAGCAAAACAAAGAGGTAGTGTTGCTGCACTGTATCTAATATTATATTGTATAGGAAGGTTCTTTATTGAATTTTTTAGAGATGACTCAAGAGGTAATATTGGAATTCTTTCAACATCACAGATTATTTCGATATGCACATTTATTTTTGTATTGTTTTTTTACAAATATTTAATATTAAGAGCCAAGAGTTTAGATAAGAGCAACGGCTGAGCATTATAATTTTATTCTGCAATTACTGGGTTTAAATAATCTGACAATCTTTATTGATGGAGTATGATAGATTGAGGGTTGAATTAAAACTTGGATAGTTACTTGTGCAAGCTTAAATCAATATTAATAATCAAGGGGAAAATAGCGAGTGATGGGGATTTTTGGCGCAAGAGAAGAACGAACGCACATTGAAAATATAAGGAAATCTTTACCGGCAGTACAAGAAATAGTTTATATGAATACTGGAACAATGGGACCTCTTGCGTTAAGCACATCAGAAGCGATTTTGAAAACACAACAGGAAGAATTGAATTATGGCAGAATTAGTGTAAGCATGTCTGATCTGGTAAAAAAGCGGGATAAAGCTAGAAACGAAGCAAGAGAATCAATAGCAAAATTGATTAACGCGGATGTTGAAGAAATTGCACTTACCGCCAATACTTCCGAGGGTATTAACCACATAATCTGGGGATTTAAATGGAAACAGGAAGATGAGGTTTTAGCCTTAGGTATCGGAATGGAACATATAGCTACATTACTTCCACTTTATACACTTCAAAGTCGATACGGAGTTTGTATTAAAATTGCTTCCAACGAGAATCCTTTGAAGGAACTAAAAGAACAAATTAGTTCTAAAGTTAGGCTAATTGCAATGTCACATGTTCTTTATAGTACAGGTGAATTGCTTCCTGTAGAAGAAATTATCCAACTTGCTCATCAACATGGAATTCCTGTTCTACTGGATGGTGCACAGGCAGTAGGAGCTATTCCTGTTGATGTAAAAAATTTAAATGTGGACTTTTATAGTATACCAGGACAAAAATGGTTATGTGGACCGGAGGGTACAGGTGCACTCTACATAAAAAAAGAAAGATTAACTGAACTTTCTCAAACATATATAGGTTACAATTCAATCGAACTACTGAATGCTCCTGATTATTTTCGCACTAAACCAAATGCACAGCGTTTTGAAGTTGCATCTTCTTATTTGCCATCAATTGTAGGTCAGAAAATAAGCATTGATTGGCTTGTTGAAGAAGTTGGTCTGAAATGGATGTTTAAACGCATCAGTGAGTTAAGCCAGATTGCTAGAAAAGAATTAGGTGGCTTGCCTGGAATAAAAATAATAACTCCTAAAGAAGCAGCCGGACTGCTAAGCTTTAGGGCCGAAGGGATTTCACCGCAAAAACTAGTGGGACATTTAGGAGCAGAGGGCATTGCTGTAAGGGCAATACTTGAGATGGGTTACGTCAGGGTTTCTATTGGTTTTTTTAATACAGAGGATGAGATAGAAAAGCTTGTTAAATGTATTGCAGAAATAATGGGGAATGCAGTGCAGCCGCAAGAGATGAAACAATTTCATAAAACTGATTTAAATCATAAATTTTTTAAATATTAGCAGTATACTCAAATATTCCAAAACAGAAACTGTAAAACCTTCATGCGTGGCTTTTCTTTAAATACAGACTTGAGAAATATAAATACTAATATTGCTTTAAGGTATTGTAAAAACTTTGACACAAAAACTAGAATATTATTTACATATTAATAATATAGCTCGTTTTGCTACAGTCTTAAAGATTTGAAAACAAACTTTTAAAATTCTGCTTCCAGTAGTTATACCAAGCATTTCCGGAATCTACTGTATGAAATTTTCTAACTATACTAATAATCTTTATTTTACTGTCACTAAGCTTGGAATATGACTTATTCCTACGGTTTTTAAATATTGTTGGAATAATTTTCAATACATTTCGTCTATTATTGTGCAGGTAGCAGTGAAAAGGTCTTAAAATCCAATTTTATATGGTACTTCTATTCTTTTTTATATTTGGTTAGCAAATAAAATTATTTATGGTATAATATACAAATAATTTAAAAATATATGAAAGGGTGTAGTTCAATGAATCTTCCTAATAAAATTACTTTGTCAAGGGTTTTTTTGATTCCGTTTATGTTAATATTTATAGTACCATTGCCGGCATGGATTCTTAATAGCGTATATATTGGCTTTTTGAACCAACAATTAGTAGTAATAAATAACTTCATACTTAATTACGGGAATTATGTTGGGGGAATAGTTTTCATTCTTTCTGCAAGTACAGATAGGATTGATGGCTATATAGCAAGAAAAAGAAATTTGCAAACAAAGTTTGGGATGTTTATAGATCCGATAGCTGATAAGCTATTAATGGCAGCAGCGTTAATTGCTTTGGCAGAACGTAATGACATTAGTAGTTGGGTTGCTATAATTATAATTTCCAGGGAGTTTATTGTTACGGGATTTAGATTAATAGCTGCTGGTGATGGAATAGTTTTACAGGCGGATAAATGGGGCAAACTTAAGATGAAGTTTCAATGTATTGCGGTAGCATTAGCATTATTAAAGAACTACCCACTTAGCCTATTAACTGACTTTCCATTTGACAGGTATGTAATGGGGATAGCGATTATAATTACTATTTATTCCGGGTATAATTATATTTCCAAAAATAAAAAAGTCTTTAATGGTTCTTTCTGAATAAAAACATGGTTTTTTGATAATATCTATTGATTTCTTTGAAGAACTTCTACTTACATACATAAATAATATTAGTTTGTATATATACCCTATTTTTTACGATAGCTCCAAAACTGATGCGTGGATTTTAATATTGTAAAAAACCACATGACATAGATACTATTTATGTGGTTTTTTTAGTTTAGAAAGAACTGAACACCGAAATTCACCGGAGACTGGAAGATTAAAATCATAGGCCCTTCAAAAAGAAAGAGGACAGGCAGTATAGCAATTTTCTTTCGGATGAAAAACTATTTTTCAAACACTGTCATCTACCCCCTTATGAATTGTCACAATGGAAACAGGCCACTTTATAGTGACACATCGAGCTATTAACTAATTTTCTATAATAATGTAAAAAAGCGATATACTAAGCACCAAAATTAATGTTCTTAGAAAGGGAAAAATTTATGATTAAAGAAATGAAATTAATGGAGTTTTATGGTGGCATAAATGACTTTTGTGACAAGGAGAAGATAAGTTTTGAAGTATTATATATAAGTGCTTTTAATATTTTGCAGAATGTAATCTATGAAAAAAATGTTATTTTTCTTAATACATCTAGTAATTTATACTTTACTAATATTGTTAATTGTAATGACAGTGTAAAAGAT
This sequence comes from Bacillota bacterium, assembly GCA_023444055.1. Classification (GTDB taxonomy): domain Bacteria; phylum Bacillota; class Clostridia; order Acetivibrionales; family DSM-1351; genus Ruminiclostridium. The sequence continues at coordinate 64,546 of JAEZRV010000039.1, forward strand.
GTATTAGATAAGGTTATGGTAAAAATAAATGCTCCTAGTGAGGAGATGAATGAGGAAGTTTGTGCAGAAAATATAGATTTGGAAAAAACATATATTAGTTTTAAAATCAATACAGATCAGCAAGAAATTAATCAAAGAGAAGAAAGAAATACATTAAAAGTATACTTACAAGTTGATGATAGTAAGAATATCGACAAAATAATATATGATTATAATGAAGAAGTTTATGAAGAAAATGAAATTATTGTAATGCAATTACATTTTGAGACTATACTCAAGAGTATGTTAGAGGATGTTTTGAAGCGGGTTAGTGAATTGCATGTAGTATCGAAGTATGAACAGGGAATATTAGAGAATATAAATAATACTGATACAGAGTATTCAAGCGGAAAGTGTGTACAGGAGATATTGGATAGCGTTGTAAATAGGCATTCAAGGAAAGTGGCACTAGTTTATAAGAATGTTGAAGTTACATATGAAGAATTTAATAATAAATGTAATCAGATTGCAGCAAATTTAATAAAAACAGATGTTTGTAAAGGTGATTATGTTGCAATTATTGCCGAAAGAGGAATTGAATTAATCTGTGCAATATTCGGTACTATAAAATCAGGTGCAGCATATATACCTATAGCTGTTGATTGCCCAAAAGAAAGAAGAGAATATATTTTAAATGATTGTAATGTAAAAACTCTTTTAACAACTGCGACTGATATTGAAGTAGAGAAAGAAATAAATATTATTAATTTGAACGATGACTCAATATACAAAGAAAAAAGCCCTATAATTGAAAGAAAAAATGACCCAAAAGATATTGTAGCAGTATTATATACTTCAGGAACTACCGGAATGCCAAAAGGAGTTATGATAAGACATGATACAGTGATAAATTATTGCGAATATAATCTTAGAGAATTTGGAATTAATACTGAAGATTCCATAACTCAATTTGCACCATTTGTGTTTAGTACTTCAATATATGAGATTACGACAACATTATTTGCGGGAGCAAGACTATGTCTAGTAACGGACAATATTATAGTAGATATAAATAAATATCAGGAATATATGGAAAAAATGAATATTACGATTACATTAATTCCAGCACAATATTGTAAATACATAACCCCAAACAGGAAAAACAGAATTATTGAGACAGGAGCATCAGAATGTGATACTGGAACTTTTGATAGAATTAGTAAATTGACATGGCATGTTAATGCATACGGACTAACAGAAGGCTCGATTGTTGCGGTATGGAAAGGAACGAAGGGAAGACTATCTAAAAGAATACCGATTGGTAGACCAGTTGCAAATACAAAAGTATTTGTAATGAATGGAAGTCATGTATGTGGGATGTATATGCCTGGAGAATTATGTGTAACAGGAATAGCAGTCTCAGATGGATATATTAACAACAAGGAATTAACAGATAAGATATTTGTTAGAAACCCATTTGGTGAGGGGAAAATGCTAAAGACTGGAGACATAGTACAGTGGAATTATCAGGGAGAACTCGAATACTTAGGAAGAAAAGATAATCAGGTAAAAGTAAGAGGAATGCGTGTTGAGATAGAAGGAGTAGAAAGACTACTATCTCAACATCCTAATATAAATAATTCTTGTGTTATTACCAAGGAAGATGATAAAGGAGTAGTGACACTTGTTGCATTTATAACAAGTGATTTTTCATTAGATATAAATATGTTAAAGAAGGAATTAAGAGAGAGCATGCTCAATTATATGGTTCCAGATGTTATTATCCAGATGGATAAAATGCCTTTAACTATAAATGGAAAGATTGATAAAATCGCTTTAGCAAATTATAAAATAAAATTCTCCAATGTTTATGCCGAACCAATTACAGATATGGAAAATAAAATAGCAGTGATATTTGAAAGTGTACTAAAAATCGAAAAAATCGGACGAGATGAAAATTTTCTTGAACTAGGAGGGAATTCGTTAAGAGCAATCAAGGCTATCAATATGATAGAGGAAGCAACTGGCGTAAAAATAGATGTTACTGAATTTTTTGAAAATCAGACAATTGCACAATTAGCTGATTCATTATTGTGTAAAGTGGATAATGAATATAAAGAAATACCAAAAGCAGAAGAAAAAGAATACTATCCAGTGTCATCAACCCAGAAAAGACAGTATATGATCAATGAAATCAAGGACACAGGAATTGCATACAACATGCCTGCAGTAGTTAAATTAAATGGAGATTCGGATATAGAAAAGACAAGTAAAGTACTTACAGAACTTGTAAGAAGACATGAAATACTAAGAACATGTTTTGTTATGGTAGATGGAGAACTATTACAGAAGGTT